>CAYULG010000274.1:0-3564 GCA_964445365.1 uncultured Salinivenus sp. | reverse complement strand
AGCGGCGTCTACTTCTGCCGGATGACGGCCGGGGACTTCACGGCCACGCAGAAACTGGTGCTGGTTCGGTAGGACGGGTCGGTCGACGCATCAGAAGGGGACCCTACACTCGCCTCTCTCACCGTGGGAGGACATTGCCGTCACCCGGGCGTTCAGCATCCCGGAAGATAGTTGCGCACGCTTAATCCGCCAGACAGCTCCCCGCTCCGAGAGCACTTCTTTGCTTCGTTCGGGGCGCCTCGGCTCCGTTGCGTTCCACTCGGAATGGCTTGCTCCCCCTGAGGGGTCCTGGAGACTGCAGCCGGTTCAAGTCGGGCCGGGTCGGACCGGTGCCGTTCCGCCGCGTGCCTTGTCCATCGCGCTTCGAGACGACGTCTCCGCAGAATGAGAGTCGCTGGTGGTCCCATTGGCTCCAGGGACATCTCGTCGCACAGGTAGGTCCGTCGCGTGCGTCCCGCCGTGGAAAACACCTGCTCGGCGCTGTCGCGAAAGGCGAGACGAACGAGAAAGCGTCGGGCTTCTTTGGCCCTCGTCTCTGCACGTAGGAGTGGCCCTCGTGCATGGCAGTTGCATCGTCGTCTCAACGTAGAGGCTCGATTCTGCGGGGAGCAGATCGACCACTCCCCGCCCATACGTATCGGCACTCGAGCATAGAGGAACGGAAAGATAGGGACGAAGCCGCCTCCTCCATCTGCACTCGAACGCGCGACTGCCTCGGCCCTGCCCGGCAATCGCATCTTAGCGACGACGGGTGCTCGCCCCGTTTCCCAGGGGCAGAATGTCAGTGCCCCCACGCTCCTGGAGATCCCAGATCTCTTTTCCCCCATTCTCACACGCGGTCCCGGCATTTTGCTCGCGACCAAACGCAGCTGAATCTCCATCGCTCGATACGGCTTCAAACATACAATCGCTCTGCCTGTCCCCCAGGGCTATCGCATCTGTTGACGAGAGTACGTTTTCCTTGCTTGTAAGGAAACGTCGGAGCGGTCAAACCCGAAAATCCACCGAATCCAGGATGCTCGGGCGCCAAGTAGGTCCGGTTCGCCGTTCCGAAGGCTTTCGGAATCCGTTCGGCGACCGGAACCTACCACAGTACCGAACAGAGAGGGTCGTTTGACAGATGCGATAGCCCTAGCCTGTCCCCCCACGTCTTGCGTTTTTGCTGCGGAATTCTCAGCTTAATGGTAGACAGAAAATTCCAACTCGGGCTTCAGTAGAATTCCGCGGTCTTTTCATCTCCAACCGGAGAAGCTCTCAGAGAACCATGTCGAGCAAATCCGTTCGTCCCTCCTTTCCGGTGCGTAGAGGGCGACATGGATAACTTGAGTGCGTCCATCCTTTCTGCACTCGGTCATCGTTTCCGCTGATTGCTTTTCTCCGTCCTTCACGTCGCGCAATCCAGCAAAATGCGCATTCCGAAGCTATGATTAACAACGGCCTACTCCCGCATCGTCGGCAGTGTCACAGCACCTCAATTCGCCAGTTCTCCCTCTTACTGCTGGTTCCGATTCTGATTGTTCTGATCGAGCCGTCAGCGGTACGGGCGCAAGAGACCGGAGACCCGTCAATTCAGGCAGAGCCCGGCACCGAGAAGTACCAGCGCCTCAAGAGCCAGGGGGAGCTTCAATCGAATGAAACCGAAAAAGCGACGGGCGCCGTTTCGCCACGTCGGCGCCTTTCTGGAGCTGTGAAGAGCAGTGAGGAGGGCCTGATTGTCCCCGTGGACAGCATGCGACAGGATTCGCTATCGGCCAACGACGACGGATTCACCAATGCAATTTCCCTGGGGTTTGATTTCGTCTTCTACGACTCGACCCGGACCGAGATCTACATCAACAACAACGGGAACTTGTCCTTTGGAAGCGCCGAGTCCACGTTTACGCCCGAGGGGTTTCCGTCGTCGAATTACGTGATGATTGCTCCGTTCTGGGCGGACGTGGACACCAGGGGATCGGCCGATTCAACGGACACCGGGATCGTGTACTACCAGGTTGATCCCGAGGCGGAGCGGCTGGTGGTTACGTGGGACAGTGTGGGGTACTATAACGAACGGACCGACAAGCTCAATACCTTTCAGGTTATTCTCAGCAAAAAATCCGACACGCTCACGACCGAAGGCAAGAACCTCTGTTTGGCGTACGGCAACATGGAGTGGACCACGGGCGACGCCTCTGGGGGAACCGACGGGTTTGGGGGGACCCCCGCAACGGTCGGGGTCAACAAGGGCGACGGTGAAGAATACGCCCTCGTTGGCCGCTTCGACACGACGGGCACCGCGTACGATGGGCCCGGCGGCGATGAAGACGGGGTCGACTATCTCGACGAGCAGCGGTTCTGTTTCGACGTGTCGAATGCCTCGAACGTGCCTCCCCTTACGAGCGACTTCCCCGACGCCGATACGCTGACGGCGGACGTGGGAGGGACGCTGAGGGACACGGTCAATTTCACGGGGCCGGAAGAGACCCAAACCGTCAGTGCGTCCGTCTCGCACGACATTCCAAACTTCACGACCGAGGTCAGCGATGGCAACCCCGCAGAAATCTCCTTTGCGTTCTCCCCCACTTCGGCCCAGGCGGGAGAGACCTACGCCGCAACGTTTAGCGGGACGGACGACGGCACACCGTCCGAGACGACGGAGGAAACCCTCTACTTTCAGGTTCCGAGCTCCCCCCCCGAGGTGGACGTGCAGCCCGAGTCGCTGAGCGAGACACTGGTCCTGGGGGACTCGAGCGAGCAGTCGCTTGAGATTGCAAATGTGGCGACGGGGGAGGATGTCGCCGATCTGTCCTACGAGGTCCAGATCGCATCGAGAACGACCACGTCGCAAGCCACATCCAAAACCGATATCCCTGACGGCGACGAGCCCGTCGAGTACGACGGTCCCCTCGGCCCGGCAGAGCCGGTGACGGAAGAAATCGGATGGTCCAGCCCGGACGACGGCTACGACTGGTACTGCACGGTCGGGACGGCAGGGCAGGAGGTAACGCTCGATGTCGAGCGCACCTCCGGAAATATCATTCCGAATCTTGCCATTGCCCTCGGGGAGGTGGAGGACGGAGCCCCGTTTTCGGAGTTTTCCGACGGTCTAACCGCACAGAACACCAACACGGATTCTTCGGCCTCCAGTCTGACGTATACGCCTCAGGAGGACGGAACGCTCACCGTCGTGGTATCGACGTGGACCGGCGAGAGTGGCGGGGACTACAGCCTCTCGGCCAGCGGTGTCGATCGCCCCTCTCTTTGTGGTGGGGCCTCGTGGCTTGACACGAGGATGGCGTCTGGAAGTGTGGCCCCCGGATCGGAGGATTCGGTCGACGTGCAGTTTTCCGGTACAAGCACGCCGCCCGGGGAGTACGAGGCGCTACTTCGTGTGGTGACGAACGATCCCGACCAGGACACCACGGACGTACCGGTCTCGCTCACCATTGAGCAACCGGGAATTACGCTCAATAATCCGTCGGAGCTGCCGGGACCGGGACAGGAGGCCTCGGTGACAGTTGACTTCCCATCGGAGTTTGTGCCTGCCAGCGCCAGGTTCTTCTACCGGCCGGCTGGCGACAGGAC
>CAYULG010000273.1:0-3581 GCA_964445365.1 uncultured Salinivenus sp. | reverse complement strand
CTCTGGCCAGCAGCATCCGGCGGTTAATCTCAAAAAGTCACACAGATTGCCAGCGTCGAGAAATCGTTCCGAGGAAAGCAAGAACGGGACCTCGAAGACCATGCGGGGAAATCATGAAGTTCCCCGAACGATGGAGAGCGCCTCTGGACCCAGACAGACCGATCGAAGATCCGTTGGGGAGCGGCAGATCACCGTCCAGATGCGCCGACAGGGCGCACCATTTCTAAGAATGGCGTTTACGATTGTGAAGCCACACCATCTCAATGGGCGCTTTGCCCGTTCGTCGGCGAAGAGAGTTTGGGCATGGTTGCGTTGGACGACTCGTCTTCAAGCGTAAACGACTCCACGGTGCTCATAAGGCGGTTCGAGAGCGCACTCAGGTTCTCCGTGGAGTCGGCAATTCTGGTTACGCCCCGCGCGTTCTGCGACGTCACCGACGAGATTTCGTTGATGCTCTGCGTGATCTGCTCACTGGTCGTGGACTGCTGCTGCGTGGCGGCCGCAATATTGTCGATGTCGTCGGCTACCTGTTGGACGTCGTCTATCATGTCGTCGAGCGCCCCGCCGGCCCGGTCGGCAAGCTCAATGCCTTGCTTTACTTCCTCGTAGCCGTCGTTCATCGCGTCCACGGCCGCCTGCACCTCTGATTGCACGTCCGCGATTACGGCCTCGATCTGCTCAGTGGCTTGGGCCGTCCGCTCGGCGAGGTCGCGAACCTCCTGGGCCACCACGCCGAAGCTCGACCCCGCCTCGCCGGCCCGGGCGGCCTCGATGGCCGCATTGAGGGCCAGTAGGTTCGTCTGCTTCGCGATATCGTCGATCGTGGCGACGATTTCTCCAATCTCCTCGCTGGAGCGACCCAGTCGATCCACCGTTTTCGTGGATTGCTCCACGGCGTCCTCAATCTGCTCCATCTTCTCGATGGTCCGGTAGATGATGTCTCCGTTTTCCCGAGCCGCCTGCTTTGTGTGCTCGGCCCGCTGAGAGGTGCGCTCGACCGTCTCGGCGTTGTCGAGAATGGTCCGCGACATTTCTTCCATCGCCGCGGCGACCTCGTCCGTCTGGGCCGACTGTTCTTCCGCCCCGGCCGACATCTCATCCACCGTCCCCGCAAGCTGATCGGACGCCGCCGCAACCTTCTCGCTCGCTGCCGTCGCGTCTCCGAGAACGCCGCGAAGGCTGCCGATCGTCTCGTCGAGCCGATCCCAGACCCGGGCGATGTCCGGATCGGCGCTGTCCTGCGGAATCTCCACCGCCAGATTGCCATCCGCCACCTGCCCGAGCACGTCGGCAAGCGCCTTCGTTTCCTGGCGCAGTGTGGTGCGCATCTGCTTGTTTTTGAGCCGGGATCGCTTCTCGTTGATCAATACAGCCGCCGCCTCCGCCGCGCTTTCGACGAACTGAGCGTCCGCGCGGGTGAACGTCGTCACGTCCTCTTTCTCCGACAGATAGAGATTGCCCAGCGGTTGTCCCTGGTAGGTGATCGGGGCCGCCAGCAGCGACTCCATCGGGGGATGCCCTTCCGGAAACCCGACCGAGGCGGGATGCTGGCTCATGTCATCGAGGTCGAGCATCTCCTGCTGCTCGTGGATGTGCCCGAGCAGGCCCTCCCCCTCCGGAAGATGCCCGATCTGCTCCTTCTGCTCGTCCGTTATGCCGAGCGTGTAGAAGTTCTCCACGTCTCCGTCGTCGTCGAAGATGCTCAGGGCCGCGTAGGTCGCCTCCGTGACGTCGCGCACGTCCCCGAGAAAGGTGCGGAACGCCGCTTCAAGATCGTCCTCGGCACTCGTCCGGTTCATGATCTGCGCCAGGGCCTGGGTCCGATCGGTGTCGGTGCCTGCGAGGTGGTGCAGGTGCGTCCCGATGTCTCGGAGGGGCCCGCTCGATGGGAGGGAGGGGGCCTCCTGCGGCGTCCCACGCCGGTACGCCGCCGCGGCCCGGCGGAGACGATCAGTAGCTCCCCCGAGACTCCGGGCCACGTGAACGGCCCCGCCGCCCACCACCAGAAGGCCCCCAACGAGAAGGCCCACCCCGGCCCAGGTGGACGAGAGGAGGAGCGGACCGGCCGCGGCTCCCGCCGAGAAGAGAGCCGTGCCGCCGAAGGCGACGAGCAGCCGGACAGTCAGAAGCTGACCACTGGACTTGAGATTCTCATCCTCCGCAGTAGAGTCACCCCGCGACGTTGAGACAGCACATTGCTCGGGGGTCGCCTCCAGAGGGTCTGAAGACTCGTTCGCGTAGCGGCACATGGGCAACGGTACTGATCAATGGTGAGGCGGTGGATCTCTGATTATCGGTCTTATTACACTATTGTTAAGTTCCTCGGCGACGTGCCTTCCAGGGCAACGGAAGCGAGACGCGGATGTCCTCCCCCCAACCGCTTCTGGCAAGCTGTCTGGCCACCATCGATCAACTTAAGAACCACGGGCAGGATGCGGTAGGGACAAGACACGGAAGACGGCCCTTCCGCCGTTCGGCTATCTGACTGGAAGCACGGGTGGCACGGCACGCATGCCCCACTCAAAAAGCAGAGCTTTAAACTGGGGCCGTTAAGGACGATAAGTGCTGTCACCACCCCGGGATATGTTACAATGACGAAACACGACCGCTTTTGCGTGTTCCCGCGTAACGGCCACTGGGACGCGTGGGGTTTACTTACGCCGACTCCACTTGAACACGCAAGAGGTCCACAACCGGTGTATTCCCTCTAACCTCCTCGGTGCATCGGCAGCCCTCTTCCGCTGCCCGATGACATCCAGACCTACCTTCCAGCTACCGATCACAACTGAGCTCTCCGCCATGCTGAATACGTTTTTCGGATCCGACGCGACCTCCGAAGAGGAAACGACTCAAACGAATTCGTCCGCCGGGAGTCCTGCCGGCGGATCCGCCAACAGCGACGGCAGGGGTCCGAACGACCGGCATAGCTCCGGAGTCGCCGACGGAGCCCTCGTCGAGGCGGTGCACCGGTCGATGGGGGTTATCGAATTTCGCCCCGACGGCACCGTTGAGGCAGCCAACGAGAATTTCCTTGAACTCACGGGATATGAGCAAGAGGAGATCGAGGGGGAGCATCACCGCCTCTTCGTCGAAGACGAGTACGCTCGGTCGGAAGAGTACCGCGCGTTCTGGGAGAAGCTCAGGCGCGGGGAGTACCATGAGGGTCGGATCAAACGCCTCACCAAGGACGGGTCGGTGGTGTGGCTCCAGGCAACTTACAACCCCGTGTTCAAAGGCAACGGAGAGGTTCAGAAGGTCGTCAAAGTTGCAAGCGATATCACCGAGCGGGTCGATGCAGAAAATGAGCGTGACGCGCTCACCGAGCAGGTAGAGATTCTTCTTGAGGCGATGAGCCGGTTTGCGGACGGGGATCTGACTGTACGGATAGACGCTAAGGCGGATGGGGCCATCGGTCGCCTCTACGACGGCTTCAACCAGTCCGTGGAGAATCTCCAGCAGATGATCGGGCAGGTTCAGGAGACCGCCGTGTCAACCATGTCGGCCACTGATCAGATCAGCGCCTCCGCCGACCAGATGGCCGCCTCCGCCGAGGAGCAGTCCACCCAGGCCGAGGAGGTGGC
>CAYULG010000272.1:0-3588 GCA_964445365.1 uncultured Salinivenus sp. | reverse complement strand
GCTCCGAAGCCGATCTCTTCGACCAGGACGGCTCCCGCTCCTCCGCCAGCAGCGACGCTTAACGTTCTCGTCACTCCCGGCCCCTTCCAGCGTGGTCTTGCAACACAGTGCCCCCGGAACCGCATATTCCAGGGAGGTTACCATACAAGCGGCTGAACAGCCCACCCCCCATCGCCCTGTTCACTTTTCCTTCGGTCTTCTTTTCGTATGCCCTACGTTGTTGCCGAACCCTGCATCAACTGCAAGTACACCGATTGCGTGGAGGTTTGCCCCGTCGACTGTTTCTACGAGGGGCCGAACTTTTTGACCATCCAGCCCGACGAATGCATCGACTGCAACGCCTGCGTCCCCGTGTGCCCGGTAGAGGCCATCTACCCTGAAGACCAGCTCCCGGAAGAGTGGGAGCACTACACGCAGTGGAACGAATACCTGTCCAACCAGTGGCGAGAGCTCGGCTACAACATCACCGAAAAAACCCCGCCGCTCGAAGACGCAGAGGAATGGGAAGACGAGGACAAATCGGAGGAAGACATTCTCACCTGGGACGTGTAGAAGCGAGTCAGCGCCTCCCAGAATCCGCACGCCAGCGGATGATCCCCCTCTATCGCCGATGAGCGGCTCACGTGTCGGAATGCGCCCAGGGCCGCTTCGTGCCCCCTGGATTGGGGCACGCAGCGCTTTCCCGCGCACGGGGCGGCACGTTTCAAGCCACCACCGACTGCATGTCTTCCGATCAGCGGTTTAAGCTTTTCTCGGACCCGGTGCACGGGTTCATCTCGGTGCCCAAGAACCTGATCATGGACCTCGTCCAGACCCCCGAGGTCCAGCGCCTGCGCCGCATTCGACAGCTTGGGGTGGGCCACCTCGTTTTTCCCGGGGCCGAGCACACCCGCTTCAACCACGCGCTCGGGGCCATGGCCCTCATGCAGGACGCCCTCACGAGCCTCTCGGAGAAGGGCACGCCCATCTCCCCGGAGGAGCAAACGGCCGCGCTCGCGGCCGCCCTCCTGCACGACGTGGGCCACGGCGCGTTCTCCCACACACTGGAGCATCAGCTGATCTCAGACTTCGAGCACGAAGACATGAGCCGCGTGCTCCTGGTTCGCCTCAACGAGCGGCTCGACGGCGCCCTCGACCGCACGCTGGAGATCTTCGACGACACCTACGAGCGCCCCTTCTTTCACCAGCTGGTGTCGAGCCAACTTGACATGGACCGGCTCGACTACCTCCGGCGCGACTCCTTCTACACGGGCGTGGCGGAGGGGGAGGTCGGCGTGCAGCGCCTCATCAAAACGATGCGGGTGCATCCGCTCGACGGGGGGCCCGACTCGGAGATGATGCTCGAAGCGAAGGGCATCTACGCCGTCGAAAACTTTCTCATCTCGCGGCGGCTCATGTACTGGCAGGTTTACCTGCACAAAACCGTCCTGGCCGGGGACGAGCTCCTGCGCGGCATTCTCCGCCGGGCCCAGGAGCACGTTCGGGGCGCCGGGACGCCGGACTGGCTCACTCGTGCCTCCCGCTCCCTTCTCTTCTTCCTCCGGCATGACGTGCACGCCGACCAGGTCGACACCCCCGAGGTGCGGGACCACTACCTGCAGCTCGACGACACCGACATCCTCTTCAGCCTGAAGCAGTGGATGCAGGGGGACGACCCGATCCTGGCCGATCTCTGCCGCCGTTTCATCAACCGCGTCTTTTTCCGCGTCACCTTTCTTTCCCAGAAGCCCAATGCCCCCCAGCGGGAGCAGTGGCGGCAACAGGTGGCCGACTGGCTCGTGGAGCAGAACCTCGCGGCCCAGTCGGAAGCCTGGGACGCGGCACGCCACTACCTGACCGTCGGCGCGTCCCACCACACCGCCTACGACAGCCACCGCGAGATGATTGGCGTGCTCGACCGGGAACAGAACGTCCACGAACTGTCCGAAATGGCCGACACGGCGGCAATCTCCGAGCTCACGAGCTTCGTGGTCAAGCCGTACGTCTGCTATCCGAAGCCCGTGGCCATCGACGTTGACGCCGTCCCGGAGGGATAGTTCGGGCTCACCAATCGGTGTGCCCACCTCAACCGGCCAGTTGCCGGTCTCCCTCCTCGTCGAGGGACCCCGAAGGAGTTTCGTCTTTCGACCATGCGGGACTCGGCACGCCCGTCGCCGGGACCGCCCTGAACGCATGGAGGGAATTGTCGTCTCTCTTCGTCCGTTCGTCGTATCAAGAGCCCGATTCGTCGATCTGACGGCATCTCCGCCCCGCCGGACGGCGTAGAGACCCGCGAGGGCACGGTTACGAAGGCCCTGCAACCAACCAGCAGATGGCCCTGTCTACTCTGAGTGCTCCAATCAATTGGAGGCTTGGTTGACGGGTCCACTGCCCTCTCGCCGTCCTGTAACTATTTCGCGGCACCGAACGTGATGGTGCCCCCTTCCTGCTATGACTGCTTTCGAACGATTCGAGCGACAGGTCAACGAGTATCAGGATCAGGTGTACGGCTTCGCCTGCTCCATGCTGCGGGACGACGTGACCGCCCAGGACGTCACGCAGGACGTGTTCATTAAGCTGTGGGAGCACCGGGACGAGGTGGACCACGACCGGGCTTTGGCCTGGCTGATGCGGGTCACCCGCAACGCCTGCATCGACCAGCTGCGTCGGCGTCAGACGCGCCGGCGCACGATGACGGTCGACACGGAGAGCCTCTGCCGGGCCGAAAGCCAGCGCCCCCGCCCCGATACCACGACGGAGGTGGCCGACTTCCAAGAGCATCTGAACGACGCCCTCGACCAGATCGACGAGCCCTACCGGAGCGTCGTCGTGCTCCGCGAGATGCAGGACCTGAAATACAAAGAGATCGCCGACGCACTCGAGATGCCCCTCAACACCGTGAAGGTCTACATCCACCGGGGGCGCAAAAAGTTACGACAACAACTGACCGACCGCCTCGACTATGCCCCCGCCTAACGCCCTCCCCTCCGACGTGTGGATGGATGCCCGCGTCGAAGCCTACATCGACGACAACCTGTCCCCCGACGAGCGAACTCGATTCGATGCCCGCCTGCGAGCCGATCCCTACTGGCAGGAGCAGGTCGAGCGCGCCCACGCCATCCGGACGACCCTCCGATCCACGAACGTTCCATCTCCCCCCAGCGACCTGACCGACACCATTCTCCGCTACGCTTCCACCTGTTCCGAGTCCAGAGAACACGTGTGAAGACTCAAGGGAGCCCCGCACTCGCTACACAGGACCGTCCTTCTCAAAACCACCCGCCTCTCCCCCTTCCCCCTTTCTCCCGTTCTCTTCGTAGGGCACGACCGCAGTCGCAGGCGGTAGTGTCTCTACCGATGCAGGAACGGCACAGCGACACACATCCCATTGTCCTTCGGCGGCGCAGTTGATAGGTTGCGGGCACGAGCATTTCTTCACCAACCGCCCCGGTGCCATGGAAATGGACACGATCATAGAGCCCTTTCGGATCAAGTCCGTCGAGCCGATCCGCATGACGACGCGGGCCGAGCGGGAGCGGCTCATCCGCGAGGCGCACTACAACCTGTTCAACCTGCACGCGGACGACGTCATTATCGACCTGCTCACCG
>CAYULG010000271.1:0-3616 GCA_964445365.1 uncultured Salinivenus sp. | reverse complement strand
AGCCCGTGCAGGTGTTGAGGTCGATGGACATCCCCCACTGGTTCTGGTAGTAGGGGTTGTCCTTCATGGCGGGCTGGTCCTTGGGATGATTCTCCTCCCAGGTCGTGGGGTACTCCTGGTAGCCCTCCACCTTCTCTGCCCCCTCCGTTTCGTGGCCGTCCCCGTGCTCTTCTCCGTGGTCGTCCTCCCCGTGGCCATCGTCCTCGCTGTGCCCGGTGGTATCGGCCGGTGCCCCATCGCCGGCGTGCCCGCCGTCCTCCGCCTGCGTGCCCGTCGACAGGTCGGAGATCGTGTGGGCGGAGGTGCCGGTCCCGGAGGTGAGCCCGTAGCCGTCTTCCGCCTGGACCGTCTCCTCCTCTCCGTGACCGTCACCGTGCCCAAGCTCCGGCACCTGCACCTGATCGTCGTCCACAAAGTACGGGTCGTCCTTGAACTCCTCGAGGGTGGCCCAGCGCACGATGGGGCGCCCCTGCATCGAGTTCTCCTCCTGCGTTGTGGCGATCAGGTAGTCGCTATCCACCTTCGCAACCTCTGCCCCCGTTGCCACCCGTTCGCCGGCGGGCCGGAGCGGCGCCACATTCGCGCCGACCACGTCGACCGGGTCGCCGTCGGAATCGAGGCCGCCCGCGATGGGGGCGGGATTGTAAACATCCTTGTCGTCGGTTACGTCCCAGAACGGGGTATCGTACCCTTCCCGGCTCGTCGAAATCGTGCGCCCGTAGCCGAGGTTGACGGCAATCGAGCCGTCGGGGTGCCCCGGCTGTTCCCAGACCGGCAGCTCGACGGTCTCCCCATTCACCGTCAGCTCGATGCGATCGGCATAAAAATTATCCTGGCTGCGGGTGACCTCCAAACCCAACTCCTCGGCGGTGGCCGGGCTCATAACCGCCACGTTGTCCCACACGATCTTCGTGATGGGATCGGGGAGTTCCTGCATCCAGGCATTGTTGGAGAAGCGGCCGTCCAGGAGCTTCGGGTCCCGGCGAAAGACGACCTCTAACCCATCGTCGCTCGGGGTCGAGAGGGTCGGCACCTGTGCGCCTCCCGTGGACGCGCGGTCAAACTGGGTGTCCTCCAGATAGCCGTCGTGGAGCACCTGGCGCCACTGCTCTTCGAAGTTAGGACCAAGGCGGGGGCGCCACTGCTCACGCACGAGGTCGTACCCGTTGGCGTCCACGCCCGTCGCGAGGAGGTTAAGCACCTCGATTTCGGAATGGGCGTCGTCGTAGAGGGGATCGATGAGGGGCTGAATGACCGACAGCGTGCCATCGTAGGCCCGCCCGTCGCCCCAGCGTTCCAGGTAGTGGGTGCGGGGCACGTGCCAGCGGCTGGCCCGAGCCGTCTCGTTGCGGAGGAGGCCGCAGTGGACCGAATTCTGCACGTTCGCCAGCGCCTCCTCGAAGCCGAGGTCGGCGGGCGCGTCGTAGACCGGATTCACGCCGATCATGAAGAGCGAATCGATCCGATCCTCGCGCATGTCTGCCACGAGGTCGGCGAGGGCCTCGTCCTGCGACTCCCCCTCGGACGCGCCGGTGTCGAACAGGGTAACGGTGGTCCCGATGCTCCCGAGCTGCTGGTTGATCGCCATCGCCAGGGCGTGCACCTCGGGCGGCTGCGACTCGCCCGCCAACACGACAGCTTCAGACCCGGCTTCCTGCAGGTCGCGGGCAATCTCGCGCAAATAGACCTCTTCCTTCTCGCTCCAGCCGGCGTCCGGGGCCGCCCCCACACCCAGCTTCGCCCCGAGCGCAGCGGCAAACTGCTTCACACGGCGCGCCTGCATCCGAAGACGATGGTCGGCCGAGCCGCCGGTGGTAGAGAACTGGCTCTCCACGGCGTAGAGGCGGCTCATGTCGTCGTCCGCGTCTTCGAGGCGGCGCCCCTCCGCAAACGCCTGGGAGTTGTGCAGGAAGTCGCGGTGGCGTCCGTCGAGAAAGTCCGAATCGAGGCTGAGGATGACCTCTGCCTCCCCAAGGTTGTACCGGGGGCGCAGTGGACGCCCAAAGGCCTGTTGCATGCCGAGGCGGACCGGATCGTCGCCGGTGGCCGAGTGGGTCACCCAGCGCAGATTGTCAAATCGGTCCGCCATCCGCCGACGCATCGCCTCAACCGTAGGAGAGGGATTCTCCTCCATGAGGACCGCCACGTTCTGCTGGGGGTCGAGCTGTCGGCAGAAGTCCACGAAGTCGCTCCACGCCCCCTCGCTGCCCGATCGGCGGACCGAGCGGGATCGGTCCGGGTCGTAAAGATTGAGCACGGACGCCTGTTCGAAGCCACTTGTGCCCGTCTGTCCGGTCGGATGATCCCCGTTGCCCTCCACCTTCGTTGGACGCCCCTCGTTGCTTTCGACGAGAACGGGACGAAGCACGTCGCGGAAGGGCATGCCCGTGGCATACTGCTGTGGGACCCCCGGCATGGCCTCGTCCGAGCCGCGCGTGTAGGGTAAAATCTTTTCTTCGGGCCGGCGGCAACCGGTGAGCCCCGCCATCGCCATGGCCGCCCCCATGAGTTGGAGGAACTGACGCCGGGATGCCCCGCTCGGAGGCTCGCTGTCGCCCGGCCCAAACTCCAGGCGGTCGTCGTCCTCGTCCGACGTCGTGTCGCTCTCCCCCTCAAGCTCGGCGGGATGCCGCCAAAACGTCGGCCCTGACTCCTCAGACTGGTCGTCCTGACTCTCGTCCGGGTCGATTACGTCAAGTTCGATCATACTGCGCTGTGGCGTTGCGGGTTAAGCGGTGGAGCGTGGGGCGTCTGAGCGTTGGGCGTTGGCGCGTCGGGAGTTCATTCTAACGATAGAACGCAGAACGCTCAACACGAAACGATTAGTAGTGGCAGGCCGAGCAGTTGGTCGGAGGCTGGATCCCCTCTGCGCGAATTCGGTCCAGGTTGCGTTCTACGAAGTTTGCGGGCTGGGTGTATCCCATCGAGGTGATCTCATCGTTGGGCCGCAGGTAAACCTCCGGCTGCCGGTGGCACTCCAGACACCAGCCCATGGACAGCGGCTCGGCCTGATACACCCCTTCTGCCCCCATCTTGTCGATGCGCCCGTGACAGGTCTCACAACCCACCCCCTTGTTCACGTGAGACGCATGACTGAAGTTGGCGTAGTCCGGAAGGTGATGGACCCGCGTCCACTGAATCGGCTCATCATTGGCCCAGCTCTGCCGTACTTTCGAGAGTTTCGGCGAGTTCGTCCGAATCTGATTGTGGCAGTTCATGCACGTCTGGGTGGAGGGCACATTGGCATGTTTTGAGTTCTCGACATTGGTATGGCAGTACTGACAGTCCATTCCCAACTGCCCAGCGTGGATCTCGTGACTGTAGGGTACCGGCTGATCCGGCTGGTACCCAACCGTCGTAAATTCCGGAGAGAAGTAGTACCACACCAGAAAAATCAACGCCACGCCCCCGAGGAGCGAACCCACCAGGGAAAGAATCGGCAGGGCGTTGGCCCTTTTCGGAAATATTTGTGGCATACAAATGCAACGTTCAGCAGTGAGCGACCGGACCGAAGGCAATCGGCCTGATAATGCCCAGACGGGAGTACAATCTTACCGACACGTCTGCAACCTGTGCCGACTCAACCGGTCCGAAAGAAAATTTCGAACGAATCGGG
>CAYULG010000270.1:0-3626 GCA_964445365.1 uncultured Salinivenus sp. | reverse complement strand
GGCCGGGTGCCGGCCCCGCCGTTACCGCGGCGGGCGTGCTGGCCGACGTGCTCGCAGTGGCCCGAACGGCCGATCCCCAGTGCACTCGGTGCTCGTGAGAAGAAGAACGTGCCGCCTTGACATTGGACCCGGCTTCCAGGAGGATGTGACCGTGCCCACAGAGTCATCTGCGCTGGGGAAATTCCCGAACGACAGCGTGCGAATCGAAGGCTCGTCCCGCGCGGTGTCACGAGCGGCACGGTAAACGAAGAGCTCTTGGTCCGAGCGGCTCGTTCCGCCGAGCCCGTCACAAGCGACGCACGAGCCCACGGTATTTTCGCAACGGAAGAGGTGTGCATGTTCTATCGGATTGTTCTGGTCCTCGTACTGAGCGTGAGCCTTGCCTCCTCGGGTAGTGCCCAGTCTCCGGATCAGGCCGGATGCGACGGGATGCCTGAGGCGTCGAACTGCAAGCTGCTTGACAACTTTGAGTCCGATACGCTCGACGGCCCGCCGAGAGACTGGCGAGACACAAGGGGACAGGAACTGGTCCGTCTCACGAAAGAGGGCGTCATGAACGAACGCAAAAACGTGTATGTGCGCAGCGAGAGCAAAAATAAATTCGCTCGCATCTATACCGACGCCCGGGCCCTGCAGGTTGTAATGTCCCGCAGAAACGGTCTGGACTGGAATCTGGATCGGCGGCCCTACCTCCGATGGCAGTGGCGGGCTGAGGCCCTTCCGGAAGGCGCAAACGAGAAGCGTGACGAGACCAACGACACGGGCGGGGCCCTCTACGTGACCTTTGAAACTGACATCCTGGGACAGCCCAAGAGCATCAAGTACACCTATAGTTCGACCTTGCCCGTCGGTACGACCGTTGACTATGGGACCCTCAAAGTGTTGGTCGTGGCCTCAGAGCAGGAGCAGGGGCTCAACGAGTGGGTCACGCATGAGCGAAACGTGGTCGAGGATTACGAGCGCCTCTTCGACGGCACGCCCGACTCCACACCGATTGCCGTCATGATGTGGAGCGACTCCGACTCCGTGGATTCGGTGAGTACCATCGACTTCGACGACCTGCTTCTTCTGTCGGAGCCGTCTCTCCCGGACACCACTACGACGCGTTCTGGTAACCGGTAATTCGCTCATCCACTCAAGATGCCATGGCGGTCGAGTACGACGTCGACTTCCGCGAACGACCCCAGGCCTACCGCTATCAGTCCGGCGAACAGGGCGTCTTCAAGATCCAGCCCTACAAGGACGAACTGCTTCCGCACTGGGGCTTCAAGAACGAGGAAACGGCCGAGGCGGCCGTGGCGGCGCTCTGTGAACAGTACGACGCGTACCGCGAGCAGGAGGACTTCGTGGGCATGGACGTGACGCGCAAGTACCTGCAGATGGGATTTACGCGGGCGATGCGGTATGCCAAGTATCCGAGGGGTCAGAAGTACGACGAGGACGGCACCGAACGGTCCCCGCAGCAGTGGGCCGATCCGGAGAAGCGAGCCGCCGCCGTCGTATTTCGGAACGCCTGGCAGGAGGTGACGGACGACCCGGTCTATCAGCGCCTGAGGGCGAGGCACCAGGAGGACGTGTACGACCCCTCGGTGAGCCCCATGGCGGAAGACGCTTAAGAGCAGCGAATGGGGGGTGAACGCGAACGAATATCCCCATGACAGCAGTGAACGACCTCGCAAATCGGATCTCGGTGGCGCTCGCTCCGCACTGGGTCGAGGGGGCGGGCGTGCAATTGCACGTGCGGACGGCGGGGCCCAGGGACGGGCCGCTCGTGGTGCTCCTCCACGGCTTCCCGGAGTTCTGGTACGGCTGGCGCCACCAGATTGCGCCCCTGGCCGAGGCGGGGTACCGCGTCCTCATTCCCGACCAGCGCGGCTACAACCGCAGCGACGCGCCGCCCGACGTGGCGGCGTACGACCTGGACCGGCTCGTGGCGGACGTGTGTCGCTGCATCCATGCGGCCGGACGCGACCAGGCCCACGTCGTCGGTCACGACTGGGGCGCAATGGTCGCGTGGACGCTGGCAATGACGCATCCGGAGCGCATCGGTCGGCTCGGCATCCTCAACGTGCCCCATCCCGGCGTCTTCCGGCGCACCCTGCGCACCAGTCCGAGCCAATTTCTGCGCAGCCTCTACGCGCTCTTCTTCCAGATTCCGAGGCTGCCGGAGTGGCTGCTGGGCCGGAACGACGGGCAGGGCCTCGCCTGGATGTTGCGGTGGAGTGCCCGCCCCAACACGTTCACCGAGGCCGACCTCGCGGTCTACCGGCGGGCCTGGCGCCGGCCCGGTCGCCTCCGCGGCATGCTGAACTGGTACCGCGCGGCGGCGCGGCGGGTGGGGCGCGGCGCGTCGCTCGACGCGCGAATCGACGTGCCGACGCTCGTGCTGTGGGGAGCCCGGGACGTGGCCCTCAGCCGCCAGATGGCCGCTCCCAGTGCCGCGATGTGTGCCGACGGTCGGCTCACCGTTCTGGAGGACGCCACGCACTGGGTGCAGCACGATGCCCCCGAGACCGTCACGCGCCAGCTCCTCGATCACTTTGGACGGGCGTAATGGAGAGCCGCCCGCCCACGAGACGATCGTTTCGTGCGCGGAGCCGACCGGCTCGGCTCTTCCTCACGTCTCTGCGATGATCAGTCGGAGCGTGTCGTCGTCGAGGCGGTGCCCGCCCTCGAACGTGTGGACGGTGACGGGAATGTCGTGCCGGGCAAGCTGCCGGCGAATCGCCTCCCGGCGCTCGGCGGTCACGTGCGGATCGTCCGTCCCCACGACCACCGTCAGATCCATCGCCCGGAGTCGCTCGGCGTGGGCCGACAGGTCAAGGTCGTGGGCCGGCGCCCCGCCCCACAGTACCAGCCGGTCGACGGCCGTGTCGCCGAGAAGGGCCCACCGGCTGGCCGTGGCCGCCCCCTGCGAAAAGCCGAGCAAGCAGACGGACGGGTCGTGCCCGTCGGGCCGGAGGCGGCGGACCGCCGCGTCGAGGTAGGCGACGTAATCGGAAATCTCGTTTGCCCGGTCCTCACGGGTCATCCAGGAGGCCCCCACCGCCTCGTGCGACGCCAGACCGTCCACGTAGAAGCGAGAGAGGGCCTCCGGCGCCACGACGTAGCGCTCCGGCCCGGCGACCGGCGCGAAATGCGCAGCGAAGTCGGCGGCGAGCTGGCCGTAGCCGTGAAGTCCGACCCACCACTCTGTAGCATCGGGCGGGCCGAGCGTGGCGATCCGGGCCGTGCGCCCCACCTCCAGCGAATGGAACGACGGAGCAGGCATGTCCGCAGAACAATGAATTAGGAAGAGGTGCCGTCTTGGACCGTCACGGTCTCGACCCGATCCAGCGCCTCCTCGGCCGTCGATACCACGTGGACGAGATCGGTGATCGCCTCGCGGGCGAATCGACCGTCGCGCAACTCGTCAAAGAAGTCCAGCAGGGTGTCGAAGAAGCCGTCCACGTTGAGGATGGCGATGGGACGGTCGTGGTAGCCGAGCTGCTTGAGTGTGAGCACCTCCATGAACTCTTCGAGCGTCCCGTACCCGCCCGGCAACACTACGAATGCGTCCGCGCGGTCGAACATAATGCTCTTCCGCTTCCGCATCGTCTCGGTCACGATGAGCTCGTCGGCGTCGT
>CAYULG010000269.1:0-3662 GCA_964445365.1 uncultured Salinivenus sp. | reverse complement strand
CCGGTGGCGTGGCACTCGTCGACCATCACGAGGGCGTCGTACTCGTCGGCCAGGCGGCAAATCTCGTCGAGCTTCGCTACATCGCCATCCATCGAAAAGACGCCGTCGGTGCAAATCATGCGCTTCTCCGCGTCCTGAGCGTCCTGCAGCTTCGCCTCCAGGTCCGCCATGTCGCTGTGGTCGAAGACGTGCAGGTCCGCCTTGCACAGCCGAATGCCGTCGATGATGGAGGCGTGGTTCAACTCATCACTGATGATGGCGTCGTCCGGACCCAGGATGGTTTCGAAGAGACCCGTGTTGGCATCGAAGCACGAGTTGTAGAGGATCGTGTCGTCTTTCTCGTGGAAACCGGACAGGGCACGCTCCAGGTCTTTGTGGACCGATTGGGTGCCGCAGATGAAGCGGACGCTCGCCACGCCGAAACCGTAGCGGTCAACACCATTCTTGGCGGCCTCCATGATGTCCGGGTGGTTGGCGAGGCCCAGGTAGTTGTTCGCACAAAAGTTGATGACGTGTTTGCCGCCCTGGACTTCAATGTCGGCGTCCTGCTGCGAGGTGATCACGCGTTCTTCGTTGTAGGTGCCGGCGTTCCTGATTTCCTGCAGGGTTTCACGGAAATCGGCCGTCACATCTTCGGTCATCGGCATGGCGGTTTGGCTGGTTGGTTCGTAGTTCGGGGGGTAGGTAAATCAATGAAAGGGCAGCCCTGAATCGGGCGAAGCTGGAACATGCTCGGGACGCTGCGGAGGCCGCGGACGATTCGGGTGCAGGCGCCAAGTGTAGGTGCTTCCATCCATCCACGCGTCCCTGTTTACTCGAAGGGAAACGAATCAGGAGGGCTTAGCTTCCTGATTCACCACCTTCTCCGATCGAAGGTGTGCGAACATGTCCTCCGTCATCGCCTCCAGATCGTACTCCGGCGCCCAGGTCCAGTCGGTGCGGGCGGCCTCATCGTTGACGGTAGCGGGCCAGGCGTCGGCGATCCGTTGGCGCTCGTCCGGCTCGTAGGTGCAGGAGAAGTCGGGCACGTGGCGCTGGAGTGCCGTTTCCAGCTCCTCGGGCGAGAAGCTGAAGGCGGAGACATTATAGCTGTCACGCACAGAGAGGTCGGCCGGATCGGCCGCCATGAGGTCGAGCGTCGCCCGGATGGCGTCGGGCATGTACATCATGGGCAGGCGCGCATCTCGCTCTAGGAAGCAGGCGTAGTCCGCCCCCTCGGCAGCCCGCGTGTACATGTCGACGGCATAGTCGGTGGTGCCCCCGCCCGGTGCCGTCTTGTAGCTGATGAGCCCGGGATAGCGCAGGCTCCGAACATCGAGGTCGTAGCGGCGGTGGTAGTACTGGCATAGCAACTCGCCGCTGCGCTTGGTCACCCCGTACATCGTGGCGGGGTCGAGCACCGTATTCTGGGGCGTATCGGCCTTGGGGGTTGAGGGCCCGAAGACCGCGATGGAGCTGGGCCAGAAGACCGTCAGGTCGTGCCGCTGAGCAAGGTCGAGGACGTTCTTGAGCCCGCCCATGTTTACGTCCCAGGCGCGGTCGGGGTGCTGCTCCCCAGTAGCCGAGAGGAGACTCGCCAGGTGATACACCACGTCCACGTCGTGGGTCGCGATGACGTCGGCCAGGACCTCGTGGTCCCGCACGTCGGCGACCTCAAACGGAGCGTCGGGCCCCTGGCCGTTCGGGGTGGATGGAGGTTGAAGATCGAGTCGGACGACCTGCTGCGATCCGTGTCGCTCGCGTAGCGCCTCGACGAGTTCACTGCCAATCTGGCCGTTGGCACCGGTGACCAGAACGTGGGGCATATGGGTGAAGTTTTCGGTGCAAGTCAAAACGACGAGCGGCACAGCATCGGCAATGCGTACGCGCCCGCCCCCCTCTCGTTCGGAACCGCTTTCATGCCGAGGCGGCGAACCCCGCCTGTTTCGGAAGCGGTTTCAAGCATTTCTTTACACTTTCTCCAAAAATATTTTCTCATTTAGGTTGATAAACCAAAGAAAATGAGGTAATGTAGGGCTGAGGTAAAAAGAAATAGGATCCAACGGCCAGTGACGAACAGCATCGACGAAATCGACGCAAAAATTCTTGAGCTTCTGCAGCGCGACGGGCGCATGAAGCGCAGTGACGTCGCGGAGGAGGTCAACCTCTCGATCTCGGCCGTCAGCGAGCGGATGCGCAAGCTCGAGGAACGGGAGGTGATCGAGAGCTACAAAGCAATCGTGGACGCCAAGCGCCTGCGCCTAGACATCACGGCCTTTATCCGTGTTTCCGTCGACGGATCGGAGCACTACCCGGATTTCGTCAATCGTGTAACGGAGATGGACCATGTGCTGGAGCTACACTCCATCACTGGCGAAGGGTCTCACCTCATGAAAGTGCGCGCGAAGGACACGACGTTCCTTGAACGCTTTCTGTCCGAGATTCAAGCCATTCCTGGCGTCAGCAAGACCACGACGAGCATCGTGCTCAGCACCTTCAAAGAGACGCGCGCCGTGCCGACCGAGCCAATGGAGCTGTACGACTACGAAAACGCCGACTCGCGAGAGCATGCCCCCTGATGGGACTAGTGCGTCCCTCGGCGGCAATTGCGCGAGCCGGGACTCCGTTGGCGGCGTCCCGACTGGAAGTCGGTTCCCGGACAAAGGTCCGGTCCCGGCGTGAGGGACGTCCCGTCCTACTCATTCCACCCCTTCCAACCACAATCTCTCCCTCTGACTATGCCAACGAAAAACGACGTCCTAGAAAAAATTGAAGCGGAGAACGTCGACTTTCTGCGCCTGCAGTTCACCGACATTCTGGGGACGGCGAAAAACGTCTCCATCCCCGCCCACCAGGCCGAAAAAGCCTTCGACGAAGGCATTTACTTCGACGGGTCCTCGATCGAAGGATTCGTGCGCATCCAGGAATCGGACATGCGCCTAGATCCGGACCCGGACACCTTCGCCGTCCTGCCGTGGCGGAGCGAACGAGGAGACGACACCGTTTCGGCCCGGCTCATCTGTGACGTCATCAACACGTCCACCGGAGAAGCCTTCGAGGGCGATCCCCGGTACGTCCTCAAACGAGCCATCGATCGGGCCAACGAAATGGGCTTTGAGCTGAATGCCGGCCCCGAGCCCGAGTTCTTCGTCTTCGAGGAAGACGAGGACGGGCGTGCCACCACCGATACGCACGATTCGGGGGGCTACTTTGACCTGGCGCCGAAGGATATGGCGCAGGAAATTCGAGCGGAGGTCATCTACACGCTCGAGGAGATGGGCTTCGAAGTGGAGGCCAGCCACCACGAGGTCGCCACCGGCCAGCACGAGATCGACTTCAAGTACGCCGACGCGCTGACCACAGCGGACAACATCGCGACCTTCCGCTCGGTCGTTCGCGCCACGGCGCAGCTACACGGCGTCCACGCCACATTTATGCCCAAGCCGATCGCGGGCATCAACGGCTCGGGGATGCACACGCACCTCTCGTTGTTTGAGGACGGGGAGAACGCCTTTCACGACGGCGACGACGAGTTCAACCTGAGCGAAACGGCCTACAGCTTTCTCGGGGGCATCTTGGAGCACGCCCCTGCGCTCACGGCCATCTGCAATCCGACGGTCAACTCGTACAAGCGCCTGGTGCCGGGCTACGAAGCGCCCATCTACGTAGCCTGGAGCGACGTG
>CAYULG010000268.1:0-3673 GCA_964445365.1 uncultured Salinivenus sp. | reverse complement strand
CCGAGGAGGGCGGCGTTCGGGTCCTCGCGGAGGCGGTCGTCGTCCTCGATCTCGCCGGTGAGGGTGCCTTCCTCCTTGAATCGGTCCATCATGCGGACAAGGCCGCCGGAGAGGTCGCTGTAGTCGATGTGGCTGATTTCAACTGCCATCCGTCTGGGGTGTGGACTGTGAAGTGGGGAGTGCGGAATGTTGTGTCGGTACATCAATGGTAGAAAGTGGGGACAGGAAGAGAAAGCAGATCGGCATGAAACTCCGGAAACGATTCGCCGGGGCCCGGACGGGAGCGTCGGCTGACCGCGGACCGCCGACGGCCGTCTATGGTTCGCAGGCAGACTGAAGGTCGGTGCAACGTCTCCAGTTTCAGGGATCTCATTCACGACTCCACATTACGAACTCCAAATACCTCATTCGGAAAGCCAGCGGGCGGCGTCCTCGGCGAAGTAGGTGAGGATGATGTCGGCCCCGGCGCGACGGATGCCCGTGAGCGCCTCCAGGGCGCACGTCTTGCCATCGAGCCAGCCGTTCTGGGCAGCGGCTTTGATCATCGCATACTCACCGCTCACGTTGTAGGCGGCCACGGGCACGTCGCTGTGCTCCTTCACGCGATGGATGACGTCGAGATAAGGGAGGGCCGGCTTCACCATCACCATGTCGGCCCCCTCGTCGAGGTCGAGCATGAGTTCGCGCACGGCCTCCTCCCCGTTGGCCGGGTCCATCTGGTAGGTGTCCTTGTTCGCCGGAATCTCTTTGTCGGGCGTATCCGCCTTGTCCTCGGGAGCCGAGTCAAGGGCGTCGCGGAAGGGGCCGTAGTAGGACGAGGAGTATTTGGCGGTGTAGGAGAGAATCGCCACGTCGGTGTATCCGGCCTGGTCCAGGGCGTCGCGGATGGCGCCCACCCGCCCGTCCATCATGTCGGAGGGGGCCACGACATCGGCCCCCGCCTCGGCGTGGAGGACGCCCATCTCCCGCATGACGTCGATGGTCGCGTCGTTCACGATGTGGCCGTCGCGCACAATGCCGTCGTGGCCGTCGGAATTGTAGGGGTCGAGCGCCGTGTCCGTGATTACCATCAGCTCCGGCACCGCCTCCTTCAAGGCGCGGATCGCGTTCGGGTACAGGTGGTCCGGCTCCAGGGCATGCGCGGCGTCGGGGGTCTTCTTCTCGTCCGGGATGGCGGGGAAGAGGGCGACGGCGGGAATGCCGAGGTCGTGGAGCGTGTCGGCCTTTTCGACGAGCCGGTCGATGGTGTGCCGGTACGTGTCCGGCATGGATGACACCTCCTCGCGCTCGTCCTCACCGGGCATCACAAAGAGCGGCGCAATCAGATTATCTGTTGACAACCGCGTCTCCCGGGCCATGCGGCGGATGTTTTCCGTGCGGCGGAGACGGCGGGGGCGAAGGGGGAGGGGGGAGCCAGCGGCGGACTCGGGCGAAGGGGCCATAGGGGGAGCGTTTGTTCGCGATCCAGGACAGCGAATCTCGGGGAGAGAAAAGGCCGACGACCGGAGCGCCGAGCCGCGCGTGACGGGGGGACGGTACGCGTCCCCACGCCGTTAAATAGCGACTCCAGAGAAACGGCTCGACGAGACGATCAGAATGACCATTGCCCGTAGACGGGGCGGGCGCCTGACGGTTCCTCTCCGGGAGAGACGGGCCCCGTTGGGGAGATTCGAGGACAGGCGGGGGACGCTCGCCGGGCGCTTTCGGAGGAGGGGGCAGATGGATGATCCACGGGGCGCTGGGAGGGAGGGGGCGACCCCGAACGACCGCACACCGTACGCCTGTCTCCTCACCACGAGGGGGATGATCCTCCACGGACCGCCCAGACTCGACGATTGTCCATCTCGGGAGGCATGGCGCGGGGGGAAGCATGATCCGCCGGGGATGTACACCGGGGTTCTCATCGTCCGCCGGCGGGTAGACCGAGAACCTCACGACGCACGCTGAACGCACGCTTTCGCTTTTCGGCCGGCGTCTGGCCCCGAGAGCTGCGGATGATCGCGGAGGCGAGGGGGCGGCACGGGGCGAGACGCAACGGATTCCGCGCCGCAACACGACCCGAGACGTTCGAGGCCGATCTTACTCACTCTCGGCCTGCTTTTTAATGCTCTCGCGGTATTCTTCGCTGGCATAGACGGCCACTTCGACCCGACGATTGAGCGTCCGGCCCTCGGCCGTTTCGTTCGTGGCGATGGGTTCGGATTCGCCTTGTCCACTCGTCTGGATCCGGGCGGACGCCGTGCCCTGCTGGGTCAAAAAGTCGGCGGCCGATCGGGCGCGCTTTTCGGACAGCGTGAGGTTGTATTCGTCCGCTCCTTTCGCGTCGGTGTGTCCCACGATGAGGATGTTTGTTTCCTGGAACTCATTCATGCTTGACGCGAACTCGCGCAGGTTTTGCCGAGCCTCTTCTTGGAGGGCCGAGGAATCGAAATCGAAGAGAAGACCACTGTCGAAGGTGACAACGATGCCTTCGCCCACGCGCTGAACGTCTGCGTTTTCGAGCTCGTCGTCGAGCTCCTCCGCCTTGGTGTCCATGCGCTCGCCGATAATGGCCCCGGCGGTTCCACCGAGGATGGCCCCAATGACTGCTCCTTTGGCCGTACTTCCGGTGGCGTTTCCAATTACAGCCCCTCCTGCTGCCCCGGCCCCGGCGCCGACTGCCGCTCCTTTTCCAGTGTTCCCTATGCTCGAACACCCTCCGAGGAAGAGGGGGAGACTGAGAAGGAGGGTGACGACGATCGGGACGAGGCGGTTGGAGGCGTGCACAAGAGCGGGGGTCCGGGAAAAAACGGTGAGCCGAAGCATATTGCTTCGTTCACCCAAGGAAATAGGAAAACAAGAAAAACGGGTCATCCTTAGGCGTTCCCGTCGCGTTGCTTGTGGTGCAGGAGCTGTTCGCCGTCAGCTAGTTTCGCGTCGCCACTCGGTTCCGTCGGGCGTGTCCATCACCTCGATGCCGAGCGCTTCGAGCGTGTCGCGGATGGCGTCGGCACGGGCGTACTCGCCGTCGGCGCGGGCCGTCTCGCGGTCGGCCAAGAGGTCATCGACGGCATCGGTCAGGGGGGCGGCGGGGAGGGCCGTCTCGTCCTCCTCGGCGGCGGGCCCGTCTGCGTGCTCCGACTCGACGATGCCGAGCAGGTCGTTCGTCTGGTCCAGCCAGTGGCGGGCGCTGATGGCCGCGGCGCCGCTGAGCCGATCGGCGTTTTCGATGCGTTTGACGCCCTCCAGCGCGGCGGTGGTGGCGGCGGGGGTGTTCAGGTCGTCGCACATGGCCGCCAGCATCCGATCGTAAATGTCCCCGAGCTCTGGGCCGATCGGATCGGGGCCGTCCACGTCGGCCTCAAGGGCCTCGTCGACACGGTCGGACGCGTCCCGAAAGCGCTGCACGTGGCGACTGGCGGTGCGCAGCGTGTCGATCGTGAAGTTGAACGGCTTGCGGTACTGGCCCTGAAGGAGGGCGTAGCGGAGGGCCAGCGGGTTGACGCCCCCCCGCTGCCGGACAAACTCGGGCACGTGCTCGTCGTCCGGGTCGGGATTGATGAGGTCGCGGACCGTGTAGAAGTTGCCTTTCGACTTCGACATCTTCTCGCCCTCGACCTGCAGGAAGCGGGTGTGGGCCCAGTAGTTGATGACCTGGTGCCCGGCGAGGGCCTGGTTCTGGGCGATCTCGCAC
>CAYULG010000267.1:0-3681 GCA_964445365.1 uncultured Salinivenus sp. | reverse complement strand
CCATCGGCCCCATCCGTAGCTCTCTTTACCAGGCGCCCCCGAACCTGGAGGAGGCCGCGCGCTCCCTCGGCCGCTCGCGCCTCGGGGCTTTTGTCAGCGTCACCCTGCCCCTAATGCGTCGCGGGCTCCTCGTGAGCGTGGCCTTCGTCTTTCTGTCGGCGATGAAGGAGTTGCCGCTCACGTTCCTTCTGGCGCCCGTCGGGTTCGAGACCCTGGCCCTCAACACCTGGAGCTACGCCGAGGAAGCGATGTTTGGACAGGCGGCCCCCTACGCGCTGACCATCATGTTCTTTTCGGCGTGCTTCGTGGGGCTGTTGCTGACGCGGGAGCGATCTGCCTCGGCGCAGAAGAAGCAAGCTGCATAGGGCAGAACCGTGCTGTATGCGACTCCCCTGACGCGTGAATCGTGATCCGTGAGAAATTCTGTCGTTGGCTTTCCCGTTTCACGAATCACGCATCGTGCCCGCCGGAACGTGCGCCCCCTGATTGCGTGCCGCATTCGTCATGTGTGATCCGCTTCTTTCCGTTCAGCAGTTGACAAAACGGTTCGGGCCGGACGCCCCGCCGGTGGTCCACGACGTGTCCTTCGACGTGGCCGACGGGGAGATCTTTGCGATTCTCGGCCCGAGCGGCTGCGGCAAGACGACGACGCTCCGCTGTGTGGCCGGCTTCGAGCGCGTCACCGAGGGGACCGTCGTGATGCAGGGGCGCACGCTTTCGGGGCCGGACGTGCACGTGCCGCCGGAGGCCCGGGAGGTGGGCATCGTGTTTCAGGACTACGCCCTCTTTCCCCATCTCTCCGTCCTCGAAAATGTCGCCTTCGGCCTGCAGGCCGGCACGCGGGCCGAGCAGACCGAGCGGGCCCGGGAGGCCCTGGACATGGTGGGGCTCGGCAGCCTGGAGGATCGGCAGCCCCAGCACCTGTCGGGCGGGCAGCAGCAGCGGGTGGCGCTCGCCCGCACCCTCGCTCCGGCACCGGACCTCCTCCTGCTCGACGAGCCCTTCTCCAACCTCGACGCCCTGCTCCGCGAGGAGACGCGGCAGGAGGTGCGCCAGCTACTGAAGGACAGGGGCATGAGCGCCATTCTGGTCACGCACGATCAGGAGGAGGCACTCTCCTTCTCGGATCGCTTGGCCGTGATGCGAGGCGGGCAAATCGACCAGGTCGGTGTGCCCGAGGACGTATACTACCGGCCCCGCACCCTCTTTGTCGCTCAGTTCCTGGGCCGCACGAATCTTTTGCTCTCACAGGCGGCAGGGGGGGAGGCCGACACGCCGCTGGGCCCCGTTCGTCTCGATCGGAAAGCCGAGGGCACTGTGCTCGTGTCGATGCGCCCGGAGCATCTGTCCCTGGCCCCGCCCGAGGCCGCCGACGGGCCCATCGGCACCATCGTGGGCCGCGCCTTCAAGGGGCACGATATTACCTACCGGGTGCGCTGCGACGGGAGTGAGTACCTCGTTCACACGGACAATCGGGTGACCTTTGAGCCCGGTGACACCGTCGCGATCCGCTCGCTGGAGCCGGCGGTGGTGCTGGAAAGTCGCTCCACCCCCGCTGAGGTGCCGAGCGGGGCGACACCGGAGCCGAACACGGCAGCCTGAGCGTTTGGTCATGAACCGCCTCGTACACCTCGTCAATGGCACGCTCCTGGCTCTGCTTTTCGGGGGGAGCCTGTGGGCCTATCCGATGCTTCCCGAGCAGATTCCTCGTCACTTCGGCCTGTACGGGCAGGCCGACGCGTATTGGGCGACGACGCTCCTCCACTGGATGCTCATCCCGTTTGTGGCGATTTTCTCCGGTGCCATCGTCTACGGATCGGGGTGGCTGATCGGTCGTGCGCCAGAGCGAGTGACCGTGCCGAATCAGGGGCGGTACGAACAGTTGTCGGATCGCGATAAGCACGTCATCACGACCCGTGTGCAGCGCGCGGTGTACTGGATGGCCGCGCCCCTTCTCGTGGTGTTTGGGGCGTGCCAAGTTGGGATCTATCACGTAGCCACCACGTCGGACACGGCGCTCCCTTCAGCCGTGATGGTCACGATGGGTGGGGGGATTCTCCTCATCCTCGGCATCGCGGTCGGGCTCGGATGGTGGCTGCGCCGGCGCACTCGACAACGGGCCGATGCAGACGACCCAACGACGTAGGACGAAACCGGTCGCTGCACAGGGTTGCGGCGTAACGGTGCGAGGTCCAGTGTCACGACAGTGGACCGGCTATCACAGCGCCTCGCTTTCTTATCCGTTCTAGCTTAACGCTTTTCGCTCATGTCTACCGACTACGATGTCATTGTCATCGGCGCCGGCGCCGGCGGCCTCTCGGCGGCCGGCATCGCCACCAACTTCGGCGCAAAAACAGCCCTGATCGAGCGCGACGCCCTCGGCGGCGACTGTACCTGGACCGGCTGCGTGCCGAGCAAGACGCTGCTGAAGGCGGCGAAGGTGGCCCATCAGGCGCGGAACGCGAGCAAATACGGCCTGCCCGACCAGGCGATTGACGTGGACTTCGGGGGCGTGATGGAGCACGTCCGCGAAGTGCGGCGGGATGTGTACGAGGAGGCCGACCGGCCCGAAATCTTCGAAGACATGGACATCGACGTGGTGGAGGGGGACGCCCACTTCGTGGACGCACACACCGTTGCGGTCGAGGGGAACGACGGCTCAACCGAGCAGATCACGGGGCGCTACGTCATCATCGCGACGGGCTCCCGGGCGATGGACCCGCCCATCGAGGGGCTTGCGGACATCAATTGTCTTACGAATGACTCCTTGTTTGAGCTTGAGGAGCGCCCGGACCGATTTGGGGTGGTGGGGGCGGGGCCGATCGGGTCCGAGATGGCCCAGGCGTTTTCCCGCCTTGGCAGCGACGTGACGGTGATCGAAATGGCGGACAGCATCCTCGCAAACGACGACCCGGAGCTGTCGTCGATGCTCCAGGACATTTTGGAAGAAGAGGGCATTGAGTACCTGATGGGGGCTGCCGTCGAGAACGTGGCCCAGGAAGACGAGGGCATCCGGATCGACACGTCCGAGGGAGCGGCGGACGGGATGTTCGACGCGCTGCTTCTGTCCGTGGGCCGCGTCCCGAACGTGGAAGGACTCAACCTCGACGCAGCGGGGGTGGCGTACGACCGCGGCGGCGTGTCCGTCGATGACGACTGCCGCACCAGCCAGGGCCACATCTA
Organism: uncultured Salinivenus sp.; assembly: GCA_964445365.1. Taxonomy (GTDB): domain Bacteria; phylum Bacteroidota; class Rhodothermia; order Rhodothermales; family Salinibacteraceae; genus Salinibacter. The sequence goes on along the minus strand of CAYULG010000267.1, from coordinate 498 downwards.
CGCCGTGGGCGACGTGACGGGCCGCTACCAGTTTACGCACATGAGCAACCACATGGCGAAGGTGGCCGTCACGAACGCCCTTCTAAAGGTGCCGAGCTCGATGGACGTCGATCACGTGCCCTGGGTTACCTACACGGATCCGGAGCTGGCCCACGTGGGGGCGAGTGAGGAGGAGCTCGGCGAGGCCGGGACCTCCTACGAAACGTACCGCTTTCCGTACGACAAGCTCGACCGGGCCATTACCGAGGGCGAAACGGAGGGGCTCATCAAGGTGCACGCGACATCGTGGCGGGGGAAAATCCTTGGGGCGAGCGTGCTCGGGGCGCACGCCGGCGAGCTCATTACGTCGTTTGCCATTGCCATGCGGAACGGCGTGACCCTCCGCAACATCGGCGACACCATTCACCCGTACCCGGCCTGGGGGGAGGGCACGCGCCGCGTGGCCGACCAGTGGTACGTGCAGAAGCAGTCGGCCACCGTCACGAAGATCCTGCAGAC
>CAYULG010000266.1:0-3685 GCA_964445365.1 uncultured Salinivenus sp. | reverse complement strand
GGCCGTCCACGTCTCGCCGAGCATGCGGCGGCACGTTTCCTTCATTACGGCAAAGGCCTCGGGGAGCAGGTCCCAGAGCACGTCCTCGACGGTCTCCTGCCACTCCTCTTCCAGTTCGTCGTACTCGTCGTAGAGCGCGTCCCGCTCGTCGAGGGAAAGCGGTTCGAACTCCGCATTGGCCACCTGCCCGTCGCCGCCGACGGTTGCCTGATCAGGAGCGGGCGCGCGGCTCAGGCGCTCTCCGATTTCGTCCTGTCGCGCTTCGATGTCGGTAACGGACGCCTGAATCTCCTCCCGGAACGCGTCGGTCTTGGCCCGGAGCTCCTCGTCGGTCAGGTCCTGGAGGTCCTCGTAGTGCTCGTTGATCTCCTCGACAATGGGCCAGAGCTTATTGAGCTCCCGCTCGTTCGAATCACCAAACAGGTTCTTAATCCACTCAAACATGGGCTGGAGAACTCGTGCGTGCGAAAGGCGGAGAACGTTGGGCTCGGGGCCCTCTCGGGGGTAGAAGACTCGGGGCCGGAGGTCCCTGTGGGCCGGGGAGATTCGGCCGCGCGAGCCATGATGGGTAGCACGCAAACTTCGAAGTTGCGTTCCCAGAAGTCGGCTGTGTTAGGCGGGGCCGTAGGGAGCGGGGCGCGGCGCCGCTGCTTTTTTCGTGGGGTCTTGCATTCGTGAGAGGGGGAACGGGAGAATGGGAGCGTGGGCGTGAAGGGAGAGGAAGTGTGGGAGAGCGACGAAGCTGCCCTTTTCCACGTGCTCCCAGTAACGTTCCACTGTTCTCGCTTGCTGATCGCTTCTCGCCCGATCCCCCATTCCCCCTATCTCGACTTCGGCGACTATGGCCTGGAGCAGGCACGGAGCCTCCGACGTTCGAGTCGACGGCACCGCTTCATCGGTAGCTGTTGGGAACCCCCATCCCGGCCAGCCATTGTCGATGCTGCTGAACGTCGTTCCGCAATCACGCCCTTGCCTGATGCCGGTCCATCGTCTGATTGCCGTTTTGCTCGTCCTGGGACTCGGGGTTGGGGCGGCCGGGGCGCAGCCAGGGGGAGAGACGACGCCCTTTCAGGTGCTCCAGATTGAACCGTCCGCCCGCACAGCCGCCCTCGCGGGGTCCTTTGCCGCCGTCGCGGACGGCGATGTGAACGCGCTCTTTTACAATCCGGCCGTGCCCGGGCCTGCGACGAGTCAACAGGTTTCGGCGTCGTACCTGAACCACCTGTCCGACTTAAATCTAGGCTCGGTGGCCTACAGCGACACCGTTCGCAGTTGGGACACGAGCCTTCACGGGGGACTTCGATTTGCCAATTGGGGGACCTTCGAAGGGCGCAACGAAGACATGGAAAAAACCGGCAGCTTCGGGGCGGGGGAGGCCGTACTCACCGGAGGCGCCGCCCGCTCGGTGGGGCCCCGTGCGCGGTACGGCGTCAACGCTCACCTCATCCACGCCTACCTTGAGCAGTCTCATGCTCTGGCCCTCGCGTTCGATGTCGGGGGGGTTTATCGCGTGCCCGAGCGCCAGCTCACGGTTGGAGGCACGCTCCGGCACATGGGGGGGATGCTTACGGGATTTAACGGCACGCGCGAGCCGCTGCCGCTGGACCTCCGGCTCGGCCTCTCGAAGCGCCTGGCCCATCTTCCGCTCCTGTTTACGCTGACGGGCTACGACCTCACGAACCTGTCGAGAGGCATCCGCGGGGGCGGCACCGTCGATCACGTGCTCGGGCACCTCACCTTCGGTGCGGAACTGCAGCCCGGCGATGTGCTCCGGCTCCGTGTGGGGTACAATCACCGCCGCAGCACGGACCTTGCCCTCACCGATCGGTTCGACCTTGCGGGCTTCGGCTTCGGCTTCGGGGTCACCGTGAGTGGGCTCACCGTAGACTACGCCTACAACTCGTGGTCGTCGCTCGGCGGGCTGCACCGGTTTAGCCTGCAGGCCAACCTGGGTGCGCTATGACGACCGACAGGGCGCTGGGCGGAACGGGCGTCGGAGACCGTGTTGATTGCATACGATGGGAGCGCAAGCAGAACGGGACGAGTGCAGACCGGCGACGCCCGTTCGATCACGTTCCGTTCTGAAGGATTTGCGAGCACCCGGGCCGACCCGAGCGTCTTTTGATTTCGGGACGATCGAAAATCAAAACGGTCTTCTAGAGCGCAGACGGCGCCGTGGAGCCGGCGGCCGAGGCCGCTTCGTGATGGTCGACGCGCTCGGTGACTTCGTCCGCGAGGGCCGCGTAGTCCGCCGCGCCGGGACTGTCGGGGGCCTGTTCGAAGATCGACTGTCCCGAGCTCGCGGCCCCGGGCAGCGCAGGGTCCCGGCGAATTTCCGTCGAGAAGACGGTGTCGCCGTAGTGCGAGCGCACCTGGCCGATGACGGTGCGCGTGGCGGGGGCGTCCGGGTCCACCAGCGTGAGCAAGAGCCCGAGCATCGGCGCCCCGTAATCGAGGCGCTCGCGGGTCTGCTTGATGACGGTGCCGAGGCTCACGACCCCCTCCAGCGCCAGGTAGGCGGGGGAGACGGGGACGATGAGCGCATCGGCCGCGACCATCGCATTGAGGGTCAGCAGCGACGTGGACGGCGGGCAGTCGAGCAGGATGAAGTCGTACTGCGGGCGGAGCCCCGCGAGGGCATGGGCCAGGCGGTGATGCCGCTCGTTCGAGTTGACGAGGCGCACGTCGGCGTCGGCCAGTCCGAGGGAGGCGGGCATTAGGTCGAACGCTTCGTCGTCCAGGGGACGGATGGCCGCGTCCGGGTCGGCGTCCCCGAACAGGACCTCTGCGCTCGAAGGGGTGAGGGCGTCCCGCTGCAGGCCGAGGCCCACGGAGGCGGAGGCCTGACTATCGAGGTCGACGACGAGGACGCGGTGCCCGGCCCGACCGAGGCCGGCGGCCAGGTTGATCGCCGTCGTCGTCTTTCCGATGCCGCCCTTGTTGTTGAGGATGGGAAGGGTTGTAATCGTTTCGTCGTCGGAGGCCATGGAACGGCGGGGTCGGTGGGAACAGTGTGGTGAAGCAGGGGGCGCAGCCGGCCGGCACGCCAGAACGGAGGGCCTGTCGCGTCGGCCGGGGAATGGGGCACGGGGTCGGGGCGGCAGACGGCGTGGCGGCCCGTCGGCTTGAGAGTGGCCCCTCGGCTCGTCGAGGAATAGTCGTTGTGTATCTCGAATATGGGTGTCCCGTGTCCGTGATTCTGGCCCGGTGTTACCCCTGAGCAACGTTCCCCGCAACGGCGCTCCAGTCGCCCGGCTACGCCCGATATTTTCAGTCCCCGCCCGGCCACAGGGCCCTCCGGTGGGGGATGGTGAGGAAACCGCTCGCCGAAGGGGGACGAAAGAATCACATGGTCGCGGTCGCGACGACGGCGGAGGGGCACTCCGCATCGCTCGTGGGTCGAACGATGCCGAGGCCCGAGTGTGGCCCCCTGAGCCGGCGGATACGGTCCGCCCGCATCCCGTGGCGAACAGGCCCACGAGCAGAAGGAGCGAGATCAGACGGGCGAATAACACGACGAAAAGAGGAGTCGGGGAGCAAACGAGTAGAAGCCGAATCAGCCTCAACCTTCCGGCGCATCCAAAGCCGGGAAACCGTCCCATGGCCCCCCAACCTTCCGCCCCCAACGTTCAACCTTCCAACTCCGTCCCCCAACCCTTACGTTCATCGGACCCGAAGTTCTCGT
>CAYULG010000265.1:0-3706 GCA_964445365.1 uncultured Salinivenus sp. | reverse complement strand
GGCTTCATCGAGTCCTCGAAGTCGAGCATGGCGGCGTCGGCGCGGTCGCCCTGGTCGTTCCGGCTCAGCATGTTGATCACCATCTTCGGGTCGCTGACCGGGCCGGTAATCTCGACGCGGCGCTGGAGGAGGTCGTCCGGGAGGGGGGCCACCTGCCAGTCGCCGTGGGCGTCGGGGTGCTCGTCCTTGGGCAGGTAGCCGGGCACCTCACCGGCGTCGAAGGCGGCCTGGCGCTCCTTACGGGCGGCAAGCAAGTCTTCGCGGGCGGGCTGTAGCTTCCGGTGCAGATCCGCGATCACGCGAACGAGATCGTCGGTCAGGACGCGCTGGGCCTGCTCGGTCCGAGCACTTGCGTTGATAGTGACGCCGTGGCCGAGGTCGGTCCACGTGCGGGCGTCGGCGGAGGTCACTGTAGGAGAAGGGGTGGGACTCATGGGTCGGTTGGAATGTTGGGAAGATCTGCGAGAAGGTGAGGGTGGAACCGCTTCCGAAACCACGAGCGGCATGCGTGACGATTCTTGACGCATTCACACAATATGAGTCGCGAAAAGTGTTTGCAAGCGAAATTTCGCTGTCAGAAGAATTATTCCTTCTGGGAGCGTTTCTTAATTATAACTTCACGAACCGAGATGGGATCGAGCGATTCCAGCGTCGAGTTTTTCGTTGAGATACACAATTTGCTTTTTTCTCGCCTCGCGACCGACGCTTTCCCGCTTATGGCTGCGAACAGTGACCACTTGCGATTCATCCTGGGGCTCAAGCTCCGGACGCTCCGCCGGGAGCGGGAGGCGTCGTTGAAGGAGGTGGCCGATCGGTCGGGCTTGTCGGTGTCCTACCTTAGCGAAATCGAGCAGGGGAAGAAGTACCCGAAGCCCGACAAGCTGATTGACCTGGCCGACGCGCTGGAGGTGACGTACGACGATCTCGTGAGCCTATCGGTTAAGGACGACCTGAGCCCACTCAAAGATGTTTTCTCTTCGTCCTTCATCGAGGAGTTTCCCTTCGAGGTGTTTGGGCTGGCGTCGCAGGACGTGTTCTCGCTGGTGTCCGACGAGCCGGCGCGGGCGGGAGCGCTCATCCGCACTTTCCTGGAGGTGGGCCGCACCTACGACATGCAGGTGGAGCACTTCCTGTTTGCGGCCCTCCGCTCCTACCAGCAGATGCACGGCAATTACTTCGGGGAGCTGGAAGAGACGGCCGCCTCGTTCCGGGAGCGACAGGGGTGGACCGACGGTCGCTCGCCGGCCCCCGATACCCTGCGCGACCTGCTCGTCTCCACGTACGGGTACGAGCTGGACCTCGACACGCTCGCGGGCCATCCCGAGCTCAGCGGCTTCCGCACCGTGCACGTCGATGGGGAGCCCCCCACTCTCGTCGTCAACAGCGACCTGATGCCCATCCAGCGGGCGTTCCTATACGCCCGAGAGATTGGCTACTGCGAGCTCGGCATCGAGGAACGGCCCCGCACCTCGTCGTGGCTGCGCGTCGGGTCGTTCGAGCCCCTCCTGAACAACTTCCGGGCGTCCTACTTCGCCGGGGCCGTCATTCTGAACGAGGAGGCCCTCCTGCACGACCTCGAACGCCTCTTCGACAACCAGACGTGGGATCCGGCGCAGATCCGCGGGTGCATGGACCGGTACAACGCGACGCCCGAGATGCTGCAGTACCGCCTCACGGAGCTGGTGCCCGAGCACTTTGGGCTCGACGACTTCTTCTTCCTCCGGTTCTACAACGAGCCGGGCTCGGCCGACTTCCAGCTCAACAAGATCCTGAACATGTCCGACGTGCCGGTGCCGCACGGTGTGGGGCTGAGCGAGCACTACTGCCACCGGTGGCCGGCCATCAAGCAGTTGAAGGCGCTGGGCCGGAAGCAGGTGGACGGAGCGCTCTCGACGGCGCCGTCCGCGGAGCCGCAGGTCCGGGCGCAGCGGTCCTACTTTCTCGACGAAGAGGCCGAGTACTTTGTACTATCGATGGCGCGTCCCCTCGCGCTTCAGCCGGGCACCAACTCGGGCGTGTCTGTGGGCTTTCTGATGAACGACACGTTCCGGAAGCGGGTGCGGTGCTGGCAGGACGCGTCCATCCCGCAGGTCGAGGTCAATCTCACCTGCGAACGGTGCCCGCTCCCCCACGACCGATGCACCGACCGGGTGGCGCCGCCGTCGCTCTACGAGAAGGGGCAGGCGCAGCAGCGGAAGGTGGCGGCGGTGGACGAGTTGCAGGCTGCGATTCGGGACGGTTGAAAGATTGGAAGGTTAGAAAATTTGAAGATTGGAAGGTTGGGGGTTGGGAGGAGGGGATACAGGCCGGGAGAAATGGGGGCGGGACCGCCAGCATTGAGGAGTCCTGAGGTCGACCATTCGGGTGCGGCTGCCGGTCGGGGCCGAACGATTGGGGCGGGCGTGGGTAGCAGGCGCCCGGTCTGAAGGGGGCGGCGTTATGGGTGGGAATTTTTCTCGCGGATGCCTTTCTGTGCCATGCCCTACTGTCCTGTCGACGACATTTCTCTCTACTACGAGGAGAGGGGCACCGGCGAGCCGCTTCTCTTCGTGCACGGCCTCGGCTCCAGCGGGCGCGACTGGGCGGAGCAGGTGCCCCGCTTCGAAGACAAGTACCGCGTCCTTCGCGTCGATTTGCGGGGCCACGGGCGGTCGGGGAAGAGCGAGGGCCCCTACCACATTGCACAATTTGCGCGGGACATAGCGGTGCTGTTGCGCCGGATCGACGCCGATCCCGCCCACGTCGTGGGGCTGTCGATGGGCGGCATGGTCGCGCTTCAATTAGGGGCGGACACGCCCGGGCTCGTCCGCAGCCTCGTGGTGACCAACAGTGTCGCCGACGCGGAGCTGCAGACGTGGGGCGACGTGTGGTTCTACCTCTCGCGCCGCACGGCGGTGCAGGTGCTGGGCATGCGTCGGGTGGGCGAACTTCTCGCTGATCGCCTCTTCGTAAAGCCCGAGCAGGAGGACCTCCGGCGCGAATTCGTCCGGCGCTGGTCGCAGAACGACAGGCAGGCGTACCTCTGGTCCATCGACGCCATCATGGGATGGAGCGTGTGGGATCGGCTGCCCACCATTCCGGCGCCTACGTTGCTGGTCGCATCCGACGAGGACTACACGCCGGTTGTGGAGAAGCAGCGAATCGTAGATGAGATGCCCTGCGCCGAGCTGGCTGTCGTCGAGGACGCCCGGCACGCGCTGCCGGTGGAGAAGCCGGCGGCCTTCAACGAGGTCGTTGAGGGGTTTCTGGCGGACGTGTCGAGCGGTCGCCTACACGGCTGAAGGACCTGTTGTGGGCGTCGGCGGAGGACGGATGTCGAAGCCGGGTCTTGGGAATGGCCGGTGTTGTGCTCAAGAGGTGGGCGCGATACGCTTTACGCAATACGAGATCGCCGTCAGTGCACGTAGCTCCCGGCGTTGACGTCGATGGTGGCGCCGGTGGCATGGTCGGCCACCCCACTGGCAAGAAAGACGACGAATGGGGCCACGTCCTCCGGCTCCGTCAACGCCCCGAGGGCGAGGTCGCTGGTGGCGTGCGCCTCCCCGTACTCGTCGATGAAGTCCTGCGCCATGTCCGTGCGGGTAAAGCCCGGGGCGAGCGTGAACGCCGTGATGCCATCCTCGCCAAAGCCGCGGGCCACCGAGCGGGTGAAGGCCACGAGTCCGGCCTTGGAGGCGGCGTAGGTCATGTAGTCGGGCGTGTCGCC
>CAYULG010000264.1:0-3710 GCA_964445365.1 uncultured Salinivenus sp. | reverse complement strand
CCACCCATCCGCAGGTGGTGCAGCGCCTCATGCAGGTGGCCGAGCAGGAGGACATCCCCCTCCAGCACGAGCCCAGCGGGCGCCGCACCGGCACCGACACCGACTCGATCTTTAAGAGCCGAAGCGGCGTCCCCAGCGGCCTCGTGTCCGTCCCGCTCCGCTACATGCACTCCACCGTCGAGGTCGTCGACACCGACGACATCGAACAGTGCGTGCAACTGCTCGCGGCGTTCGCCCGGTCGCTCGACGCGGACGATGAGTTCGGCGTGTCGCTTTAGCGTTCGACGTTGTAACGTTCCAACGTTGAGCGTGTCAGGGTGGCGTGACGGGCGATGTCGCCCAGGCACGGCTTCCTCGTTCCAGTGAAGCAGCCCAGGAAGCTATCCGTGCAACTGGCGGTACTTGCGCACAATACTGAACGCCATCTCCAGCGACTGCTCGTAGTTAAGCCGCGGGTCGACGTGCGACTCGTACGCCTTGCCAAGGTCGGCCTCGCTGAGGCCGCGTGCCCCGCCGATGCACTCGGTGACGTTCTCGCCGGTGAGCTCGAAGTGGACACCGCCCAGATGTGAGTCTTCTGCCGCGTGCACGTCGAAGGCCTGTTTGAGCTCGCCGAGGATGTCGTCGAAGTGGCGCGTCTTGGTGCCGTCCTCTGTCTTTTTGGTGTTGCCGTGCATCGGATCGCTGATCCAGAGCACCGTGTGGCCGATGTCCTGCACCGCCCGGACGAGGGCGGGCAGCTGGTCGCCAATGGTGTCGGCCCCGAGGCGGGAGATGAGCGTGAGCTTGCCCGGCTCGTCGTCGGGGTCGAGGGTGCGCACCAGCGTCTTGAGCCGGGACGGCGTCATGTCCGGCCCCACCTTCAGGCCCACGGGGTTCTGGAGGCCGCGCGCGTACTCGACGTGCGCCTTGTCCGGCTGGTTGGTGCGCTTGCCCACCCAGGGCAGGTGCGTGCCGAGGTTGTAGATGCCCTCCTTGTGCGGCACGGCGCGGGAGAGCGCCTCCTCGTAGGGCAGGAGCAGGGCCTCGTGGCTGGTGTAGAAGGTCACCCCTTCGATGGAGTCAAGCTTCTTGTTCGTCACGGTCTCCAGAAAGCCGAGCGTGTCTTCAATGGCGTCGACGATGGCGTGGTACTCCTCCGCCAACGGCGAGTGCTGCATGAAGTCGAGGTCCCAATACTCCGGATGTCGGAGGTCGGCGAAGCCCCCCTCGGCCAGGGCGCGCACCAGGTTCAGGGTCAGCGACGAGCTTGCGTACGCCTGGCCCAGCCGGTCGGGGTCTGCGTGGCGCGTCTCTTCTGAGAACTCGGCGCCGTTGATGATGTCGCCCCGGTAGCTGGGCAACGTGGTGCCGTCGCGCGTCTCCGTATCCGAGGAGCGGGGCTTGGCGTACTGCCCGGCGAAGCGCCCGACCCGCACGATGCTCGTGTTGAGCCCGTAGGTAAGCACGAGGCTCATCTGCATCAGGATCTTGAGCCGGCTCGTGATGACCTCCGCCCGGCAGTCGGCGAACGACTCGGCACACTCCCCGCCCTGCAGCAGAAACCGCTCGCCCCGAGCGGCGCGGCCCAGCTCCTCCTTGAGGTTTTCCACCTCCCACGACGTGACCAACGGAGGCAGCCCCGACACGTAGTCGAGCGCCTCCCCCAGCTCCTCTTCGTCCGTGTACGTGGGTTGCTGGAGGGCCTCCTTCGCCCGCCACGAGCTCGGGGACCAGTCCGTCGTCGTTGCCTGCGCCATGGTGCGTCGGTGCCGTTAGGGATGTATCGAACTCAAGTTGCGAGTTGGTGGGTTTTGAATTGAGCGTTCGTGCAAATGACCCGAGAATCCCAACCGCTCCAGGAAATCGCAATGTTCCAGGATTCCGGCTTGCCCGGGTGAGTGCACACACAACTTTCAACACACACAACTCTTAACCCACAACCCGGGCCGTAGAACTGTCCGGTCTACGAGCGGACCCTCTACACGTTTCGGACGGTAAACTCTTCGAGACCGGTCAAAGTACAACGACTGCATTTTTGAACAACGGAGCACGGTCCGGTTCCGTAACGCCGCCATCGTTGGCTCCAACAACAGAGAGGTACGTTTTCTTTTCCAACGGACATCCACGGCCCGTGACGACGACCGCCGAGAAGCACATTCTCCTCGTCGAGGATGACGACGACATCGCCGACCTGCTGGAGCTCCACCTTACCGACGAGGGGTATAGCGTCGAGGTGGTGGACGACGGGGACGAGGGACTGGAGCGCGCCCTGGCGTGCAGCTACGACCTCATCATTCTCGACATCATGCTCCCGGGCACCGACGGGTTCGACATCTGCCGGCGCCTGCGGCAGGAAAAGTGCCACGCGCCCGTTCTGATGGTCACGGCCAAAACCGAAGAAGTGGACAAGGTGTTGGGGCTGGAGCTCGGCGCCGACGACTACATCACCAAGCCCTTCAGCATCCGCGAGGTCATGGCTCGGGTGAAGGCTACGTTTCGGCGCGTGGAAGTGGACCAGGAGGACCAGGCAGGGTCCAACGACGATGCCCCGATCGAATACGACGGCCTCGTGATCGAACCGACGAAGCGCAAGGTCAGCGTCGACGGGGACAGCGTGGACCTGACCAGCAAGGAGTACGACCTTCTTCTGCTGTTTGCCCGCCATCCCGGGCGTGCCTACGACCGCCAGGAGCTGCTCGACGAGGTGTGGGGCTACCAGTACGAAGGCTACAGCCACACGGTAAACACCCACATCAACCGCCTGCGCAACAAGATTGAACCGGACCCGTCCTCGCCCCGCTACGTGAAGACCGTCTGGGGGGTGGGCTACCGCTTCGCCGAACGCGAGGAGCTGGAGACGAGTGATGCATAGTTTCTTTTGGGCTCGCCTCTCAGCGCTCGTGCAGCCCTCTGGTATCCGTTCTCCAGCAACCCGCCTGACCTCCTCGTCCCATGCTAAATAGTTTTTACGCCAAGCTGTCCGGGCTCTTCCTCGTGCTCATCCTGAGCCTCGGGGTGATCCTCGCGGTCCTCGGGGGGCGAACGGCCCAGCGCTACGCCGACGAGGTGGAGCAAAAGCTCAACCGTACCCTCGCGCAGGAAATGGTGCCCCGATTCGAGCCGTTTCTGGAGGACCGCATCGACGAGGCGGCCATCCGGTCGAAGATTGAGGACATGACCGGCATCAACCGACGCATCGAAATTTACCTCCTCGACCGAAAGGGCCGGCTCAAGGCCTCGTTTGCGCCGGCATCGGCGGTGATCGAGCAAAAGACGGTCGACATGGCGCCCATTCGACGCTTCATGAAGGGAGGGGATCTGCCCATTCTCGGCGATGACCCGCGACGCGACGAGGCCCAAAAGCCGTTTTCGGTGGCCCACATCGAGATCATGGGACAGGAGGGGTGCTACCTTTACGTCATTCTCCGTAGCGAAAAGTATGCGTCCGCGGCGGGCATGATCGGGGACAGCTACATCATTCAGGCCGCCCTCACGGGACTCGGCCTCATCATCTTGGTCGTGGCCGGGGTGGGCCTGCTGCTCTTCCGGCGCCTCACCCAGCGGCTGCGCAACATGCAGGACGTGGTCGCCTCTTTCGAGCAGGGCAACTTCGACGAGCGGATTGAGGAAGGGTCCGGCGACGAAATTGGCCAACTCGCCAGGTGCTTCAACAGCATGGCCGACACGCTCGACGAGACGATGGAGGAGCTCCGCCAGGCCGACCGCAT
>CAYULG010000263.1:0-3713 GCA_964445365.1 uncultured Salinivenus sp. | reverse complement strand
GTCGTAGGCAAAGGTCACATTCTCCAGGCGGACGTGTCCCTCGATCGGCGGGAGCTCGACGGCGTCGGGGGCGTCGCGGAGCGCCGGCTCGGTGTCGAGCAGATCGAACAGGCGCTCGGTGGCGCCGGCCGCGCTGTTGAACGTGGAGTAGAGCTGGGACATGCTCCCCACGCTCCGCGCAATGTTGAAGGCGTAGAAGATGAACGCCACGAGGTCGCCCTCCGTGAGCCGTCCGGCCAGCACCTCAATACCGCCGTACCAGAAGATGGCCACCAGCGCGGCGAAAAAGAGCAGTCCGACGGTCGACTCGAACAGCGCCGAGACGAGCACGCGGTAGCGGGCCGTCCCAAAGAGGTCCTCCACCGCGTCGTCGTAGCGGCCCACCTCGTAATCCGACCGCGCGAACGCCTTCACGACGCGGATCGACGCGATCGCCTCCTCCGCCACGGCCGTCGTGTCGGCCAGGCGGTCCTGGATGCGGCGGGCCAGGGCCCGGATTTTCTGCCCAAAGTACACCGCAAAACCCGTCACCGCCGGCACGATGAGGAAGATGATGAGGCTGAGGCGCCAGTTGAGGACCACCATGAGCACCACCGACCCCACCAGCGAAAGCGACTGATTCAGCAGGTTCGAGAGCGCATCTTTGACGGCCTTCCGCACCGAGCCGACGTCGTTGGTGAGGCGCGATGTCAGATCGCCCGTTCGGTTGTCGGTGAAGAAGCGCAGGCTCTGCCGGTGGAGGTGATGGTACACCTTCTTCCGTAGGTCCGCAACCATACGCTCGCCGGTCCACCCCAGGAAGTATTTCCCGCCGAAGGCCGCCGCGGACCGGAACAGGAAGAGCCCGACGAGCGCCAGGGTCAGCCAGTTTAGGAGCGTTCGGTTTTCGTCCTGGAAGACCGCATCGACCAGTTCGCGCAGTCCCAGCGGCACCACGAGGGCCACGGCGGCTCCCAATGCGGTGAGCACGAGGGCCGCCGCGAGGCGGTAGCGATACGGGGAGGCAAACTGAAAGATGCGCCGCAGGGCCGTCCACAACCGGTCGGCGCGCAGGGACTTCTCCTCGGACGAGGACGACGAATCCGCCATGAGGCGAGAACGGCACAATGAGGGTTAAACGATACATCCTGTCAACTTTGGCCTCGTCCCCCAGGTTCGGTCTCAAAAGAAAAAGCCCCGCAACAGATTGTCGCCAACCCACCGTCTCCTCCCCCACTTCCCTACCTCCAACCCCCGATCCTCAACCTTCCCCCCTTCACCCTTCCCACCTTCACCCTTCCCACCTTCACCCTTCCCACCTTCAACCTTCCCACCTTCAACCTTCCCACCTTCAACCTTCCCACCTTCCAAACCAGAGACCACACCGGCCCGAACGACCGGCCAACCCGCCACACAGAACAGCTATTCAGCCCGAAGCGTGAGATTGCCACTGAAGCTCTCGAGGATCACCAGGGGCCCGCCCCCCCCAATCGGCACCGGCTCGTCGTCCTGTGTGGTGGAATCCGGCACTGCGAAGTCCGAGGTGACGCTGCCGCCCCAGCTCACGTCAGTACGGAGGTCGAAAGCCGCATCGGACGGGAAGGTGATCTCCGCGTTCCCCGAGAAGCTCGCGAGGGTGTGCTCCGCGGCCGGAGACGGGCTCCGCACCGTCATGTCCCCCGAAAACGTCGCGACCGTGAGGGGGCCTTGTACGTTTTCCACCCGCACCGGCCCGGAAAACGTGGCCGCCGTCACCTCTCCCGCCAGGTCCCGAGCCTCAATCGAGGCCGAATATCCCTCGACGGTAACCTCCGACCCCAGACCTTCAACCTCAACGCGCCCCTCTTGCGTGGTCACGGAAAGCGACGCCGCGGCCGGCATGCGAATCGAATAGTGCATGTCCGGGCCACCGGCCTCCCCGAGCCCAATTAACGTCCAGAGGCCCGCCCCGTCGGGATCCGCGGAGGCGGTCTCGACGAGCACCGTTCCGTCCTCATTCGTCACCTCTGCCGGAAACGGGTCACCCGGCCCGGTCTCCCAGTCGCGAACCTCGGCCTGGACCTCGACCTCGGGACGGTCCCACGACCGGACCTCGATGCGTCCCCGCTCGGCAACGACCTCCACTTCGCCGTCGGCGGGCCGGTCGAGCGTCTTCGTCGTCGTGCGCGTCTGCTGCGCCGGAGCGACGGACGCCCCCAGAAGAAGGGTCGCACAGAAGCCGAGGAGGAGCCTGAAAACCCGGACGGACCAGATGGAGGTGAAAGGCGTCATGGCGTGATTGGCGATGAATGACAGCTAAATGATTGAGCGAGCCCCGCCCGGGTCGGGGGAATCAAGCGGGTCCTACTGCTCGGCGGAGCACGTGCGGGGGCTGTTTCGGTGAGCTCGGCGGGGAGCGTCGGCGGTCTCACTCGCCCTGAAGTGTGAGACTGCCGCCGAAGCTCTCAAAGAGAACCGTGGGGCCGCCCCCATGAATTGAAACGGGGCCGTCATCATGGGTGGCCGAATCCGGCATGGCAATGTTTGACGTCACGACGTCGGCCCAGGTAACGTCCGTTTCGAAGTCAAAGGCCGCACCAGTGGGGAGTCGAACCTCAACGTCCCCCCAGAAAGTGCCAACGTGCACGTCATTTGCAAGCGCAGAGAGACGGGCGCGCAGGTCCCCTGAAAACGTAGCCAGGCCCACTTTCCCCCGGATGTCCTCGGCGTGGAGAGTCCCCGAGACCGTGCCGGCAATCACCTTCCCCTGAATATCCCATACCTGGACGGAAGACGACACCCCCTCGATCACGACGTTCCCCTTCACGCCGCTGACCTCGGCGTCGGCAGCATCCAGATTGAGTGTGACTGACGCATCCGCCGGCACCCGAACCGAATAGACGGTCTGTGGGCCGTCCGGCTCTTCACGTCCCCAGGTCATGATGTCCAACACCGTGAAGAACCCCGGACTCTCCACCGTTTTTCCGTTCGGGCGAATGCTCAGGGTACTATCCGTTTCCTGCATAACCTCCAGGTTGGATGACCCCGGGTCGGAGGATTCGATCTCTGCGTACAGCCGGACGGCCGGGCGATCCCAGGTGGTGACCTCCACCTCTCCCCGAAACGCGTGGAGTTCTACCTCAGCGTCGGGCTCAATCGCGATTGTATCGGTCATCGTGCGGGTCGATTGGGCCTGCACCGTTCCGCTCAAGCACAAGAAGCCGTTCAGAACGACGATCGTTAGGGCGCGAAGGGGAATCGAGAACACAACCATGCCGGGATAAGCACAGTAGAAAAGAGCGAAGAGTGTGAGGGGAATCCTGCTCTCGACGCCCCCGTCCGCCCTTGTTCATTAAGAAGTCGCGGGGGCCGATCCGTTCTCCAGGGCGATTTCCGTCCCTTCCAGCACCGGCCGGTCGACCGATTCGTCCCGCTCCAGCTTGCCGTCGCGGAGGTGGATGATGCGCCGGGCGTGGCGGGCAATATCCTCCTCGTGGGTGACCAAGAGGATGGTGTTGCCCTGACGATGAAGCGCCTCCAGGAGCTGCATAATCTCCGAGCCGGTCTCCGTGTCGAGGTTGCCGGTCGGCTCGTCGGCGAGGAGCAGCGAGGGCCGGTTCACGAGGGCTCGGGCCGTGGCCACGCGCTGGCGCTGGCCGCCGCTCAGCTCGTTGGGCCGGTGGTCGAGCCGGTCGCCGAGACCTACGCTCTCGAGCACCTCGGCCGCCCGCTCGCGCCGCTCGCGCTTCGACATG
>CAYULG010000262.1:0-3771 GCA_964445365.1 uncultured Salinivenus sp. | reverse complement strand
CCAAACTTCATCTGCCACTGCGAGCTGTAGGTGGAGCCCGTGCGCCGCTTGTCGAAGATCTCGTCCTGACCAAGAGCACCGCGGAACTCATCGGCCGTCCCGTCTCCGTCCGTGTCGGCCACGTCGACGATTTGTACCGTGTACTGGGGTGTGTAATTGCCTTCGTCGGAATCTTCGAAGCTCTGGAACTGGGTCAGGTTCACCTGATTGGTGCCGATGAACCGCTCGCCCCAGTCCGTCCCGAAGACATCTCCCAGCATACTGGAGAAGTTGAAGATATTCGCCGTGAGCTCCACACTCTGCCGGCGCCCGAGCAGTTGCTGGAAGATCTCCAACCGGAAGTTCAGGTCAAAGACCCCTTCCCACGGCGTCCGGTCCGCATTTCGGGCCGTGTACTCTCCACGCTTCGTGCTGAGGTAGTCGTTCGAGCGGATGAACTCGTCGAGCGCCGCGGCCTGCTGCTCCGGGGTGACGGTCAGCCCCTGCACATCGGTCTCCGTCAGGGTGAGCTTGCTGGCACTCTGCGGCACGTAGAACAGCGAGTTGCTCTCTCCACGCTCCTGCACCATGGTGTCACTCCCATCGATGACGTAGGAGAACGGACGTCCCGACTGCCCATCGTAGATGAGCGTTACCGTGGCTGCCAGCTGATCTCCAAACTGTTGCTGGTACCCGATCCGGCCGAGAACCCGGTGCCCAGGGGAGAATTCGGACTCTGCGAGACCAATGTTGTTGGCGCCGTTCACGTGCTCGACACCATCCCAGAGCGAGTTGATCTGGGAGGAAAGACCATCGTTGACGGCGAAGGACTGACCGTACGTGTACGACACGTCCGTCTTGATTGCGCTCTGGTCCAGCAGAACGTTCTCGAACGTCTTCCGGAGGCGGGTCGTGACGTTGTAGGAGTATCCCCGGTCGGTATTTCCCACACGGTGGATGTTCGAATACCGCGTGTCGATGCGAACGTCTCCGGCCTGCGTAAACTCGCTGTTGCCGGGACCATACTGAGAGGGCGCCCAGATGGGCCGATTGTCGGGACCATCGAGCGTCTCGTTCGGCGGACGCAGGTTCACGTTCGTGACCAGGACATTTTTCAGCGTGTTCGAATACTGCGCTTCGACGGTTCCCACGAAGCCGCCCGGAAGCTGCTGATCCACGCCGATCGAGGACCGCCAGAACCGAGGATTGTAGTAGTCCTCCTCGAACATCTCGAGACGACCGCTCGGGATGAGGTCCGACGGTTCACGGTCCGAGACGTCGGCCACTGTCAGGCCATTTTCTGGATTGGCACGGAACGGATTTCGGCCGAACTCAAAGTCGACTGTTCCGGTGTTGGTCCCGTTGTTGAGGTACATGCCGCCGGGCCACACGAACGGCTGCCGGCTCGTGAAGACCCCCGTTCCACCACGGATCTGCGTTTTCTCATTCCCGAAGGCATCGAGATTGAACCCGAAGCGTGGCGCCCAGTGCAGATTGGGGTCCGGCGTATCTCCCGGACGCGCTCCATTCATCGAGTAGTATTCTTCAATGGCCGGGACCGTCGTATTCCGTGGGTTAAGCTGTGGATCGTCCGGGATGAGCGGCTCGTCGGGATTGGCGTAGCTGGGATCGTCGAGGTAGATCGGCACGTCTACCCGGAGCCCAGTCGTCAGGGTCAGCCGGTCGCTCACGGTCCACTCGTCCTGCACGTAAAGGCTAGTGTTTAGCGCCCGGAAGGCCCCTTGCGCGTCCGTGGCGTCCCCAATCTTCTCCTCAAACTCCGGGGTGCTCGGATCGTCGTCCACGAGCGAAAATCCGCGGGCAAAGACCGAGGGCGCAGGCTGATCCGGATACTGGCTACAATCGTCTACGCTACTCGGATTGTCGAGCGAGGCGCACACGGTTTGCTTGAATTCATCGATCCCCGTACCATTTTGAAGGTCGTCGGGCCCGAAAGGCCGGTCGAAGAAGATATACCAGCCGTAGTTGAAGGGGACAAACTTATTGGTGAGATCGTAAAGCTCATTGTGCGTCCCCACCGTGACGGTGTGGTCGCCCAGGAAGATGTCAAAGTCGTTCGTGAGCGTGAGAACTTCCTGCTTCAGGAAGTTCACCGTCGAGAACGGTTCGCCCCCGAAGTTGACATCTCCCGCTCCATCCCCAATTTGGATGAAGGGGAACGGCTGATCGAGGTTCGTATCCCGATCATCCTCCACGTTCTTGTAGCTGAGAATCAGCTTGTTGGCGTATTTATTGCCAAACGTGCTGTTCAGCTCCAGCGCGGCGTTC
Organism: uncultured Salinivenus sp.; assembly: GCA_964445365.1. GTDB lineage: Bacteria > Bacteroidota > Rhodothermia > Rhodothermales > Salinibacteraceae > Salinibacter. Next base: position 1,503 of record CAYULG010000262.1, on the reverse strand, counting down.
TGCGTGGTGTTGGGAAAGACCTCGTTCGTGCTGGAGTGGTTAATCAACGTCTGCCCCGGCGGGCTGAAGGCCGCGAAAGCATCGACGTTTTGGGAGTTCGAGTAGTTGTATCGGGCGCTGAGCCGATGATTCTGGGTGATGTTCCAGTCGAGCTTGCCGAAGAACTTGTCACTGTCAAGCGTCGAGGAAACCCCCTCGAGACTTCCCGGGTCGTACCGATCCCCGACCGTCTGATCGACGAAGTCCAGAAGATTCTGGTAGTCCTCCCGCGTCTGAATGGCCGATCCCCGGTAGCTTCCCTCGCCCTCGAATCCGGCGTCGAACGGCACCGGAGATTCCTCCCGGTTGATGTCGAAGTTCACGAAGAAGAAGAGCTCATCCTCAATGATGGGTCCCCCGAAGCGGCCGACATACCGGTTGTTGCTGAAGTCGGGAAACGGGGCCTCAGGCAGGTCCTCCGCAAGGTTTTGGTCGCGGTACTCGAAGGCGAAGGATCCTTTGAACTGGTTCGTGCCACTGCGCGTCACGGCATTGATGGCACCGCCCCCGAAGTAGCTCTGCGTGACGTCGTAGGGGGACACCTCGATGTTGAACTGCTCGATCGCGTCGATGCTAATCGGCGTGGCCCCGGTTTGGCCACCGTCCGTGCCCTGGGCCGAAAGTCCGAACACATCGTTGCTCACGGCCCCGTCGATGAAGATGGAGTTGTACCGGTTGTTCTGGCCGGCAATCGAGATCGAAGAGCCGTCGTCATCGTCGTTCCCAACAATGGCCTGGGGCGTGAACCGCGCAAAGTCCGCGATGGAGCGGTCGATGGTGGGTGCAGTTTCCACCTCCTCTTCCGAAATGTTAATGGATAGGCCTTTGCGGCTCTCATCGAAGACAGCGCCCTGTTCGCCTACGACTGTCACTTCGTCCAACTGCTCAGTCTGAGGTTGAAGCTGAAAGCTGAAGCGGCGACGCTCGCCGAGATCGAGTTGAATGTCGGTTTCCCGCCTCGACTGATACCCCACGAAGGAGACCGTAATCGTGTATGGGCCTCCGACGCGGACATTCGCGATGGTGAAGTTGCCCGACTCGCCCGCGGTGGTTCCGTAGCGGGAGCCCGACGGCTCATGGATAGCGAGAACGTTAGCCCCTGGAAGGGCCTCCTCATTCTCGTCGAGAACCTCTCCGCTGATGGTTGCCGAGGTAACCCCCTGGCCGTGTGCCGCGATCGGCCAGGCAAAAAGCCCGATGAGAAGGAGCAAGGGGACGACTGTAGCCCAACGTTTCATGGTGAACAGAAAGTCTTGTGGTTCGCCTGCGAGTGGTGGAACATCGGCCCTGCAATCCGGGACATTCCTTGCCTCCCCGATACAGCTAGGAGGCCCGGGTGCCGGATGGAAGCCAATCTCACGATATGAACCATCTCCCGCTTTTGCCAATCCCCTTCTTTTAAGAATGCATGCCTTGTACTTCTTTAATTCCGAGATAATGGTTTCGTAACGCATCCCGGTATCC
>CAYULG010000261.1:0-3783 GCA_964445365.1 uncultured Salinivenus sp. | reverse complement strand
TGGCCTCGATGTTTGGCATGAACCACCGCGACATCGAACTGCTCATCGCCTCCGGCATCTAGCGGCAACGGCCCGTGCCGATCGGGGTCAACGAAGGCGGCTCTTCTGCCAGACTTGGTGGAGGTGCCCGGAACGAGTGGGAGAATGGGGGCACGGGAGCGGGAGGAAAGGGCGCGCCGGTCCTGTCACATCAATGGCGTTCGACCGCGACCGATGAGCGTTCCGTTGTTCATCGAAAAGAAGGAGGAGACGCCCTCCCAGTGCGTCTACACCTTCGGGGCGCCGGACGCGCCGGTGGGGCGCGTGCGGCTCCACAAAACCAATGGGGACGTGGAGCTTCTGGAACTGGCCGAGACCAGCGACGGCCCCAGTGAACAGTTCTACCTCGCCCACCTTGTGCCCCGTCTCCACGACTACCACGACCGCGACACGTACCCGGCGAGCGACCGGTGGACGGCGTAGCTCGCCGTTTCTTGCTGCGGTGCGTCCGGCGCGGGACCTTCGCGTCGCCTCTCGCGCACGGTCCCCCACGCTCGTCGGAGCAGGACGGACGAAGGGAGCAGCGCGTTTCCGCCCGACCGACATTGCCGGGTTCTCCAGGCGTCCCCCCTTCGCTCGTTTTTTGTTTTAATGATTTTTCGGGCAAGGGCCTCCCATTCCCGCCGGAGTCGTTGCGTTCACAGGGGGTGCCCATTATCTTCGCCACCAACTGTATCGCACCAGAAAATTGCACCAGAGAACGGCTTCGCCTTTCTTTCCGATGACGCTACAGTGACGACATGGCAACCACGTCTGAAGACCGCGAGCAGTGGGGCTCTCGCCTCGGCTTTATCCTGGCTGCGGCAGGGTCGGCCATTGGCCTGGGCAACATCTGGCGCTTCCCCTATCTCGCCGGAGAGGGCGGCGGAGGGGCCTTCGTGCTCATCTACCTCCTCTGCGTCGGCCTCATCGGCATGCCTTACCTCTTCGGCGAGCTTTCGCTGGGACGCAACAGCCAGCGGAATCCGGTGGGGGCCATCAAGTCCATCACGGGCGGCGGATCGGCCTGGGTCGTTGTCGGTGGCTTCTGCGTGCTCGCCGGGTTTGTGATCCTGAGCTACTACAGCGTGGTGGCGGGGTGGGCCGTGGGGTACGCTGTGAAAGACGTCATTGCCCCGTCCATGGGCTTTCAGGAATTTGCCGCGTCTCCGTGGCTGGTGATCTCCTTACTCGGCGCGTTTCTGCTCCTCACATTTCTGGTCGTTCTGGGGGGCATCGAGGAGGGCATCGAGCGGTGGGCCAAAATTCTCCTCCCCGTTCTCCTCGTACTAATTCTGCTCATCATCTTCCGGGCCGTGACGCTGCCGGGAGCCATGGAGGGGCTGGCGTTCTACCTCGTCCCCGACTTTTCAAAGATCACGTTCGACCTGGTGATCGCGGCCCTCGGCCAGGCATTCTTTACGCTGAGCCTCGGGATGGGGGCGATGATTACGTACGGCTCCTACCTCCCGAAGAAAGAGGACATCGTGGCCTCCGGGGGGTACGTCGTGATCTTCAATACGGTTATTGCCCTCCTGGCGGGCTTCATGATTTTCCCGGCCATCTTTGCGATGGACGCCGATCCCGCAACCGGCCCGGCTCTCGTTTTTGTGGTGCTCCCCGAGGTCTTTGCCCAGATGCCCCTCGGGGGGCTCGTGAGCTTCCTCTTCTTTCTCCTGCTCTCGATCGCTGCCCTGACGTCGAGCATCTCCCTTCTCGAGGTCGTCGTCTCCTACTTCGTCGACGAGACGCAATGGTCCCGTCAGAAATCGGTCTGGCTCATTGGGATCGTTGTGTTCCTCATGGCCATTCCGTCTGCTCTCTCTCAGGGGGGATCCGAGGCCTTCAGCGACATGAGTTACCTCTTCGGAGAAGGCGGCCTCTTCGGCCAAAATAACTTTCTGGGCATTCTCGATTACCTCATCGGAAGCGCCGGTCTGGCCGTGGGCGCCTTCTTTCTAAGCATCTTTATCGGTTGGGTGTGGGGGGCTGACGTCGCCGCCGACGAACTGGTAGAGGGGAGCAGTATCATGAGCCAAGGTCTCGTGAATGTATGGGTATTCATGATGCGCTACATCATACCGGTGGTCGTTCTGGGCATCGTCATGGGCTATGTGCTTGGGATTCTGTAGCGCCCCCTGTGCGCCCGGGCGCTGTCCTTTGCGCGTGGCTCGTCGTCGTGGGGGTGCTGGTTGGGGCTCCCGAGAGCCGGGGGATGGCCCCTTCCCCCCATCCCGACTCGCTGACGGCCGCCGCCGTGGCGTACGACCTGCGGTACGGGGCCGGGCCCGCCGCCCCGGCGCCCACTCCCCGCGACCGTTGGCTGGCGCAGGACAAGGTGCAGCACGTCGTCTTCAGCGGCCTCTGGACCCTCTCGACGCAGTACGTGCTCGTCAACAAAGCCGACTGGTCGGAGGCCGACGCCCTGCCCGCCTCCATCGCCTCCGCCGCCACGGTCGGCATTCTCAAAGAGCTCTACGACGCCTCCCGGATCACGGGCCGCGCCAGCGGCAAGGATCTCGTCGCCGACGCGGTAGGCATCGGGCTGGCCGTCGGCGTGATTGTGCTCTGAGCAGCACCCCTGCCCGATCGTGAATCAAAAAACGGGCGAACCGGCTCGCGCCGACTCGTCCGTTGCGTGTCCCCTCTGCCGTTTGCGACAGGGCCACTAGAACGGCACCGACAGCGACACGCGCACGTCGCGGCCCGGGGACAAGGCGTAGCCCTTGTACGTGTCCAGGAAGTCGCGGTACGTGGTATCGAACACGTTCCGCACCGCCACACGGAGGGACGGCTCTACGCCGAAGCCGAGCGCGAAGCGGCTCTCGGCAGACGCGTCGACCGTCGTGTAGGCCTTCGTGGAGGCCGTCCCGAAAGGAGGCGGACCAGACGTATTGTCGAACTGCGAGAACGGCTCCAACGTGCCGGCGGCGTCCTTGTCGAAACCGTGCTTGAGGTCGAGCTCAATACGCGGGCTCCGCAGTGGGCCCCGATCGTCCGGCGTGAGGTGCACGAAGCCCTTCAGGTTGTCGGCGGGCAGGAGGGGCAGATCTCCATCCCCACCGTCCTCCCCGATATCGTCGCCGGTGCCCCCGAGGACGGCCGCCTGGCCGCCCACGTGCAGCCACGGCTGGACCTGCGCTTCCACCTTTGCCTCAAGGCCGGGAATCACGGCATCCGTCTGGCTGGCCTCGTATATTGGGGGCCCGTTTCCATCTGGCCCCCGATTTTCGTTCGTGTTCTCCAGAAAGATGTAGTCGTTGATGGCGTTGACGTAGCCGGTCACCTCGGCGGTCAGGCGGTCGCGCCGCACGCGCACCGAGACGTCGGCGCTGTAGGCCCGCTCCGGGTCGAGGGCCGGATTGCCCACCTGAAAGGCCGCGACGCCACCGTGGACCCCGCTGGCGTAGAGCTCAAAGACGCTGGGCGCCCGGAACCCGCTGCTCAGGTTCGTCGCCAACGCGATCCCGCCGGCCACCTTCACGTTCGCTCCCACCGCACCGGAGAGGGTTGTATACTCATTGCTGAGATTGTCCGTGTCGGCCGCGAGGGTTTTGGGAGTTGGCTCCGTCTCGATACGCCGAAAATCCCCCCGGACGCCCGCATTGAGGGTCCACGGCGCCAGATCAATCTCCTCGAAGACGAAGAGCCCCACGTTCCAGGTATCGGCCGAGGGTTGGAGTCCACCGGCCCGGGTCTGGGCGTCCTGGAGCTGCACCTCGGCCCCGAGCGTGCCGCTCACGGACCCGACCTCCGGGTGGGCCA
>CAYULG010000260.1:0-3790 GCA_964445365.1 uncultured Salinivenus sp. | reverse complement strand
AAGCTCATCTATCGCACCTACGGCTACACCTACGCCAAGGAAGACCTCTACTACCCGGAGCGCATCGAGCGGGCGTTGGAGCAGAACGAAAAGTTTGGCGTCGTGGTGCAGAGCGAGTCGGGCCGGACCGTCGGGTATTTTGCGGTGCTCCAATCCTCGGACTCCGACATCGGCGAGGTGGGCGAGGCGGTCGTGGACGTGAACCACCGCCGCCGCGGGCTCATGAAGCGCATGCTGCAGTTTCTCATCGACCGGGCCGAGGAGCGAGGCTTGAGCGGCGTCTTCGGGGAGGCCGTAACGGTCCACGACATCAGCCAGCGGGTGAACCACCACTTCGGCATGCGGTCGACGGCGCTGTTGCTCGGCCTCTTTCCGCCGGAGCGGTTCCGTGAGCTGTCCGACGAGGAGACCGGTCCCATCAGCATTGTGATCGACTTCCGGCCGCTCGTGCCCTACGACACGGTCACGGCCTACCTGCCGGCGCCCTACGCCGACCTCCTGCGGGCGATCTACGACGAGCTCGGCGTGAACACGCTGCACGTGCCGCCGGCGTCAGAGGCCACACCCCGCGATGTGTTGCCGAAGGCGACCGAGATGGACGCCCGCATCCGGTACACCTACGACCACGTGGTCTTCGTGGTCGAGCGGGCCGGGAAGGACCTCGGCGACCAGGTGCAGCAGGCGATTGGGGACCTGGAGGACGAGGACATGTCGGTGGCGTGCGTGGACCTGCCGCTGGAGGCGCCTTCGACGCCCGCCGCGACCGAACTGCTGCGGGAGAACGGATTTGTTTTCGCCGGCCTCATGCCCCGCTTTCATCACGGGCGCGACTACCTGCGCCTGCAGCGGCCCCTGGTCGAGCTCGACCCGGACGCCATCGAGACGCACTCGGACCTCGCCACGACGCTCAAATCGCACATTCTGGACGAACTGTCATGGACCTCACCCGCGACGACGACACCTTAACCGTTCGCCCCCGGCGGGACTTGAACCTCATGGCTGTGCGGCACCTGAAGTATCACCTGGAGGACGCCACCCAGGTGCGGATTGACCTGTCGCGGGCCCGTCTCGTGGACACGGAGGCTGTCATGGCCCTCTATCGCCTGCAGCAGGAGGGCATTCGCTTCCGACTCGTGAATCCGCCCGACATTTTCTTCGAGGTATTGGAGGTGCTGGATCTGACCTCCGAGTTTGCCCTCGATCGGCTCGTTGAGGATCGGAGGGAGGGAGCGGGGCCGACCGGATGACGCGTTCACCCCCCTCTTCTGATATCGAGGTGGCGGGCGGACTGAACGTTGGCTGCCTTCGGTCGTGAAAACGTCCGATTCGATCCGTTGTCTCTTTCGCTGAGGTTCGCCATGGCGACCGCGCAGCCCGAAACAGAGCCCACGCCCCCGGTCGCGGCCCTGTCGTCGTACGTCCACGACCACGCGGGTGACTACGTCGACTTTTTGTCGCGGCTGGTCCGGGCCGAGTCGCCCTCCACCGACCCCGACGCCCAGCAGGCGGTGCAGGGGCTCGTGGCGGAGGCGCTGGACGCCCTCGGCTTCGCAGTCACGCACCTCCCGGGGGACGAGACGGGCGGGGCCCTCTACGCCCGTCCAGCCGATCGTTCGAAGGAGGCGCCGACGCAACTCCTCCTGGGGCACGGCGACACGGTGTGGCCCAAGGGCACGCTCGACGACATGCCCGTCACTACGGAGGGGGACCTGCTCCGCGGGCCCGGCGTCTTCGACATGAAGGCGGGCCTCACCTCGATCGTGTTTGCGCTCCGGGCCCTCGATGCGCTGGATCTCACGCCGCCGGTCACGCCCCTCCTCCTCGTGACCAGCGACGAGGAGATTGGCAGTCCCGAGTCGCGCCCCTACATCGAACGGCTCGGCCGGGCCTCGGAGCGGGTCTATGTGCTGGAGCCCGCCCTCGGGCTCGACGGCAAGATCAAGACGGCCCGGAAGGGCACCGGGGAGGTGACGATCACCGTGCGCCCGACGGACGCCGCGGCGGAAGCCAATGTGGTGCTGGAGCTGTCGCAGCTCGTGCAGCACCTTTACGACCTCCACGATCCGGAGCGCGGCGTGACGATCAACGTGGGCACGATCGACGGCAATCACATCGACGACGAGACCGGGACGTCGTACGGCCGGCTCGTGGCGGACGTGCGTGTGCCCACCCGCAAGGCGGCCGACGAGGTCTACGGCGCCATTCGCGACATCGAGGCCGATACGCCCGGCCTCACGGCGACGGTGGAGGGAGGGCTCGGGCGCCCGCCCCTGGAGCGCACGCCGGGCAACCGGCGTCTATGGCAGCTTGCCCAACGACTGGGCGACGCCCTCGGGTTGGAGCTGGAGGAGGGACAGGCCGGCGGCGGGTCCGACGGCAACTTTACGAGCCAGCATACGCCTACGCTCGACGGCCTCGGCGCCGTGGGCGACGGGGCCCACGCGGAGCACGAGTTCATTCACGTGGAGAGGACCCTGGATCGGTGTGCCCTGCTCGCGCTCTTGCTTCTGGCCCCTCCCACATCTGAAATGTCCGCCGCCTGACGGCGGATTAGTATTCAACCCGATCGTCGTAGTCCCGCCAGGCCTCGAAGGGACGCTGGGCCTCCGTCCCCAAGTGTTGGTGCATCGGAATACGGCGGTCGGCGGGGGCTTTGCCGATTTCCTGGTAGATGTGCTCGTCGTCGAAGCCCGCCTCGGCGGCGTCGGCCTGGGTGGCGGCGTAGACGACGCGATCGAGCCGCGCCCAGTAGATGGCGCCGAGGCACATGGGGCAGGGCTCGCAGGTGGCGTAGAGGGTGCACCCCGTCAGTTCAAAGTCGTCGCGCTCCTTGCACGCGGCGCGAATGGCTGTAATTTCGGCGTGGGCCGTGGGGTCGTGTACGGTCGTGACCCGATTCGTGCCCGTTGCCAGAATCGCCCCGTCTGTGACCACGAGGGCGGCAAAAGGGCCGCCGAGCCCGGCCTCGACGTTCTCGACGGCCAGTTCGATGGCCTCGCGAAGGAAGTGCTCGTCGTCGGGGGAGGGGCGCATAGCGAAAAGCAGAGCAGCCTGTCAGAATGGAGTGCGCCCGCCTCAAAGGGTGAGCCCCCGGGACGTTCCGGGGACAGTTTGAGAATGGGTGAGAGGGGGAGCGGGGGAGCAGGAGCGTGGGTGAGTGGGAGCACGGGAGAATGGGAGCACGGGAGAGTAGGGGCGTGGGGGACTGGATTTCTGACTCGGTAGACTGGTGAAAACAGCCCGCCCTGTAGATGCGATCGGTCAGGGTAGAGACGGCGGGGGTTGCACCCGGATGGTGGAAGCGTTTTCTTGAGACGTACGCTCGATCTTCCTTCATCCGTCACCGCCGTCTTCATGGAATTGACGTCTGCTTTTCCGATTGCCGAGCGCGCCGAGCCGCTGGCGCAGAGCGACATCCGTGCCGTTACCCAGCGGGTGGAAGAGGCCGGGGGCATCAACCTGGGGCAGGGCATCTGCGACCTGCCCACGCCCCAGCCCATCCGAACCCGCGCCCAGCAGGCCATCGCCGACGATCATTCCATCTACTCGCACTACGCGGGCATCGAGCCGCTGCGGCGGGCCATTCTGGAAAAAGAGCAGGCCTACAACGACGTGCCGGCGTCGGCCTCCGACGAGGTTGTGGTGGGCGTAGGCTCGACGGGCTGCTTTGTGTCGGCGGCCTTTACGCTGTTGGAGGAGGGGGACGAGGTCATTCTCTTCGAACCCTTCTACGGATATCACCGCAACATCCTGGAGCTCACGGGCGCCACGATCCGGTACGTGCCCCTCG
>CAYULG010000259.1:0-3811 GCA_964445365.1 uncultured Salinivenus sp. | reverse complement strand
GCCGTGTTCGCCCCAAGCGTGAAGATGGGCGAATAACCCGTCGTCGTTCCGTTACATCGTGCTTGCCCAGTCCGGTCCGTTACGTCTAGGACTTACGCACTCGAGCTGGCTACCGGACGACCGTCAATCGCTTCGTCTGGGTCCGACCGTCGGCGTGCAGGCGCACAAAGTACACGCCGCTCTGCAGCCGGCCCGCATCGAATTCAGCACGGTGCCGTCCCGCCTCCGTCGAGCCGTCGGCCAGGGTGGCCACCCGGCGCCCCAGCACGTCGTACACCGCGATGGTCACCGCTGCCGATTCTGGCAGGGCGTACGCAACCGTCGTCGGCCCGGACGCCGGATTCGGGGACGCCTTCTCCAATCCAAATTCCTCAGGCGTCGACTGCAGGCCGACCGCCAGGTCGCTCGTCGACGCGAGGGTCGCCGACGGACGCTCGGCCGTCAGCCGCGTGGTCGTCCCCGCCTGCTGAACCTGGACGCTCCGCCTCTCCGGAGCCCCGGCCAGCGTTACAGTCACCGGCGTCGACAGGCCCTGCGTCTCGATGGCGCGGACCTCGTCGCCCGTCGTTTCCGCCGTCGACCGCCCACCTCTAAAGCGCACGTCGAACACGCCACCCGGCGGCACGGGGGGCAAGGCACTTTGCCGACGCTGCGTCTCCGTCAGGGCCTCTGTGAGGCGCAGGGTCGCCGTTCGTCCCGCCGCGTCGGTCAGTCGGAGCCGCACGCCCGGCCGCTCCGGACCATTCGACGCCGCCTGGGACGACGCGAGGGCCTGCGCGGCAGGGGCTGCCGCCTCGCCCCCGCCCGAGAGGTTCAAGGTCCCGCTCTCGCCCGCCTTCACCCAGTAGCCCCGCCCCGGCGCCAGCGTCGGGGCGACCTCGTAGCCGCTCGACGCACCGAAGCCGAAGAAGTTCGTTGCCACGATGCCCGGCGGGGTGGACGTAATCGACGTCGCATCCACCGAGTCCGCCAGCGGCCCGATGATGTTCCAGCCCTGCGCGACCGCCACGGTGGAGGCGTCCGGCGCCTGGCCCGTGATCTGGGCGGTCCCCGCCGAGCAGTTGCCGAACAGGCCGCGCCCGACCGGCACAGCCTCCTCGCCCCCGATTTCGGCGTAGCCGGATCCAGGCTCGAAGAAGAAACCACTCTCACAGAGGGGCAGTGTTGCGCCGAAACTCGGGGCGTCCGTCTCCAACGGCACCGAGAGCAGGTTCCAGCCGTCCGCGATGGGCACCTCGCGGGTCAGCGCTTCGCCCTGCACGTCGGCGGGACGGACCGGGATCAGCCGGTAGCCCTCGTCGACCCCTGGGCCCTGCGAATTGTTGAACTGCCCGAGCACACCGCGGTAGGTGAAGACTCCCTCCGGAATTGGAGCGCCGATGATGCCGGTCTCGCTGGAGTCCGGAACGCGAACGTCGAACGAGGCGCCCCCCTCGCCCTCGACCGTGTAGGTCGCCTGTGCGTCAAACGTCCCACTCGCGTCCGGGAACGAGAGTCCCTCCACCCGAACGAGCTCGCTCTCGTAATCTTCCCCACTCGGCGCCAGGAGGTCCGACAGCGACACGGCCTGCAGGGCCGGCGGCTCGCCCTGGCCCTGCACCGCGTAGCCGGTCAGGTTGTCATTGTTGAGCTGAAGGCGGCCCGAGAAGGCCGAGATCGTGCCCCTGACGCGGAGCTGCGTCCCCGGCCCGATGGTGCCCGCGTCGATGTCCGCCCGGAAGTCCGCGCTCAACGGCCCCTCGGTCTGCCGAATCACGAGTCCGCTGGCGCCGGTCGGGCCGCTCTCGTCCTGAAGGCGGGCGTAGCTCCCAAACGCCCGGGAGACCGTCCCCTCGAGAATGACCGTCTCCGGCTCGCCGTCTTCGAAGGCCGTCCGGGCGTCGGCAACCGTTCGGTCGTCGCCGAGGATCGTACGCGCGGAGCGGGACGGACTGCCGATGGAGGCGTCGCCGGATGTGCTTAGATTCATTAAATCGAACCGTGCGACCTCATTGCCCTCCGGGTCTGAGTCATCGGTCAGGCCTACCGTCACGGACTGCGTGTCTCCGGCCGAGGCCGAGGCGGGAAAAGACACCGTCTGCGTCGGGTCGGTCTCGAGGTCATCGATGTCGGCCGTGCTGGCGTCCGCGGCGAACGCCACGTCCACCTCGATGCCGGCGGTCGGATCGGACACGGCCAACTCCACGGTGAGGGTTGCCGCGCCGCCGTCCTCCGCCACCGCACTGCTGTCCGACACAAACCGAACGACCGGGGCCTCGGTCGTCAGCTCGGGCTGCACGACGAAAAGGCCTTCGCCGATGCTACTAATGAGGACCGTATTGGACTCGAAGAACGGGTACGTGCTCCATGCTCCGTCGAACGACGCCGGGTTGCCCTCCGAATACGTGTCAAAGTACGCTGCCTCCTCCGGAGTCTCCGGCGCGGACGCGTCGAGGATGCGGAGTCCACTCGTGTAGTTCGCCTGGTACGAGTAGTCGCCGTCAATATACTGATTGTGATCGATCGCCCCGGTCGTCCCCAGGTAGCTCGTCACGAACTCGGGGGTGTCCAGGTCCGTCACGTCGAAGACAATCGTGCGGGTCTGGTCCACGAACCCCTGCACTTCATCGAGCTCGTCGTCGACGTAGAGATAGCGCTGATCCTCTGTTAGCCATGCCTGATGGACAAACCCAACGTCCGGGTAGCTTGCTTCGGCAATGGTCGCGGGGGCGTCCTTGTCCGTGACGTCAGCGATGTTGATGACGCCCCCGTTGGCGTTGACGCACACCTCACTGCCCTGGTGGTCCGCGTCCGGCCCCTGGTACACGGTGCACTGCGCGTCGTGGGTGGAGCCTTCATCCGATGGCCCCGTCGCTTGCTCCTGGGCGAGAAAGTCTTGCACCCCCGTGAACGTTGACGGCCTGGACGGATTCTGCCCTCCGTCGGACTCGGAAAAGCACCCCGCAAAGGTGGGCGCAGTGGGGTCCTGAATGTTCACCATGTGGAGACCGCCCCCGCAGGTCGTGCCCGTCCCGTTCCCTCCGACGATGTAAGCAAACCCTGTTTCGCGACTGATGGCGACATTGTGGGCGCTTTCGACCTCATTGTAGTGAGCCGTTTCCGCAAAGGTCTTCGGCTGGTCCTCCGGCGGGACGCTTCGGAGTTGCGTAAGGTCAAACACCTGCATGCCGTGTCCGGGGGCCTCGCTCACGACGAACGCGTGCTGCTGGTACACCTTCACGTCGCGCCAGGTGCTCGATTCCGAGTGCGTGGGAAGCTCCGCGACGTAGGTCGGCTCGGTGGGCGTGGTCACATCTACGAAGGCGACGCCATCGGTGCGGCCCACCAGGGCCCACTCGGTGCCGGTCAGGGGGTCGGTCCAGCCCCACACGTCGTTGAGGTTCGTGCCAAAGCTCCCGCCCAGATCGGCGATCGAGAGGAACGAAGAGAGGTCAACGTTTTCGCACGGATACTGGCCCGCGGTGCCGTCCTCACACTCGACCTCCGTTCCCGTGATCGAGGTCTGACCGTGGGCGGGCGGCCCCCCGAAGCCCAGCCCGACGACGAGCAGACCCACCACAAAAAGCACTCGGAGACGGGGCGCCGACCACCATTCGCAAATCATGGACGAGGGACTGAGGCCTGTGCGGGAATCGACCGAACTGTTCGTCTTATTTCCACCCGACCAAACTAATCGGCAGCCTCTTCACAAGCCATGAATCGGTCGAAAATATTTACCACTGTGGCCCGGATCGCGTTCTAAGTAGACACGCAGAAGTACCTTCATTCGAGAGTCATTCTGAGCGACCGACGACCGAAGGGAGGAGCGAGT
>CAYULG010000258.1:0-3812 GCA_964445365.1 uncultured Salinivenus sp. | reverse complement strand
AGCGGTCCACGAGGTCGGCCGGTAGGAGGCCGCTGAAAATGGCGTTGCGCGAGTACGGGGTGGCCGTCGGCAGCAGGCTGTAGTAGAAGTCCGTGTCGATAGCAAAATGCGGCTGTAACAGCTCCTCAAAGGTGCGCCACTGGTCGTACCGGAGGCAGTCGATGACGAAGAACACGACCGGTCGGTCCCCGACCTCCGGGAGTACGAACTCCGGAATCACCTCGTGCGAGAGCGGAGGCCGATCCTCGTCCGGCGCCGTGTCGGTCCGGGCGATCCAGTCGGCGTAGCGCCGTTCGATAAAGGTGCCGAACTCACGATTGGCCTCCTCAAACTGGTCCTGAAAAATCTGCCGCGCGCCCTCGTCCCCGCTCAGGTCCCGGTCGTAGCGCACCAGGGTGCGATAGAGGTCCGTCCACTCGGCGTGCGAGAGGGGCTCGCGCAGGGCCTGCGAGATCTCGTTGAACGACTGCAGGTACTCCTGCGAGAGCGTCTCCTGGCGGAGTTGGGTTCGCTCCAGCAGCCGCTTGCAGGTGAGGAGGACCTGGCTCGGGTTGACGGGCTTCGTGAGGTAGTCGCTGATTTCTCCCCCCAGGGCGCGCTCCATCAGGTCCTCTTCCTCGCTCTTCGTCACCAACACCACGGGCACCTCCGGCCGCACCTCCCGTATTGCCTCCAACACCTCCAGCCCTTCCATCCCCGGCATTTGCTCGTCGAGAAGCACCGTGTCGACCGGCGCTTCGCGCACCAGGTCCACGGCGTCGGCCCCGTTCGAGACCGTCTCGACCTCGTAGCCCTTGTTCTCCAAGAACATCACGTGGGAACGGAGCAGGTCGATTTCGTCGTCCACCCAAAGAATGCGAGGGGCGCTCATCGGTTTCGCTTCGAGAATGAGGAGCGTAGGCGTGTGAACAACCGCTGGCAACGATGGGTCGGCAGCCGGGAGGTCGGGCCCGACGGCGGCAGGGACTCTTCTTTACCCGCCGTTCCGCAAAACGTTCGTGGCGAGTACGTTGGAACGTTCCCGCGCTGAACGTTAGAACGCTACGGGGACGGAAAATCGGAGGAAGACCGTCGGTCCGTGGGGACTGGGGCTTCCTCGGTTCTCGTATTCTCGTGCAACCTTCAACCCTCGAAACGCCTCAATCCTATGTCCAACACGTCTATTGGCCTTTCTGATGCCCTGCACGAGTACATGCTGTCCGTGTCGAACCGCGAGTCGGCCGTGATGGAGCGGCTGCGCGAGGAGACGGCCGACCATCCGAAGGCGGAGATGCAGATCGCACCGGAGCAAGCGCAGTTTCTTCAGTTTCTGCTGCGCCTCATCGGGACCCGTCGCACCATCGAGGTCGGCGTGTTTACGGGCTACAGCGCATTGGCCACGGCCGAGGTGCTGCCGCCCAGTGGCGAAATCATCGCCTGCGACATCAGCGAGGAATACACCGAGGTGGCCCGGCGCTACTGGGAAGAGGCAGGCGTGGCCGACAAGATCGACCTGCGCCTTGCTCCGGCCGAGGAGACGCTCGACGCCCTGCTCGACGACGGGCAGGCGGGGACGTTCGACTTCTCGTTCATCGACGCCGACAAAGAAACCTACGACACCTACTACGAACAGTCCCTGCGGCTGCTGCGGCCCGGGGGCGTCATTGCGCTGGACAACATGTTTCGGGACGGCCGCGTGACCGATCCGGCTCCCGACGACGAAAGCGTACGGGCCATCCAGGACCTAAACGAAAAGCTGCACACGGACGAGCGCGTGGACCTGACCATGCTCCCCCTGGCCGACGGTGTGACCCTGGCGATGAAGCGGTAATTCTGTGGTTGGGTCTGTGAGTGTGTGGGTATGGGCGTGTTGATCGTGGTGCCCTCGGGGATTCGCGTCCCCGGGCTTTAGTCGTGATTGCCGAGGTCGATGGTGGGGTCATGAGAAACGAGTCATGAGTTCCATGGTCGTTCGCTTGAGTACGTGTCGGGATTGAGAGCGGGGATCAGTGTGGATAAGGCACCTACTGAACGCAAGCTGTGGAGGGACAGTCGTCTTGCCGGAAACGACGGCCGACTGCGGCCGACGGACCGCCGAAAACGCTATGATGGTGTGCGGTCGGCCGTCCGTGGTCAGATCGAGCCTCAGCAGGATCGGTTGCAAGCGCAGTTGTTGTTCAACATTGGCAGAGTCGGGGAGTCCGGATGAGAGCGCCCGACCCGCCCACGCTCCCGTGCTTCCACGCTCACGGAGCGGTTGCGGATCTGAGCCAAGTGTCCGAGTCAGGGCTCGTCTTCCGATAGTGCCTCCACCAGTCGATCATTGAGGTCAATCAGGTTGAAGGCGTGCATATAGCGCAGGATGGCGGTCTTGAGGCGCCACTGGACGTAGGCCTCGGCGTTGCGGTACGGGGCAACGTTTTCGTAGAGACGCTCCCGGGCGGCCTCGACCGCTGGATGCGTCCACACGTAGCGGCTGCCGGTGTCGACCAGCCAGCGACGCCGCTCTTCCGGAAGGTCACCGAAGTCGCGCTCTTCTTCCTCCGGCGTGAGCCACTTGCGCCAACGCCCGCTGTCAACGACGGCGTCGCGCAGGGCCTCTACAAATCCGGAATCCGTTCCGAGGTGCTGCTCCAGGGACGCGAGCTCCCGCAGTGCGTTGGTCTCGACGGCGGACAGGCCCGGGCCGACGTTGGCGCCCCCCATTCCACTCAGCGGGTAGGATTCCGGCGTCGTCACGTCGTCGGTGTAGTGCCCCTTCAGCAGCGCCCCGACCCGATCGGTAGCGGCCGCCGTCAGGCGGCGTGCCCGGTCGGCGTCGAAGCCCTCGCCGGCGAGGGTGGTGCCCACGTCCCCCACCACGAATGTGGGAGGCGGCAGGTCGTGGGCCCGGAGCGCCTCGTCGAGTTGGTCGAGAAACGACCGAAAACGGTCTTCGCTCTGGAGACCGCCGCTCACCTCCTCGGTGCCAACTTCGTAGGTGAGGGGCGGGCGATCGGCGGCGCGGCGCGCGGCCTCGGCGTGCCGCATGAGCTCCACCGTTCGCTCCACAATCGCGTCGATCGGGACGGGTGTACCCGAGGGCAGGCGGCGGTCGACGGTGGGGTCGAGGTGCAGCAGGTCGTACCCGGCTTCCACACAGGCGGTGATGGAGCGCTTGACCGCCGTCATCGTGGCCTCGTAGTCGAGGTCATCCCGGCGGTGCGTGTCCTTTGCCCAGGGGCCGCCGTGATCGAGGCCCAGCAGTACGGGCCCATCGAGGCCCATCCGCTCGGTCTCGGCCCGCACGAACTCGGCGAGGGCGGTGGGCGTCCAGCCGGTGTAGCCCCCGTCGCGGTCCACCTGGTTGAGGGTGGCGGCAAAGAGGAGCGGGGCGTTCGCGTCCTGAGCGGCCTGAAGGGCGGCGCGGGTGACGGCCTCGGAGTTGGGGCAGACGGCCAGCAGCGTGTGGCGGGCGCCGGGGCGGTCCGGGTCGGCCAACGGACCGCGGAGAAGGTCTACGAGGAGGGCGGCTTTGGCGGTATCGGCCTTTTCGGCGGCGGTACGGACGCGGGCGGCTGGAGAGGGAGGCGGTGGCATGGGACGCGTAGCATCGTCGGACGGTCGGGGACGCCGGACGGTCGGGACGCCACCAACTGTTCGACCGGACCAAAGGTTTTGAGGAGGCCGACTTTAACACGGCAATCGCATGTTGAAGCGTTGATCGGAGGCTGGAGGCTCATTTGCCGTTCAACGATCCGGTCTTGCCAGTAAAGAGTGGGAGAATGGGGGAAAGGGAGCAGTCTAAAACTACTTCCTCCCTCACGATCTAGATCGGCTCGGTCAGGGCGCAT
>CAYULG010000257.1:0-3829 GCA_964445365.1 uncultured Salinivenus sp. | reverse complement strand
AAGCCTACGGCCTCGACCAGTTGGAGCACGACGTGGACGCCTACCCGGAGTTCGGTAGCATGGGTGGCAACGGCGCGACGGACGAGCCCGCTGCCTCCGAGGGCGAGCCCGAACCGGTCGCGTCGTAGACCATCATCTGTTCACTCCGGATTTCCAACCGACTTTGTCGTTGGTGGGTGCCAGGAAGGGTCGCCTCCGTCGGGGGAGGCGGCCCTTTCTGTATGTAATCCGAGTTGTGAGTTATAGGTTTGCAAGTTGCGGATTGTGGGAGTCAATCCTTTTGCCGGCTCAAACCTCTCAAAGTCGCGGATTGTAGCGGGGGTCGGCCTGTATCGACGTTCACTTGCGAGACCCCTACAAAACCGACCAACTCACAACTTGCGTCACGTACTGCCAAGTGCGAGCATTCTGCGGGCATGTTGGCTGGTTTCCGCTCGCGCAGGGACGCCCGCACCAGGCAGGCATGACCTTATTTCAGTCGACCCGCAATGCGCTGTTCCCTCGGCGGTTGTAGGCCAAAACCGACGAAAGGGGCATCCCGACAACCAGAGAGAAGTGCAAAACAGACGCTCGCAGACGGATACGATGGGGCCTGTGCGCTCCCCGTCGATTCGACAACAGACGCGCTCTGGCGGGTCTCTGCTCCGGCCCGCCTATTCCCCGAATGAACGTGGCACACGCGATCCGTCGTCTCCGGTCGGCCGGGCAGGACGGTTATGCCTCGTGTAGGAGGCAGTTATTTGCTGCCCATCGTCGTCTCGGTCATCTGCTCAGCGCGACGGAGCGCGTCGTGGGCATTGACGATGCTGCCGGTTCGGGAGAGCTGGCCGAAGGAAACGGTGGCGTCCGAGCTTCCCGGCCGTGTGACCTCGACATCCTCATACGAAGTAGCGGTATCCAGGATGAGCTCGCGGACCTGTGCCGCCGTGAGCTCCGGATAGTAGGCCATGATGAGCGCCGCCACGCCCGACACCATGGGGGCGGCCATGCTCGTGCCGTCGTTGCGCTCGTACTCGTCGTCGGGGACGGTCGAGTAGATGGCGTGGCCGGGGGCGAAGACGTCGACCGTTTCCTCGCCGTAGTTGCTGAAGGGCGCGGCGAGGTCCGGCTTCTCCTTCCAGGACGAGGCGCCCACCTCAATCCAGAGGTCGGCCGATCCACCGTCGCGGTAGCGCCGGGTGGGGTAGTTGTCGGTTGAGTCGACGTTCTCGCCATCGTTGCCCGCAGCGTGCACCATGAGCACCCCGAGCGAGTCGGCGTACTGGACGGCGGCATCCACCACGTCCTTGTGGGGGGAGTAGGACTTGCCGAAGCTCATGTTGATGACGTCGGCCCCGTTGTCGGCGGCGTAGCGGATGGCATTGGCCACGTCCTTGTCGCGCTCGTCGCCATTGGGCACGGCCCGGACCGGCATGATGCGCACGCCGTCCGCGATGCCATCGATGCCGACGCCGTTGTTCCGCACGGCGGCCACGATGCCCCCTACGTGCGTCCCATGGTGGGCGTCGGGGCCCGTGACGTCGTTGTTGCCGTAGACGCGTTCGGTCTTGTCTGCGTAGTCATCCTCTACGATCGAGCGGGGATTGAAGTCCGAATTGTAGTTGTACTCCACCTGGCGATTCAGGTAGTCGTAGTAGTCGTGGATCTCCTCGGGCGAGAGGTCCTGCCGATAGAAGTAGAGGAGAATGTCCCGGGCCCGGGTGACCTTCTGCTCCGAGGTCGAGATCGTGTCGATCGCCGCCCGACTGAGGGCGTCCGTTCCGAGATACTCCGTGAGCACCTTCTCGGAGAACTTGACCGCGTCGCGCGCCTTGCGAACGTTTTTGAGCTCCTTCTGAGCCTGCTCCCGTTTTGTCTGGAATTTCGACTTGATCGTCTGGAAGCGCCGGTACGCGTCACGGTCCTCACCGGCGACCTCCGTGGAGTCTACCCCGCCAAACCGCTCGCGGAGGTCCACGTAGAGGCGAGTCAGTTCGTAGGTGTCCTGGTTGACGTTTTCGCCGTCGGGGCCGCCGATGAAGTTCCAGCCCCGCACGTCGTCGACGTAGCCGTTGCCGTCGTCGTCCACGTCGTTGCCGGGCACCTCGTCGGTGTTCGTCCACGTGGAGCCGGTCAGGTCCTCGTGGTCCACGTCAATGCCCGAGTCGATGATGGCGACGGTGGCCGTGTCGTGGGGGGCACGGTCCTCGAGGATTGTCTCGTACGCCGTTCGGGTCGCAAGGCCGGGGCCGTGCCGCGGCTCCTCGCCGAGGTGGTACCAGTCCTGGGGGGCCTTCGCGAGCGACGTGGACTCGTCCCGTGTCGCTGTGGTGTCGGTGGACGAGGCGGTCTGGGCTTCCCTCTCAGGGGCCGCCGTTGTGTCCTGCTGCGTGCTCGCCGTGTCACTCCGGGTCGTTTCGTCCTGCTGAGCCGTCGATCCAGAGGGGGTGGTCGTGGCCGGTTCGGTGGACGAACAGCCGATCAGGAGGAGAACGAAAACAAACGTGGAGAGGGTGGTAACGGGCTTCATGAACAAACAGAATCCATTCTCGAAAACAAAGACGGGCGGCTCACAAACCCACGCCCAGACGAACCCGGACGGACTCCTGAGGTTGCACCGCTCCCGGTCTCAGGCGAGGACGGGGCCCTGCAGGTTTTGCTCGAACTCGGGCGGAAGGCCGAAATACTCGTCCCGAAACCCACCGAGCTCATCGAGCGTCTCGTTCGAAAGGCGCTGCACGAGCGCGTCGATCGCCGGGCCACCGATGAGAAGCGGGAGGTGGGTGAGCAGCAGATCGTCCCCATGACAGTGGGCCAGGATCTGGTACTCCTCAAGCTCCTCTTTCGGCGTATCGTGGACAATGCAGTTCTGAGTCCACTCGGCGGGATCAACCGTGTCTTCCTCGTCCAGGAGCGTGGCCGTACGGGCCCGAAGGTCGACGCGCTCGCTGAGGTAGGACTGGCACCGTTGCTCGGAGGAGGCGGAGAACGACTCGCTCAGCGTGGCGTGGCAGGGCATGCACAGCGCGTAGCCGAAGACGGTTTCCTCCACGTCGTACGCCTCAAAGGCGCGGTAGCCCTTCTCGATTACGTAGTCCGCCGTTCCGTCGCGGAGCGATCGGTCGCACACGAGGCACTCCTCGAAGGGGGCTTCGGTGTCGTCGGCGTAAAAGGTTGGCGGTAACGGAACCCGTTTCGGTAGCACAGCAGGGAATCGGCCTTTCGAAGAAAGAGAGGCGGATGCGCCCATCCGGTTCGCGACGGACCCATTGTAAAACGGTCCCCCGCGCAAAGTTCGCCGAACGGCGACCCGGGATCCTCCCCGCGGCAGTGACTGCGGCGTCGCGGCGGCGTTCCCAACCAAAAAAAGAGGGCGCCGGCGGTGGACCCGGCGCCCCCTGTGTCGGCGGACTGGTTCGGAGCCGTCACTGCGAGCTGGAAGAGGCACTCTCGTCCGTCCCGTCGTCCTCGGCCGTCCACCGGTTGTTTGCACGATCCACGTCGGGGAGGAGCTGATTGGGATCGAGCTTCACGGTCTCGACGGTGCGATCCGGAAGGACAATCGTGTGGGTGTCCGAGGTGAAGAACGCCTCGGTCGGGATGCGACGCTGTTCGGAGGTGTCGTCCTCGAAGGTGAGGGAGACGGTCATGGGCAGCATGAGGTCTTCCTCCTGTGCCAGCGTCACCCGGGTCGTGTCGCCGGTCGCGACGCTGTCGACGGCCTGGTCCGCCACGTCGGTCTCGTAGAACCATCCCCGCCAGAACCAGTCCAGGTCCTCGCCGGTCACGTCCTCAATGGTGCGGAAGAAGTCGGCCGGCTTCGGGTGCTTGTACGCCCAGCGGTCAAAAT
>CAYULG010000256.1:0-3830 GCA_964445365.1 uncultured Salinivenus sp. | reverse complement strand
AGCTGGTCGATCCGGAGAAGGAGCAGTACTGGATGCCGGTGGACCTGTACGTGGGCGGCTCCGAGCACGCGGTGCTCCACCTCCTCTACGCCCGGTTCTGGCACAAGGTGCTCTACGACGCGGGCATCGTCTCGACGAAGGAGCCGTTCCAGACGCTCGTGCATCAGGGCATGATTCTGGGCGAGAAGGAGTACACCGCCTTCGTCAATGAGGACGGCCAGTACGTCTCCGCCGAACACGTGGCGGATGGGATGGACCAGCGCACGGGCGAGACGGTCGAGCGCGAAGAATTGGGCGAGAACGACGTCGAGAAGGCGGACGACGTATTCGTCTTGTCGGACCGGCCGGACGTGCGGGTGGACGCCCGCAGCCACAAGATGAGCAAGAGCCGGGGCAACGTTATCAACCCCGACGACGTGGTCGACGAGTATGGCGCCGACACGCTCCGCCTCTACGAGATGTTCATGGGCCCGCTCCAGCAGGACAAGCCCTGGAGCACCGACGACGTGGAGGGCGTGCACCGCTTCCTGAACCGCGTCTGGCGCCTCCTGGTCGACGAGGACAGCGGCGACGCCACCGTGGTCGATGAGGACCCGGAGCGCGACCAGCTCCGCGAACTGCACCAGACCATCAAGAAGGTGACGCAGGACATCGAGCACTTGGACTTCAACACGGCCATCGCGGCGATGATGGAGTTCGTCAACGTTGCCAACAAGTGGGACGAAATGCCACGCGCAGTTGCCGAGCCGTTCGTCCTGCTGCTGAGTCCGTTCGCGCCGCATCTTACCGAGGAGCTGTGGTCCCGTCTCGGGTACGACGAGAGCCTGGCCCGTGCGGACTGGCCCGAGTACGAGGAGGCGCTTCTGCACCGGGAGGTCGTCGAGATGGCCGTGCAGGTCAACGGCACCGTTCGGGGCACCATCGAGGTGAACGTCGACGCCGACGAGGACGTGGTGCTCGCCGCCGCGAGGGACGAAGACAACGTGGCTCGCTACCTCGACGGCAAGGACATCCAGCGCGAGATCTACGTCCCCGGCCAGATCGTCAACTTCGTAACTGAATAGCTTTCACTTATCCGCCTCGGTGCTATATTACTGGCCTGGTGAAACGGGAAGAATGATGCGTGAGGGGGAGTCCCTGCGATTGCGTGTCACGAGTTCCGCATCACGGATCACGTTTTACGAGTCACGTTTCACGACTGACCCGGCTCGGTTCAGGCAGTCTCTTTTTTGCTTGGCAATTCTGTAAGAAACACCTTCCATGCCGAAACTCGACGTTCTCGCCCTTGCCGCCCACCCCGACGACGTCGAGCTCTGCGCGGGGGGCACCGTGTGCCTGCTTGCCCAGCAGGGCTACGACGTGGGCATCGTCGACTTCACGAAGGGACAGCTCGGGTCGCGGGGCACGCCGGAGCTGCGCATGGAGGAGGCCGAGCGGGCGTCGGAGATTATCGGCCTCACGGCCCGCGACAATCTCGGAATGATGGATGGAGACATCCGCAACACACAGGAGGCGCAGCGGAAGGTGATTGAGGCCGTGCGTCGCTACCGGCCCCACATCGTGCTCATCAATGCGCCGGAGAGTCGCCACCCCGACCACAAGGACGCCGCCGAGCTCTCGACCGATGCCCTGTACTACAGCGGCCTTCAGGAAATTGAGACGACAGGCCCGGACGGGACCCCCCAAGAGCCCTGGCGCCCCCACCACGTGCTCCACTACATGCAGGCCATTTCTTTCGACCCGACCCTGGTCGTGGACGTGACGGAGGTGTGGGACCGGCGCATCGAGGCCCTGCAGGCGTTCAAGTCGCAGTTCCACAACCCCGACTACGAGGCGAGCGAGGACGAGCCGGAGACGTTCGTGTCCAACCCCGAATTTTTCGAGTGGGTGAAGTCCCGCGCCCGCACCTACGGCTACAAGGTGGGCGCCACCTACGGCGAGCCGTTCCTCTACCGCCACGGCCCGTTCGGCGTCACGGACCTGCCCGCCGCCCTCAGCAAGGAGAAGGAGTTTCGGTAGATGAATTGTCGATAGCTGCCGCTTCGGCGCTGCAACAAAGAGACGCGCCGCGGTTTTACCCAAAAGTACCGTGGTTCGACGCCGATTCATCGGTGCAAATTGACACCACCGGCCTCGGCGCGGTATATTGGTCGCCTCTCATCCTTTCTGAATGGAGCAACCCCATCCGGCGTATGGCCGACACCAGTGACTTTCGCAACGGCATGACGTTTATCTGGAAGGACGATCTCTGGGAGATCGTTGACTTCCTGCACGTGAAGCCCGGCAAGGGCGGGGCCTTCGTGCGAACGACCCTCAAGAACGTGAGGGACGGACACGAGGTGGAGGAGACGTTCCGGGCGGGGGCCAAGGTCGACGAGGTGCGTGTGGAGCGCCGCCAGCACCAGTATCTCTACGCGGACGATTACGGCCTCCACTTCATGGATCAGGAGTCGTACGAGCAGTTCTCGATGCCGCCCGAGCAGGTCGAGGGCCAGGAATACCTGAAGGAGGGCGGGAACGTTGACATCCTCTTCCGGACCGACACCGAGGAGCCGCTCCGCACCGAGGTCCCGATGAAGGTAGAGCTGGAGGTCGTGGAGACGACCCCGGGTGTGAAGGGCGATACGGCCCAGGGCGGGGACAAGCCCGCGACACTCCAAAGCGGCGCGACCGTCGACGTGCCGCTCTTCATCAACGAGGGCGACGTGGTGCGCGTCAACACCAAGACCGGGGAGTACGAGACGCGCGTCTCCGAAGCCGAAGGCCCAACCGTATAGCGATGGCCAACTGTGTTGGTCTGGCCACTTGTGTTGGCCGGTCCATTCCGGAGGATGCGTGCCCGTAGGCGTTTTCACAGACACCCACCAGACGAATGAAGGTCTCAAAGATTCAAGAATTGCTGCGCCTCGTTGCCGAGAGCGGCGTGTCGGAGGTCGAGATTGAGGAAGACGACTTCAAGCTCACCATCCGGCAGAACAGCCCGCAGGTGGTCATGCAACCGGCCAGCCATCAGGGTCAGGGGGGCTATGCTCCCCAGGGCGGATACGGCCCGCCGCAGCCGCAGTGGCAGCAACAGGCCCCTCCGCCCCAACCGCAGGGGCAGCAGCCCCCCCAGCACCCCCAACAGCCGGCGGGCGGTCAGCCGCAGCAGTCGGCGTCCGGCGGGGCACAGCAAGCTGCCGGGGGCACCGCCGCAGCCCAGGGCGGGACGTCTCCGGACGGGACCTCCTCCGCGTCGGCCCCGGCGCAGGATGCCGACGGGGAGACCGCCGAGGCCGAGGAGGACACCGCCGCCGAGGGACACGTGGTCAAGGCCCCCATCGTGGGCACCTTCTACCGCGCCCCGTCCCCCGATGCCGACCCTTTTGTCGAGGTGGGCGACTCGGTCTCCGAGGGCGACGTCCTCTGCATCATCGAGGCGATGAAGTTGATGAACGAGATCGAGTGCGAGACCTCGGGCACGATTCAGGAAATTCTGGTGGAGGACGCCGAGCCCGTCGAGTTCGACCAGCCGCTCTTCGTGATTGACGAAGGGTAGTCGCCTCTGATCCTTGCTCCTTGCCTCCGGAGCGGTCTTGAACCCATTCCATGGAGTGCGTACTGCGTACTTCGTATTGCGTAGCGGTCGGCAAAACCCGAATACGCAGTACGGAATACGCAATATGTACGGATTTTCCTTTCCTCGGAACGTGTTTTCAGCCGAGGAATGAACGCTCGCCCGTCAAAATTGCCTCGCCCCCGCATGAGTGACATCCAGAAGATTCTGATTGCCAATCGCGGCGAGATTGCGCTGCGCGTCATCCGCACCTGCCACGAGATGGGCATCAACA
>CAYULG010000255.1:0-3835 GCA_964445365.1 uncultured Salinivenus sp. | reverse complement strand
TCGGCCACGCCCTCCATCACGCAGAAGATGGCCTCGTTGATCATGGGCATGAGGATCCGGTTGGAGACGAAGCCCGGGTAGTCCTCCACCTCCACCGGGTTCTTGTCCAGGTCCTCTGCGAGGCCCGACACCGTGTCGAACGTATCCTCGCTCGTGCGCTGGCCCCGCACCACCTCCACGAGCGTCATCACCGGCACCGGGTTGAAGAAGTGCATGCCAATGACCTGTCCGGGCCGCTCAGTCTGCGCAGCGATCCACGTGATGGAGATCGACGAGGTGTTGGAGGCGAGGATCGCGTCGTCCGGAGCGTGCGCATCAAGGGCACCGAACACGTCGGCCTTGAGGTCCTGCTCTTCCGGCACGGCCTCCACCACCAGGTCCACATCCGCCACGCCCTCGGGCGTGCTGGGGGTGGTGCCGATGCGATCGAGCGTCGCGTCCCGATCGGCGGGGTCGAGATTGTCCTTGCCTACCTGGCGGTCCAGGTTGTCGGCGATCGTGGATGTCGCCTGCTCGAGACGATCGGCGTCTACGTCAATAAGGGTTACCTCATGGCCGTTCAAAGCAAACACGTGGGCGATGCCGTTGCCCATCGTCCCAGCCCCGACGACAGCAGTGCGATCAATTGTCATGGGTGGCGTGATCAGTCAATGCCTGCGGAAGTGTGAGCGCTTCCAACCTAGCAAATGGGCACACGCGTGTCGAGCGACATTGGACGAAATCCACAGCAATCGTAGATGAGACGCCGGTTTGGCGCGATTACCTCCTTTCCGCCGCCCACTCGCGCGGGACAGAATAAGAGTGGACGAGGGCACGGGCCACATCTTCCGACAATCTCGGGGCTGGCTGCCCCTCCTGGCCCTTTCGACGTCAGAGGTAGAGGGTCGTGGCGATAAAGAAGTAAATCATGAGACCCAGGATGTCATTGAGGGTCGTCACAAACGGCCCCATCGCACTGGCCGGATCTACGCCCAGCCACGTGAGCACAAACGGGATGAGCGCCCCATTCGTCGTGGCGACGAGACTGACGCAGATCATCGTCAGGCCGAGGGTGGCCACGAGCATCGCGATGTCGCCCATGCCGAAGGCCGCGACGGTGCCACACAGCAGCGCGGCGATGACGGTCCCGTTGAGCAGGGCAACGACCATCTCCTTCCCTAGTCGTTTGAAGGCATCGCTCAGCCAGAGCTCACCGGAGCCGAGCCCCTGGACGGCAATCGCCGAGCTTTGGACCGCCGCGTTCCCCCCCATGGCCGTAACAATGGGGATGAACGTCGCGAGCACCACGGCCTGCTCCAGCGTCGCCTCGAAGGAGCCGATCACGGCCCCCGACATCCCCGATCCCACCAGGCCCACTATGAGCCAGGGCAGGCGCCCTCGGCTCACGTCGAGGGCCGAATCGACCGTCTCCTCCTCCCCGGTCAAGCCGCTCATGAGCTGAATGTCCTCGGCGGCCTCGTCCCGAATCACGTCCACCACGTCGTCGATGGTAATGCGGCCCAGCATCCGTCCGTCCACGTCCACCACCGGCACCGACAGAAGATCGTACCGCTGCACAATCTCCCCGATCTCCTCCTGGTCCACGTCGACCGACACCGAGATAAAATCCGGGTCCATAATGTCGCGGACGGGCACCGAGGCCGGCGAGAGCAGCAACCGCTTCAGGGAGACGACGCCCACGAGCGTGCCGTCCTCGTCCTCCACGTACGCCGTGTAGATCTCGTCCACGTCGTCGGCGTGACGGCGCACCTCCTCGGTGGCCTCCTGGAGCGTCCAGTCCGGCTGCACGGTGACGAACTCTCGCGCCATGATGCCGCCGGCCGTCTCCTCCCCGTATTCGAGAAGCTCGGTAAGGTCCGCCGTATCCTCCAGATCGGGGAGCAACTGGAGGGCCAGCTCCTCGGGGAGATCGGCCAGGACGTCCACCGCGTCGTCGGTATCGAGCGCATCGAGGAGGTCCGTCAGCACCGGCTCCGACAGGTCCTCCAGCAGCGAGGCGCGAAAGGAATCCTCCAGTTCCGCGAGGCTGTCACTGGCCAGCTCCGGCGGGAGCCAACGGAAGAGTTGCTTCGACTCTTCGGGCGGCAGATGGTACAGCAGCAGCGCCACGTCCGCCGGGTAGAGGTCGGCCACGAGGTTGAGCACCATGCCGCGCTGCCCTTCGGCTACAAGGGTGACCAGGTCGTCCACAACAGACTCGTCGAGCTCCAACAAGCCACTGGGGCGGGGGCCGTCGCGCGTGACCGAGGGAACGGGATCCGTAGAAGAGGGGGCCATGCCGAGTTGAACTGAGCCGAAGAAGATCGCACGCAGACTACACCGCCTCAACGGGAGTCGGGGCTCAAGGTTGACGGCACTGAGTTGCTTCAAGAATCTCTTCTCTCACCTACGGGGTGCCCCCTTCTCCACTGCGGCAGCCAGAACGAAATTTGAGCGCTGCCCCCATGATCCTCTCCCCTCTCCACGATTGTTTGCCTCTCGCTACTGCCCATCCACGGGCTCGGTCCGGGCTGTGAGGAATCGGGCCACTTCGGCAAAGTTGGCAGGCGTGAGCGCCTCAGCCCGCTTGCGATTCCAGTCATGGGGCAGATCCACATTCTGCTCCTTCACCCAGGCACTTAGACTGTTGCGGAGCATCTTGCGCCGCTGGTTGAAGGCCGCTCGGACGTAGGGCCGTACGTCATCGAGGACGAGGTCGGCGGGCCCATCCGTCTCCCCGTACGTGATGCGGACGACGGCGCTCGACACGTCCGGCTGCGGCTGGAAGACCTGCGGGGGCACAGAGTAGCAGAGCGTCGGGTCAGCAAACAGCTGCAGAAGCACACTGAGAATGCCATATGCCTTCGTACTCGGGTCGGCCACGAGTCGCTCGGCCACCGCCTCCTGCATCGTGAGCACCGCCTCGGCAACGTGCGACCGATTCTCCAGCAGAGCAAAGAGAAGCTCGCTGGTGAGGTAATACGGCATGTTGCTAATGACATAGAGCGGCCCCTCCTGTTCGGCGGCGAGGGCGGGCCAGTTCGTCTCCAGCACATCCTCTTCCCGCACGTCCACGTCCGGGTGTTTCTTCCGAAGGACCGTCACCGCCCGCTCGTCAATCTCGATGGCGGTGAGACGGTCGTAGCGCTCGACGAGCAGCCCCGTCAACTCTCCGGTCCCGGCGCCCACCTCCACAACGTGCGCATCGGGCGGCGCCTCCAGGGTACCGACGATCTTTTCGGCCATGTTGGGGTCGTGCAAAAAGTTTTGGCCGAGGCTCTGCTTCGGGCGGAAGGGAATGCGCATCAACGAAACGAGCTGTATAAGCTCAAACGGATGGGGGAACGACCTCGATGAGGGTACTGACGCCTCCGAGCCGGGGCGTATTGCGGTCTGAAACTACTTCTTCGCTACCGGTCTGAGATTGGTTTGCTCAGGGCGCGTATTTCGTATGCGATTGGGACCGGGCAAGAAAAATACGAAATGCGCAACACGCAGACGCCATCTCGCCAAAACTCGAGCCCCTGACTAAGCCGACTCCGATTTACCCGTGGTTTCCGGTCATCGCATGTGCTTCTTCCGATTGCGCACGTAATCCTCAAAAAGAAACGAGCCGAGGTCGTCGAGCTCCGCGTAGTAGGCGCGGCCTCGGTTCACCTCCGTCAGCTTGCGCACGAAGTCCTGCAGGCCCGGGTCGCGAGCAATCATGAACGTCGTGATCCGGATGTCCTGGCGGCGGCAGATGGCGCCCTCGTCGAGCACCTTGTTCACGATCTTCGGGTCCAGCCCGTAGGGATTCCGATACATCTCTCCATTTTCGATGTGGCAACTGGGCTTGCCGTCGGTGATCATGAAG
>CAYULG010000254.1:0-3839 GCA_964445365.1 uncultured Salinivenus sp. | reverse complement strand
GAGCAGTCCCCTCGTAAGGGACAGGTCACCGGTTCGAGTCCGGTCGTTGGCTCCGGTCAACAGACGGCGCCCTGCCGCTCGCGGTAGGGCGCTTTTTTGTGGATCAGGCGTGTTCGCGGATTGGAGTCCGGCCCTTCTCGGCGCTTTACCTCGAGGGGTTCACGCCCGCGACTGCATCGCACGCACAACGTCATCTCCGGCGGGCGTGCACCGTACCTGCCGGCCGCGATCGGTGACGAGCACGAGCCGGTGGTCGTCGAGGCACCGCACCGCCTCCTGCACGGTGCGTGGCCCGGTGCCCACGGCGCGAGCGAGGTCGTAGAGGTCCGCGCTCCCTTCGGCGTGCACGGCCTGGAGCACGCTGGCTTCTACGTCGGAGAGATCCGGAGCATCCATGACGTCGGGGAGGGGCATCGTTATTCGTCGTCCTCTGGAGGTCCGGTCTGGGGGTCGGACGTGCTGCCGGGCCCAATGCCGGGCACCTCCATCTCGCCGCGCAGCCACTCCAACCCGTCCTCACGGTCCGCGTCCTCGTAGGTCTGAATCAAGGACGCCGGGAAAAGAAGCTTGATCTTGTCGACGAGCGGCTCCCAGGGGTCGTCGCCGACGATGGCCACCTTGTCCACGTCCTCCACCTGGCGCATGTCGAAGGCCAGGTCGTCCCACTGGTCCTCGTCCGCCCACCCCTCCACGTCCTCAATCTCGAAGAGCACGCGAACGGTGGTGTGAGCTTCCATCTCGTCGCGCAGGGTCGGCCCGAAGGCTTCGTAGTCGTCCTCCGTCAGCGTATCGCTGAAGTGGACGCCGACGATGTTGGTATCGGGAACATCGAGGAACTCGATCATGAGCGTTGGGGACTGGTCGAAAGAACAGGACGCAAAAACGGACGGCGGTTGTAATCACATTACGCCTCCGGGTACGACGGCGGCGGCGGACTGTTCGAGTACATTCGCGAAATCTCACCTTCTGGCGACCACTCGTCGCACCCTCCGGCGACGGACCGGGGCTCTACCGCTCTCAGCCAACCGGTTTTGCGGGGCGCGGGGAGGGGAACGGGCACGTGGAGGAGAGGGCAGGTCGCGCCGGTCTCCCTCAAACAGGCGAGGGCGCCGGCTTCCCCGCGCGATTTTAGGGCTATCGCATCTGTCAAACGACCCTCTCTGTTCGGTACTGTGGTAGGTTCCGGTCGCCGAACGGATTCCGAAAGCCTTCGGAACGGCGAACCGGACCTACTTGGCGCCTGAGCATCCTGAATTCGGTGGATTTTCGGGTTTGACCGCTCCGACGTTTCCTTACAAGCAGGGAAAACCTACTCTCGTCAACAGATGCGATAGCCCTGCGCGCGATTTCGAATGCTGCTTTTTCCAGGGAATCGGATCTGTTCATTCCCCGGTACGGGGTCAGCGCACAGGGCAGACGCTGACACCCATTCGACAAATCTTGAACACGTCGATTCGAAAATCAAGATTGACAAGAAAAGCCACACCGATCATCTTGGGATCGTTCGTTGGCACTCGCACTGACGCGCCTCCCCGACATGCCACCCCCTCAGCCCCGCACCGCCGACGAGTTCATAACGCTCTTTCGGTACAATCACTGGGCCAGCGCCCGCGTGCTCGAGACGATGCAGTCGGCCGACGGCGAGCCGACGCGGGCCGTGGAGCTGTTCAGTCACCTACTCCGGGCACAGGACGTGTGGTACGGCCGCGTGGAGGGCACCGACCACGCCGACCTGGACTTGTGGGCGACCGACGCTCTCCCCGCTTGCGCCGACCGGCTCAACGACAGCGCTCGGCGCTGGCAGATGGTGTTCGACGAACGGACCGGGTCGGATCTCGACCAACCGGTTTCGTACACCAACTCGAAGGGCATCGCTTTCGAGACGCCGCTGCGGGACATTCTCACGCACGTCGTGAACCACGGCACCCACCACCGGGCCCAGATTGCCCTCGTGCTCCGCGAGGCCGGTGTTGCCCCGCCCGCCACGGACTACATTTTTTACGTGCGTGAAGTGTGAATCGTGATGCGTGACGGACGGGCACGGCAGCCTCCAACGTTGGCGCTTCCCCCATCCAACCGTTTCCCGTTCGAAATGTCTGCTCACGAAAAATGCGTACCTGAATGACTGGACATCCCCTTTCACAACGTTCGAACGTTCAACGTTTTACGTTGGAACGATCGGGTACAACTCCGCTCACTCGGGCGGTCCACCGTCTCCAGCGTTCAGACGCGATCGGGTGGATTCCGCATCACTCGCTCTCCTCAAACAGACCCCGCGAATCGACCATGCACTCTCCTCATCGCTTCCCCTGCCTTCTCGCGTTCCTGCTCCTCTTCGCCGGGACTGCGTTCGCCCAGACGCCACCGGACGGGGACACGGTTGAGGGCAATCTGATGCACCCCGAAAGCGTGGCCTACGACGCGGACGGCGACCGGTTTTACGCCGCCAACGTCGGCAAGAAACTGGCCACCACGGCAAAGGACGGCGACGGCTTCATCGCGCGGCTGGCGACCGACGGCACCGTCGAGACGCTGCGCTACCTGCCGGCCCCGGACGAGGCAACGCTCCACGCGCCAAAGGGCACCGTGGTGCTCGACGGGCGGCTCTACACGGCGGACATCGACCGGGTGGTGGGCTTCGACCTCGACGAACGGACGAAGATCGCCGAGATCTCCCTGCAGGACAAGGGCGTCTCCTTCCTCAACGACATCGCGGTGATGGACGACCAGACGCTCTTCGCCTCCGGCTCCAGTCAGGGCACAATCTTTCGCGTGGACCTGGCGGCCGGGTCGGCGACCGCGCTCGACGTGGACGTGCCGGGGGCCAACGGCGTGGCGTATTTGGCGTCCGAGGGGGTGCTCCTTGCCGTCACCTTCGGCGGCGACGCCGGCGGGCAGCTCTGGACGATTGATCTTACCGACGACGGAACGGTACGCGATGAATCCTCGCGTTCCCTCGTGGAAAAGGGACGGTTTGACGGCTTGGTCCGCCGCCCGAACGGACACCTGCTCATTTCGGACTGGGGGGTAGAGGGCGACGCCGAGTCGCCGCCGGCGCTCCATCGGGTGGCGGACGACGGCAGGGGCGCCGTCACGACCATTAAGCTCTCGGACTGGACGGGCCCGGCAGACTTTGACTGTGCCGAGGCGCACGGCTGCTGGATTCCGGATCTGCCCGGCGGTGCCGTTCACGTCGTGCGCCCCGAGAACCGAATGAAGTGAGCTCGCTTCGGAGGCGAGAAATCGCCCAGTAGGGGCAGAACCGGGCCTCGTGAAGCGTGGTGCGTGACGGAGGCGGACCCACGCATCACGTCTCACGGGTCAGTCTTCCTCCATCATGTCGAACATGGATTGTCTTTCCTCGTCGACCAGAACGGTGCCGTGGGATGCATCTTCTTCTTCGTCGTCGGCATCAGAGTCGTCTCCGAGACGGGCCTGCAGGCGCTGAAGGGTGTCGTGGGGGTCCGGGGTTTCGGCAGTGTCATCCTCCTCCGTCAGGTCCTGCAGGCGCTCGCTGGCCGAGCGAAGGCTGTCGACGATGCTGGAGGGACGAGCGCTCTCGTCGTCCTCGCCCTTGTCGTCCTCGTCCGTCTCCTCTGCAGTGTCGTCCGACGCGGCTACGCCGTCGGCGGACACCTGCGCGGCGGCGGACGGGCTTCCGTCGCCCGTCGCCGGGGAAGATGCGTCCTCCAGCCCGTCGTTCTGCGCGCGAATCTGGGCCGTGATGACCGACCGAAGCATGTGATCGAACGAGAGACCCTGCTCGTCGGCCTTCTTCTGCAACCACTCGACCTGCTTGGTCGTCAGTTCCACTTCTCGGGACTCCAGGTGGTCGTTTT
>CAYULG010000253.1:0-3872 GCA_964445365.1 uncultured Salinivenus sp. | reverse complement strand
ACGATGCTGATGACGGGGACCGAGGACTACCGCACGCCGATGTCGGAGTCGGAGCAGTTTTACCAGGCGCTGAAGTTGCGGGAGGTGGAGACGGCGCTCGTACGCGTCCCCGGCGCCTCGCACGGCATCGCCGCCCGCCCCAGCCACCTCGCGGCGAAGGCCGCTCACGTCCTGGAGTGGTTTCAGCGGCACGGGGGACCCACTCCTCCGGAGTGACGAGGGGGAGCAGAGGGGACAATTCCATTCGTCGAATCGTCGTCACGGTTTGTCGAGGCACAATTCGATCCGGCGATTTGGCCGGACCGGGAGCGATGGTTTTGGGTTGAGGGAGCCATTCACAGGGGACAATCCCCCGTGACCCATCGGTGCTTTCCTCAACCAAATCCTGTTCGACGACATGAACTGGTCTCGTCTTCTACGCCTCGTCCTCGTTGGAATCTTCAGCGTCGGCCTGATTGGAGCCTCGCCCGTTCAGGCCCAAGAGGAACCCGCCGACGACGAACCGTCCCCGCAAACCCATAAGGATGGGGGTAGCGGGTTCTTTGCGATCGGGGTGAACGCCACTGATCTCGGTCCCCTCAACGCCCGGCTCAGCGACGCCGGGTACCCAACCTTTCCCACCGACCTGTTTGCAATTGGCGGCGGGGGACAGGGGATCGTGGCCGGGCGACTGCTCCTTGGCGGCGAGGGCTACGGGCTGATCGCGCCGTCGCGCGGGTTTCAGGGCCGAGAGGTGACCGTCGGGGGCGGATATGGGCTGTTCACAATTGGATACCGCTTCCGACCGGCCGACCAACTCCAGGTCTATCCGCAGGTTGGGGTTGGCGGCGGCGGGCTTTCGCTGGAGATTGGAAGTACGGGCGCCGATCAGTTTGACGACGTGCTCGACAATCCGAATCGTGAGGCCTCGCTCGAAAAAGGAAGCGTCCTCCTGAGCCTGGGGGCCGGACTGGAATACCGATTTGCCCCTTCCGATGGGTCGGGGGGCTTTCAGCTTGGCCTGCGGGCGGGCTATCTGCTCTCGCCCTACGACACCGACTGGACGCTGGGCGAGGACCGGCTCGCAGACGGGCCGGACGCAGCGTTTAGCGGCCCGTACGTTCGGCTGCTCATTGGCGGCTGGGGCAGCGGCAGCGACGACGAGTGAGTACTCAACCTGAGTTGAGACCTTCGCGCTGTCATTCGAGCCGACGACGAACAACCGACCGCAGACCGCCGAATATCGCATTTGAGGCGGTTCGTCGTCCGCGGTCGGTCGTCCCCCTGGCACAACGACCCCCCCTCACAACTTGGGTTACTCATGAAAACCTCAGGGAGGAGCAACCCTTGAGGTGAATCCCGGGAGGGGCACGCCCGTACACACGGCGGCTTATAATCGTCTTTCGCAACCCCTATCCCTGTCCATGCGCCACCAGATTCTGTTTGTCGCGCTCGCGCTTCTGTTTGCCGGAAACGGGTCGGTCCTTGCTCAGCCCGCCGCCACGACCGACACGACGATGCAGCAGCGGCGGCCCATCCCGAACCCCATCACCCCCGATCGGGGCGTCGAACAGGCCGTAAGCAAGGGTACGCGCACCCGGTCCGGCCAGCCCGGCCCCAACTACTGGACGAACACGGCCGAGTATGACCTGGAGGCGACCGTCGACCCGGACGCCAACGTGCTTCGCGGGAGCGGCACCCTCCGCTACCACAACAACTCCCCGGACACGCTGCGCCAGCTCGTGGTGCACCTCCGGCAGAACATTCACGAAGAAGGCGCGATGCGCAACCGGCCGGCCGAGGTTACGGGGGGCATGACACTCGATCGCCTCGACCTCGAAGGGGCCAACGACTTGAATCGCGTCTCGGGCTTTCGCCCCCTGCAGCGACGGGGGCAGGGCTACACGATTCAGGACACGCGTCTCGTCATTGCCCTGCCGTCGCCCCTGATGCCCGATTCCACGGCGTCCCTTGACCTGGACTGGCACTTCCCGATCCCGGGCGCCGACAACTTTCGGATGGGGCAGGACGGGGAGGTCTACTTTCTGGCGTACTGGTACCCGCACCTGGCCGTCTACGACGATGTGAACGGCTGGAAAGCCCAGCCCTACCAGGGGGACGGGGAGTTCTACATGGGCTGGGCCGACTACGACGTGTCGATCACGGTGCCCGACGGGTGGCTCGTGGGCGCTACCGGCACGCTCCAGAACGCGGATGCGGTCCTCCCCGACTCGGTACGGGCCCGCCTCGACCGGGCGCGCCGGAGCGACGAGGTCGTGAGTGTGGTGGACAGCACGGAGCGGGGCGCCGGCACGGCCACCGTGGCTGCAGAGGGGGACAGTACGTTGACGTGGCGGTTCTCGGCGGAGCAGGTGCGGGACTTCGCGTTTGGCACGTCCGACGACTTCGTCTGGGACGCAACGGCCGCCGAGACCGGCGAGGGCACCAGCATGATTCACGCCTTCTACCGCCCCGAAAAAAGCACGTGGCAGCGCTCGGCCGAGTTTGGGAAGTTCTCGATCGAGCACCTCTCGGACATGCTCATCCCCTACCCCTATCCCCACATGACGACCGTCGAGGGGCCCATCGGGGGCGGGATGGAGTTTCCCATGATTACTCACATCGGCGATCCAACCTCCGACGAGGCGCTCTTCGGCGTCACCTACCATGAAATCAGCCACGAGTGGTTTCCCATGATCGTGGGCACCAATGAGAAGGAATACGCCTGGTTTGACGAGGGGACGACGACCTTCAATGAGACGGAGGGCCGCGACGACTTCTTCGCGGACCAAAACGCCTGGGCACGCTCGGAGCACCCCTACTTCCGCTTCGCGTCGAGGGTAGATGTCCCGTCGATGCGACACGCCGATCGGTATCCGACAGACGGCCTCGACCGCTACCTGGCCTCTTATGACAAGCCCGGGGTGATGCTGCACGCCCTGCGCGGCGTTCTCGGGGACGAGACCTTCTTTGAGGCCTACCAGACGTTCGCCGAGCGATGGGCCTTTAAGCACCCCACGCCGCACGATCTGTTCAACACCTTTGAAGACGTAGCCGGACGTGAACTTGGCTGGTTCTGGCGCGGAACCCTCTACGAAACGTGGAGCATGGACCACGCCGTGCAGTCCGTCGAGCAGACCGACGACGGCCCGGTCGTGACGGTGGTCGATGAGGGGCAACTCCCAATGCCGGTTCTGCTCGAGGCGACCTACGCCGACGGCCGCACGGTGGAGCGGCGGGTGGGAGTTGAGCCCTGGCTCAACGGTCGGCGCACGGTGGAGGTGACGCTGGAGGACGGCACCGTCAGTCGGGTCACGCTCGATGCCGAGAAGGTGCTTCCGGACCTCGACCGCTCCGACAACGAGTGGACCGCGAGCGAGAACACGTCCGCCAGTCCGTGAAAAGGAAATCAATGTGCTGGCAGGAAGGAGGAACCGGCCCGCCATTCAGGGCACGACGAGGTTAGGGCTGGAACCCGGCGTGACGCCCGTCGTTTTTGATCACGCTTTTTGGGGACGGCGACCCATTTGATCCGGGGGAATGAAATAGTGCTTTTGTATCAGCGACGGTTGGCATGCGGGTTCGAATCCAGCCTGGCTCGCTCCATTGGGGTCGCCCGTGATAACATTCTACACTCCTCGGTAGCTCAACGGTAGAGCATGCGGCTGTTAACCGCAGGGCTGCTGGTTCGAATCCAGCCCGGGGAGCCAGAAGCCTGACTGGGTACACCAGTCGGGCTTTTTCTTTGCATTTCTCCCTCACCATGGGCCATTTCGTCTACATCCTGCAGTCGGAAGAAAACGGTCGGTACTACGTCGGCCGATCGCAGAATCCAGAGCGCCGATTGGAGCATCACAACACGACATCTACAGGATTTACGTCGCGGTATCGGC
>CAYULG010000252.1:0-3899 GCA_964445365.1 uncultured Salinivenus sp. | reverse complement strand
TTTGCCCCGTTATGTTGGGGTGTCGCCTCCCTGTATCACTCGCCCCGAATTGTCAAAAGCCGTTTCCGCACATGCCCTCCTCCGAGTCGTCGTGGACAACGCTGATCGAGCGCACCGTCGCGCCGCTCCGGGCCGACCGTCCTGTGCTCCTGTCGTTTCTCGTGTTTTTGGGACTCGCCGCTCTCGTCGGGCCCCTGTCGCTGGACTACTGGCGCACCGAGCCCGAATTTCTACTGAACGTGGCGGCGGAGGCGCACGGGGTGTTGTTCGACCTCCTCCTCTTTGGGTGCTTGCTTCTCTGGTTCGAACAAAAAGCGGAGAAGCGCCGCCGCATCGAACGATACAAGAACGCCATCGAGGACTTCTTGGGGTGGGAATCGGAGGAGGCAATGTACCGAATTGTGGGCAACATTCGGCGGCTGAACCGAGATGGGGAGTCGCCCGAGAGCCTGAAGGACGCCTACCTCGCCGGCGCAGACCTTAAGGGCGCCGACCTGTCGGAAGCGTCGCTTGACGGGGCCGACCTCACCGGCGCCGACCTCCAGCACGCCGACCTGTCGGGGGCGTACCTCGGCACCGCCAACCTGACCGGCGCCAATCTCCGGAAGGCCGACCTGTCGGGCGCCCACCTTGGGGTGTTTTCGGGCATGGTCGGCTCGGACGAGAGTCAACACACCACTTTGACGGACGCTTCTCTGCGGGCGGCGGACCTTCGCGGCCTTCGCCACGCGGAAGCGGCAGACTTCGCCGACGCCCAGACCCTGTACAAGGCCCGCCTCGACGACGACCTCCAGGCCGCCCTCGAACAGATGACCCCCGACCTGCTGGAGCCCGATCCGTCGAGCACCCGAGCGTGAATGTAAGATCCAGCGGCGGGATCACTCGTCGCGCAGGACCGTGGCCGGGTCAGTGCGGGCAGCGCGGATCGCCTGCACGCACACGGCCATCAGGGCCGCTCCCAGCGCTCCCCCCCCTGCGATCAGAAAGACGCTCGGCCCCAGGTCGATGTGATTGGCAAACGTATCGAGCCACCGCGACAGGCCGACGTACGATACCGGGACGGCCACCACGATAGCGAAACCGACTAGGCGGGCAAAGTCTTTCGAGAACAGAGCCACAATCTGTCCGGTCGACGCCCCCACGGCCTTCCGAATGCCAATCTCCTCACGCCGCTGCCGGGCCGCCACGGCCGCGAGCCCGAAGAGACCAAGGCAGGCAATCCCGAGTGCAAGACCCGCAAAGAA
Organism: uncultured Salinivenus sp.; assembly: GCA_964445365.1. Lineage (GTDB taxonomy): Bacteria > Bacteroidota > Rhodothermia > Rhodothermales > Salinibacteraceae > Salinibacter. Next base: position 2,655 of record CAYULG010000252.1, on the reverse strand, counting down.
GCTGATGAGCGTGCTGGTCCGCTGCTCGGCCCGATAGGCCTCCGCGAAGGACCGGTCGGTGAAGCTGTAGGTGAAGGGCGACTGCGGAAAGAAATCACGCCAAATCGACTCGACGTCGCTCAGCACCTGGTCCACGTTCTCGCGCCCGACCCGCAGGTAAAACGTGTCGTTCAGGGACGGCGGGGTCAGAATAAACGCAGTCGGAGGAATGGAGTCGTAGAGGGGCGACAGGTGCGCATTTTCGACGACACCTGTCAATGTGGGCGGCTCGGAGAGCCAAAACAGCCCCGACTTGAGCGAACGTCCCACGGCCGCCGACGCGGAGCGCTCCTTCGGCGGCAGATCCTGGGGGAGTTGATGGAGGCCGGCCCGGTTCACCACGACGGCGGAAGTGTCGGCTGGCCGGTCTGGTAAAAAGCCGCGTCCGGCTGCCACGTCGATGCCCATCGCATCGAAGAAGTCGGGCCCCACCGTCACGAAACGGAAGTTGTGAAGGTCCTCGTCCGACCGATCCGCACCGGCAAACGCGAGCTCGGTGTTGCGGGGCAGGCTTGCGGGGACCGATTCCGACGCCTTCGACACCGCCCGAACGCCGGACCGACGGGTTGCCTCTTGCTTGAAGGCGCGAGCCCGAGCGGGTGACGATTTCGCCGTCGGCGGCATGGGAATCGTGACGACCTGCTCGGCGCTAAATCCAAGATCTGCCTCCTGAAGATAGTTGAGCTGCCAGTACGCCGCCATCGTCCCGGCCCCGAGCGCCACAGCCACCGCGAACTGAAAGACCACGAGTCCTCGTCGCAGGCGCGATCCGCCGATTCCGCCGCTTCCGGATCCTCCCGTCGAGCGCCCACCCAGGACCCGGGCAGGGTGGTGTCGGCTGAGTACAACGGCCGGGTAGGCCGCCGCCCCAAGGGCCACCAGGAGACCGGTGCCTAGCAGCACTGCGACCGCGAAGGGCTCCACAAGCGCACCGGTAGTCACCTCTATCCCCGTGACCGACCGGAAAACAGGAAGGGCGCCGGCGGCGAGCCCTGCGGCGAGGACCGAAGCCCCGCCGGCGAGCAGCAGGGCCTCGACCAAGAACTGACGGGCAATCTGGCCCTGCGTGGCCCCAATGGACTTTCGCACTCCGACCTCCTGGGTGCGCTTGACCGAGCGGGACAGAGCGAGATTAACGAAGTTGACGCCCGCGAGGACGAGAATCATGAGCGCTATAAAGCCAAATACATAGACGTACGCCGCCGATCCGTTTGGCTCAAGTTCCAGGTCGAGATCCGAGTACAGGTGAATGTCGGTCAGGGGCTGGAGCCGAAGGGTAAACCCCTGTTCGAACCGGTCCCCGGCCCGCTCTCTGACCTGCCGCTCGAACGTTTCCGCGAGACCCGAGGGAGCCGTCCCCTCCGGCACCTTGAGGTACGCCCGGAACACCCCACCGGACCAGTTGTCCCGCTTGCGCTCCGTAAAGTCGACGGCCGCGTCGAGGGTGGCCCACGAGAGGATCACCTCCGGGTGGAAGTGCGAGGCATCCGGTATGGGCTCAAGAACGCCCGTGACCGTGACCGTCACGGTGGTGTCCCGCTGGAAGGGAAATCCCGTCACCTCCAGCGTCTTGCCCACTGGATTCTGATCCCCGAAGTACTGCCGGGCCTTCTCTGGGGTTAGAACCGCCGTGTAGGGCTCGTCGAAGGCCTCCTTCGCGGTGCCTTGCCGAACCGGAAACGTGAACACGTCAAAGAACGACGGCTGAGCGACGAACAACTGATCCTCATTGAACCGGCGCGTATCACGACCAACAACGGCGTCGGATTTGAAGAAGGGGGCGACCGTAAGGGACGGATTGCGGCGTCTGACCTCCGCAATCGCCGGCCATTGGATCGCGGGCATCACGTTCTGGCCGTAGTCCGCGACGACACGGTGGATCTGCTCGGCGTCGTCGTGGAAGTCGTCGTAGCTAAGTTCGTGGCGTACGTAGAGTGCGATCAGCAGGCAGGCGGCGATGCCGAGGGCCAGCCCCACGACGTTGATCGCCGTGTAGCCAGCGTGCCGTCGTAGACCACGGAGATTACTTTTGAGGTTTTTCCAGAACATCGGGGCGGAAGAGAGCAGCTGTTTAAAACGTGGCGCGTGCACTCTACTATTTCTCAAGAGGCATTCCAGCCGGCGTCGTCGCCGCGCACGCCCGTCTGGGGACCTTTCCCTCTTCGGCTCTGCGCGGTACCGCACGACCCGCCGTGCGCATTCGCACACCGTCCTCCGTCGGTCATGGAGACGTCCGTTCAGTTTCCGCTGTCTCCCGCCGGCGGAATGTAATGGGCACGACGCCCTCGCCCGGCGATCCAATCTGCACCAAGGACCAGTCCGTGTCATACTCTCGGATGAACGCGCGCAGTTGGTCGACGCGCTCGTCGGGCGAGGCATTGGGCCCCCACCGAACCGTCTCAATGCGGTACTGCATGAGGTGCGTTTCGCCGCCGACGGTGACCTCCAGCTCCAGGGTCTCCTCCTCCGACGGCATAGGAACGGGGATGCAGACCTGGTCCATGGCGAAATGGAGTGTTTCGGTGTTGAGTGTTGTAGTGCTCAGGAGTCAGCCTCGGCCCGTGCGCAAACACCCGGGTACTCGAACGCGGTTTCGGTTACTCGTCCCGCAGCGTC
>CAYULG010000251.1:0-3899 GCA_964445365.1 uncultured Salinivenus sp. | reverse complement strand
AGCAGGGCAAGCAGTTCCAGTTCATGCTCTATCCGCAGAAGGCCCACGGCATCGGCGGCCCGAAGACGCGCCTTCACCTCTTCCAGATGCTAACGACGTTTGTGGACGAGCATCTAGCGACGCCGACGATGGACGCGGAGAAGACGGAGTAAGAGAATCCGTGGACCGGCATCCGTTTCTCCCGGCCCGACGCCGGATCGTCTCACCAACTGCTTCTCTCAATCGTGGCTTCTGAGACCCTGAACGTGGGAGTGGCGCTGGGAGGCGTCGCGCCCGAACACGAAGTGTCCGTCATCTCAGCCCTGCAGGCCGCTGCGGCCCTCGATCGGGACCTGTACGATCCCATTCCGCTCTACATCGCAAAGGACGGCACCTGGTACACCGGTGAGGCGCTGATGGACGTAGACCGCTACGCGGACCTCGACACGTTGCTCGACGAGGCGGTCCCGGTGGCGCTCTGCCCCTCGCCCCACGGCCGCCTCCAGCTGCTGGAGGATCGGGACGCCGGGGCGTTCGAACGCCTGTCGCGCCCGCCGCGCCGCATCCCGGTCGACGTGATGCTACTCGGGCTCCACGGCGGGCCGGGAGAGAACGGCGGCGTGCAGGGGCTCTGCGAGACGCTCAACGTACCGTACACCAGCACCGGCGTCTTCGGCTCGGCCCTCGGCATGGACAAAGTGATGTCGAAGCGCCTCTGCCGTCAGGCCGACATTCCCGTGATTGATTTTGTATCGTTCCGGGAAGATGACTGGGCGTACCAGGAGGAGGACGGCCTGGACCGGTGCGAAGAGGTTCTCGGCTACCCGCTTATCGTGAAGCCGGCCCGGTGCGGATCCTCCATCGGCATCGGGCGGGCCGATACTCGGGCGGAGCTCGACGCGGCCATCGAGGACGCCTTCCGGTACGACGACAAGGTGATCGTGGAACGGGCCGTCACCGAACTCCGCGAGGTCAATTGCTCGGTGTTGGGGGACCGGCACGAGGCCACGCCGAGTGTGCTGGAGGAGCCGACGCCCTCCGACGACGACGAGGTGCTGACCTTCCAGGACAAGTACATGCGAGAGGAGGGGGAGGGGGCTAAGGACGGTGGCGGGGCCAAAACGGAGGGGGAGGGGCCGGGTGGTATGGCGTCGCAGGACCGCATCGTGCCGGCCCGCCTGTCCGACGAGCGAACGGAGCACATCCAGGAACGGGCCGTGCGGCTCTTCCACCTCTTCGAATGCGCGGGGGTCGTCCGCATCGACTTCATCATCGACGAGGCGACCGACACCCTCTACTTCAACGAGATCAACACCATCCCCGGCTCCTTCTCGTTCTACCTCTGGGAACCCTCGGGCGTCTCGTTTGGGGAGCTTGTAGACCGGCTCGTCGAAATTGCGCGCCGGCGCCACCGCGAGCAGAATGGCCGCGTGCAGACCTACGACGTGAACCTACTCTCCGAGAAGAGCCTGCAGGGACTGAAGGCGGGGGAGAAGCGAGAATAGGAGCTTCGTCGAGATCATGGGATCCGATTCGGCAGCTTGCGCCGATATGGAGAAAAGGGTTGGATGCGAAATGCTGCCTGTTCCGACTCTTGTTGGGGGATGTGTCAGACTGGATTGGTTGGTGGTCGACGCGATCTACGCTCGGCTGAATCCGGAAGTGCAGGAACAGCGCCTTTCGAGCGATGGTTCATCTGAATCCATCGCTTTTGTCGTCTCACAGCTGCTTATGCTCGTTCGGTTTACTGCCGGTCTCGTCGTGCTATTGCTGGTGCTAAGCGGGAGTGGCGCCGCGACCGCCCAGACGGCCGCTGCCCCCGACAGCACCGAGCCCCAGGTCTCATCGGTCCTCGACGACAAGTTCGTGCAGACAAAGGGGAAACGGGGGCTCGACCTGCTCTACAACATGCGGTCCGACAGTGCGGAAGCCATCTTCCAGCAAATCGACGAACGGTATCCGAACCATCCGATTGGGCCGTATCTTCAGGGCCTCAATCTGTGGTGGACCATCATGCTGGATCTCACGCAGACCGACCACGACGCTGCCTTTTTCGACCTCATGAACGAGGTCATCGACCGGTCGGAGACGCTGCTGGACGACAATCCGGACCATTTCGATGCCCTCTTGTTCAAGTCCGCAGCCCACGGATTCAAGGCTCGCCTCGCCTCCAATCGACGCAACTGGTGGAAGGCCCTCCGCAACGGCCAGAAGGCCATCGGTCCCGCTCGAAAGGTGGCCACGATTGCCCCGTCGGACAATGGTGATTACGTCTTCGGCAAGGGCCTTTACGACTACTACACCGCCATCCTGGAAGAGGAGTACCCGGTGGTCAAGACCTTCACCTGGATGATTCCGGATGGCAATCGGGAGCGGGGGCTCCGCTTGCTGGAGCGGACGGCCACGGAGGGGTACTACGTGCAGACGGAGGCGCTCTACTACCTCACGCAGGTTCATTACCTGTACGAGGAAGACTACGTCGCCGCTCGCCGCTACGTGCGGCAACTCCGGGAGCGGCATCCTGAAAATCCCTACTTCCACAACTTCGAGGGCCGCGTGTACGCGCGGTGGAATCGTTGGGATCAGGCGGCGGAGGTCTTCGCCGAGGTCGTGGCACGCTGCGAGCGGGGACAGGCCGGCTACAACGTGCACATGGAAGAGATTGCACGCTTGTACCTCGGCCGAGCGCAGCTCTACGACGGGGCGTACGACGAGGCCCTCCAGCACTTGGCGCGTGTCGAGCGCCTCACTGACCGAGGCGTCGACAATAATCGCTACCGGATTCTCGGTTTGCTGTACCAGGGGATGGTGCTCGACGCCATGGGCCGTCGCGAACTGGCGATCCGCACGTACCGGTCCGTGCTCAACATGGACGATCCGGTCGGCGTCCACGACCGGGCGGAGCAGTACCTCGACGAGCCGTATTCGCGGTAGGGGACGACGGGCCCCTGGTGGCCGGTGGGCGGTATTCGGAGCGAGAGGCCGGTTTGAGAAGGGAGAGTGTTGCGTTCGTGTCAAAAACAAATGGTCCAACGGGAGCGTACCCTCTAACCCACACAGTTTTCTAGTCTTCGTCTTCGTCGACATGCGCTTTCGCTATACCGAATGGGACTCCACCCGCCACGGCAGCCAGAAGCCCTTGTTTGAAGAGCTGTTCGACCTCTTCCAGAAACTGCTGGAGCACACGGCCGGCGACGCCGAAGAGGCGCTCGATTGGCTGAGGCAGCTCGACGACAAGTACGATCTCACCGAAAACTCCGAGCAATCCCTCGACGACTTCATCGAGGAGCTTGAGAAGCGGGGCTATCTGCAAGAGGACGAGGAGGACGGCACCGTGGAAATCACCGCGAAGGCCGAGCGGGCGCTCCGGCAATCGGCCCTCGAAGAGATCTTCAACGACCTTCGAAAGCACGGACAGGGCGGCCACAGAACGCCCTACACGGGCCAGGGAGATGAACGGCTGCCCGAGACGCGCGACTGGTCGTTTGGCGACGACATCTCGCGGCTCGACAAGACCGGCACACTCTCCAACTCGCTCCGGCGATCGGGCCTTGAGGACGATTGGAATCTGTCGGAGGAAGATTTCCAGGTTCACGAGACTGATCATCACGCCACCATGGCCACGGTGTTGATGATCGACCTTTCCCACTCGATGGTGCTGTACGGCGAGGATCGGATCACACCGGCCCGACGGGTGGCCATGGGCCTCTCCGAACTCATCATGAGCAAGTACCCGAAGGATACGCTCGACATCGTGGCCTTCGGCAACGACGCCTGGGAGATCGAGGTGGAGGACCTGCCCTACCTCGACGTGGGGCGCTACCACACCAACACCCGGGCGGGCCTGCAGCGGGCACGACACATTCTGCACCGCCGCAACAACCGCAACAAGCAGATCTTCATGATCACCGACGGCAAGC
>CAYULG010000250.1:0-3930 GCA_964445365.1 uncultured Salinivenus sp. | reverse complement strand
TGGTCCTTGTCGTCTTTGTTGTTTTCGTACAGCGAAAGGGAAAATACCCCATCAGTCGTTGGGATGCGGGTGCTGGTAAGACGGCGCACCGACGGACTTTCCATGGTGGGAAGACCCTGCTTTCAATCTAGTAACGAGTTATTCGAGCGATCGGGACGCAAGTTTTTTGACAGATCCGTAGGCTCACCACGGTTTGGGGGACACTTCGGGTTCCCCAAAAGTGAGTACGAAACGTAACTGATTTCGATCGCGGCGCGTGCGACGTATCTCTAACGGGATGATGATGAGCTTCCATTCACTTTTCATGAACGGAACAGATGAAAGATCGATCACTGTCGCTTTCGGCTGTATTGGATGCCACGCTGGACTTAACGATTGCGTTTGAGAAAGGGGCCTGATCCCCGAACGATAGTAAGCGCGGCCGAAGGCCTCGATTTGCCCTCGGCAGACCTCTTCGTCGGTAGACCTCTTTGTCAGTCTCCCGTCTCGCAATGATCCACATTTACCGGGCCACGAGCGAAGACGATCTCGATGCCGCCCGTCGCCTGTTTCACGAGTACGTTGGGGAGTTGGACTTTGACCTCGACTTCCAGGATGTCGACCGGGAACTGGAAACACTTCCCGGTCCCTACGCCCCCCCGGCAGGCGCCATCCTCCTCGCCGAGGTGGACGACGAACCCGTGGGGGTCGTGGCGGTACAGCCTCTCGACGACGTAGGTGTCTGCGAGATGAAGCGACTTTACGTCCGGCCCGCTCACCGAAACAAGGGCCTCGGCCGTCGACTCGCCGAGGCCATTGTCGAGGTGGCCCGCGACCTCGGCTACGACACCATGCGACTCGACACGGTGGCCTCCATGACCGCTGCCCGCACCGTCTACCGCTCCCTCGGCTTTGAAGAGCGTCCGCCCTACTATCACAATCCCCTCGACGACGTCGTGTACATGGAGCGCCCACTCTAAGTCTCATCCCGCCACTCCGCTCGGCGCCTCCATTCCTTTCCGGTCCCCTGACTGGTGCCCCCCACGGCTCGTGATTCATGACTTCCTATCCTTCTTGCCGCTGTCCGATCCAATGAAAAGCACCCGCCTCCTTCTTATTCTGGCCCTGTTGCTCGTAATCGGAACCGGCTGCGCGACCGATGAGGATAGCACCTCTTCCGTTGAGGAGCCGACCTTCGAGGACGGCACGCTGACGTTTTACCAGCCCTCGGGAGACACACTCCGAACCATCGACATCGAGGTTGCCGAGTCCGACGCCGAGCGCCAACGGGGCCTCATGCGCCAGCGATCTCTGGGCTACGATCGCGGAATGCTTTTTATCTTCGACGAGGTCGACGAAAGTGGGATGTGGATGAAAAACACGCCGCTTCCCCTCGACATCGTCTTTGTAGCGCCGGACTCACAGGTCATCAACATCGTCCGCCGAACGACACCCTTCTCCGAAGAGACCATCGAGCCCGCCAGCCCCAAGAAGTTCGTCGTCGAGGTGCGGGCCGGCTTCGCCGACCGGTTCAACCTTTCTGACAGCACCCGCGTCCGCTGGATCCGCACGGATTAGAAAGGCCCCAGCGTCCGTAGCCCCCCTCATGACTCGTGACTCTCCCTGACTCCTCCGCCCGATTTGGGCATGCCTCCATGCGCCCACTTCTCCCCCTCCTCCTCGTACTATTCGTTCTTGCGCTTGCTTCCTGCACGAACGACGACGGCAAAAACGCCTCCGACAAAACGGGAACCACGACCACGATTCCCTTCGACAACGAAGGCCGCCTTGCAGTCATCCAGGACCGAGACACCCTCGTCACGCTGGACCTTGAGATTGCCGAGTCGGACTCTGCCCGCGAGCGTGGAATGATGCAACGGGCGGGCTTCCCGAACGAGCGGAGCGGTATGCTTTTTCCGTTCGACGAAGAACGGGAGCGCAGCTTCTGGATGGCCAACACCCCTCTCTCCCTCGACCTCTTCTTTATCAACGCCGACTCGCAGATCGTTCGCGTCAAGAAGTACGCCCCGCCGAATACGGCTCAGTCTATTCCCTCAAACGCCCCGGCCCAGTATGTGCTCGAAACCGAAGCCGGGTTCGCCGACAGTTATGGGGTTGTCGAGGGCGATCGAGTGCAGTGGCAGCGCACGGACGGACGCCGCTAGCGTCAATGGCCTAAAGTGTGTAAACGAATGTTTACACCGAAGAGAGCTGGTTACAGCGCAAACGATTCGCCGCACGCGCACTCCCGAGTCGCCTGCGGATTGGTGAAGTGAAAGCCGTCGCCGTCGAGCCCATCGGTGAAGTCCAGTTCCGACCCGTCCAGGTAGAGACGACTCTCCTTGTCAAGGACCACCGTGATGTCTTCGTGTTGTTCGACGGAGTCTTCATCCTGGACCGTGGTTTCCCATCCTAGATCGTAGGTCAGCCCCGAACACCCGCCCGGAACGACAGCAATCCGGAGCAGCGTGTCCCCTAGATCGACGTCTTCATTGCCGGCAACCGTATGAATCTGATCGACGGCGCGGTCGGTCATCGTGATTGTCATGGCAAAAACAGCTCTGACGGCGCAAGAGACAACGGAATGCCCTGTACCTTAACGGGTAAACGAAGGTTTCTCGGGCTATCGCGTATTTCGTATCGCATACCCTGGTTTGTGCCTGATTCCGAATACGAAACACAAAATCCGCTCCAACTCATGCTCCCTCAACTCATGACTCCCACCCGTAACTGCTGGCAACTCATAACCCGGCGGCCGTCCCCTCGGCGAGATGCTGCCGACGCACACACCGAAAGTTGCAATGAAGATGTGATCTCCTCAAGAGGCGGCGGAACGACGGGAGTGACGCGTGGTTGTAATCGCACGTTTACACAGAAAACAACGTAAACGCCAGTTTACACACGGAATCGGGCCGAGAGGGTCTCCCCCGACACGTTCCAAACTGGCGCTCCTACTCGCATCGGACCACACACGAGACGCACGAGGGACTCATTATGAGCACGTCCGAAACAGAGTATCTCAAGGGCAAGGCCAATGAGGATTACGAGCATGGCTTCTACACTGACATTGAAACCGAGACGGCGCCCGACGGGCTGACTGAGGATGTCGTCCGCTACATCTCAGACCGGAAGGACGAACCACAATGGCTTCTGGATTGGCGCTTGAAAGCGTTCCGTCACGTCCGCGAACGGATTGACGGCGGCGAAACCATCGATTGGGCCCATCTCGACTACGAGGCGCCCAAGTTCGATGAGATGAGCTACTTCTCGGCCCCGAACGATAAAACCAACTACGAGAGCCTCGACGAGGTGCCGGATGAGATTCTGGAGACCTTTGAGCGTCTTGGGATCCCACTCGAGGAGCAGAAGGCCCTAACCGGCGTCGCTGTCGATGCAGTAATGGATAGCGTCTCAGTGGCTACCACCTTCAAGGACAAGTTGGAGGAAAAGGGCGTCATCTTTAAATCCTTCGGCGAGGCCGCCCGGGAGCACCCCGAGATTGTACGGCAGTACATGGGTACGGTCATCCCGTATACCGACAACCTGTACGCGGCGCTCAACTCGGCGGTCTTCAGCGACGGATCGTTCGTCTACATTCCGGAGGGGGTGACCTGCCCGATGGAGCTGTCTACGTACTTCCGGATCAACGAGGCAGGCACCGGCCAGTTTGAGCGCACGCTCATCATTGCCGAGCCGGGGGCCTACGTGAGCTACCTTGAGGGCTGCACCGCCCCGATGCGCAAGGAGAATCAGTTGCACGCAGCCGTCGTGGAGCTGATCGCCCACGAGGACGCAGAGATCAAATACTCCACGATCCAGAACTGGTATCCGGGCGACCCGGACACCGGCGAGGGCGGCGTCTACAACCTCGTCACGAAGCGTGGCATCTGCAAGGGCGACAACTCCAAGATTAGTTGGACCCAGCTCGAAACCGGCTCGGCCGTCACGCAG
>CAYULG010000249.1:0-3967 GCA_964445365.1 uncultured Salinivenus sp. | reverse complement strand
ACGACCTCTTCTACGCCGACAACACGAAGATGCTCTTCAGCGACGCGAAGGAGGCTGCCGCCGGCATTACGGAGTCGGTGAAGGAGATGCAGGAGGCGTAGGACTATTGCGTATTCCGTTCGTATTGGGTAGAAGAAGGGATAGATAAGGCATACGCAATACGAAGTACGTGTCGGCTCACGCTGGATCGGTTTTGCGCATTTCTTCCAGGAGAGGGCGGAGCCGTTCCCAGACGTTTTTCGCCACGACCCGGTGGCCGGAGGCCGTGGGGTGGATGCCGTCGTCCTGCATCAGGGAGTCGACGGTGGCTACGTCCTGAAGGACAAACGGAATCAGAGTAGCACGCTCATACTGCTTCGCAACGGTGGGGTAGAGCTCTCGGAACCGTTCCGTATACTCGGCGCCGAGATTGGGTGGAATCTGCATCCCGGCCAGCAGGACCCGCGACTCGGGATAGGTGGCCAGTGTGGTGTCGATAATGGCGGTGAGGTTTTGCTTCGTCGACGAGAGGTCGACGCCGCGCAGGCCGTCGTTGCCGCCCAGCTCCAGGACGAGCACGTCCACTTCCTCGCTCAAGAGCCAGCCGATGCGGCTGCGGCCCCCGGCGGTCGTCTCGCCGCTTACCCCGGCGTTCTGGACGGTCACGTTCCAGCCGAGGGCGTCGACCTTTTGCTGGAGGCGTGCCGGGAAGGCGGCCTGCGACGGCACGCCGAGCCCGGCGGCGATGCTGTTGCCGAGCACGAGAACGCGCAGGGCATCCTGGTTCGTCGTGTCGGTGGAAGCTGGTTTTTCGGTGGAGGAGGCCGTGGTGTCTGGGGCCGAGCTCGGCGGCGTGGAATTGGAACGATTCTGCCCACATCCAGACACGAGTAGGACCCCAGCCAGCAGAAGCGGGTATAGACGGACATCCAGCATGAAACGGAAAAACAGGAGAGCATTTACGACGGAGGAGCCGAAACCGGGATCAGCGGAATAGGGTTTCCGGCATGGCTCACAAGACTGCCCCATTCGACACTTCTCACTGGTTGCCGATTGGTTGATGGACGCTGCATCTGTTCTTCGCGTCGAATCGCTCACAAAAACCTTCGACAGTGGGGGACGCACCCTCACCGTCATCGACGACGTGTCCTTTCAGGTCGATGAAGGGGACACCTGTTCCATCGTAGGCCCGTCGGGCAGCGGGAAGACGACGCTGTTGGGCCTCTGTGCCGGCCTTGATCGACCCACCAGCGGCCGCGTCACGCTCTGCGGCGTTGACCTCGGCCCGCTCGACGAGGACGAGCGGGCGCAGGTGCGCAACCAGCACGTGGGCTTCGTCTTTCAGACCTTTCGCCTGCTCCCGACGCTTACGGCCCGGGAGAACGTAATGGTGCCCGCGGAGCTGCGCGGCAGCCGTGATGCGGGGAAGCGGGCCGCTGATCTGCTCGACGAGGTGGGCCTCGGCGATCGGCTCGACCACTATCCGACGCAACTCTCCGGGGGCGAGCAGCAGCGCGTGGCCATGGCGCGCGCCTTCATCAACGAGCCCCGCATCCTGTTTGCCGACGAGCCCACCGGCAACCTCGACGCCGAGACGGCCGAGCGGGTGGAGGATGTCTTGTTCCGTCTGAACGAGACGGCGGACACGACGCTCGTGCTCGTCACGCACGACAAGGAACTCGCCGGTCGAACCCGGCGCGTCATCAGCCTGAGGGGCGGATCCGTTGTGGGCGACGAGCAGCAGCCGGCCGACGCCCAGGCAGTTGCTTGACGTGTTATCGGGCCGTGTTATCGGGCCGTGTTATCGGGCCGGTACGAACGCCATTCCGTCGGGGCCTCGTCCCACCGCGATCGTATCCGTAATGGCGGGCTCCGTCAGGTTGAGTACGCTGATCGTCCGGCTGCCGGAATTGGCCACGTACGCCTGGGGACGATCGGGGTGGACGAGCACGCCGATCGGCTTGGCACCCGTCTTGATTCGTTCCGTTCGCTTTCGGCTCTGTGCGTCGACGACGACAGCCCCGCCGGCCCGGGGGGTGGACACGAGAGCGCGATTGCCATTCGGTTGCAGGGCAACGCGGATCGGAAAGCCTGGGGCTGCGAGCGAGTCAACGATCTCGGTGTCGGAGAGGTCAACGATGGTCACGGTGTCGTCCGCCCGGTTGGCCACCCACACCGCCTCGCCGTCCGGCGTTGCCGCAAGGCCTTCAGCGCCCTCGCCGGTCTGGACGTGCGTCTGAACCTGTCCCGAGCCGAGATCGACGACGGACAGTGTGCCGCTGCCGATGCTGGTTGCGTAAAGGTATTTGCCGTCCGGGGAGAGAGTGAGCATGTGCGTTCCCTCTTTGCCGGTCTCGAACGTGCGGCTCACTTCTCCGGTCGTAGCGTCCAACTCGAGCACAGACCGGGCATTCTCCGCCGTCACGTACACGTGCTTCTCCGTTGGACCTACCTCGATACCGTGCGGGCGCTCGACACCGCTCAGGGGCCACGTCGTCGCGACGGTTCGTTCCGCCACGTCCACAACGGTAACGGTGCCTGCCCGGTAGTTCGCCACGTAGGCGCGGCCTCGCTCCGGAGCGGCGGCCACTTCATGGGGCGATCGGCCGGTCGTCACGCTGTCCGCCACGGCAAGCGACGACGCGTCCACGAAGTAGAGCGAGTCTCCGTTCTTATTGGCGACGAGGAGCCAGGCGTCGCCATCGCTTACGGATACGGATGGGGGTCCGACGCCGCTCACGAGGAGGACGATCGTGACGAGCACGGTCAATCGGGACATTGTACCGGAAGCGATCTTTTTCGCTAGGGCACTGCGTCCGCCGAATCCGTATTTCGTGTCCCCGTCGTGCCGGTTTCTCGGGCGACGGCACCGCAAGATACACCCAATACGAAATACGCAATACGAGGACTTGGCTACGCAACGACTGGGAGGCCCTTGTTAGAGGAACGGCTGCTCAGTCATCGAGCCCCAGCTGCGCCGACGCGTCCTTCACCAGTGCCTCGGCGGCGTCGGGGGACTCGGCCTCCGAGTAGACGCGGAGGACGGGCTCAGTGCCGGAGGGGCGAATGAGAAGCCAGCCGTTGTCGGTCACGTGCTTGAAACCGTCGAGCGTCTGTACCTCGTTGACCGAGTGCCCGTCGACTGTATCGAGCCCCCCCTGATTGTCGAGGCGGTCAAGGACGTCGGCCTTCTGGTCCTCGCGGATGTGAATGTCGTCGCGGTAGTTGTAGTGCGGCCCGAACTCTTCCAGCAGTTCGTCCACGAGCGCCGAGAGCGGCATGTCGCGCTCCACCATCATCTCCACGATGAGTAGGCCGATGTAGATGCCGTCGCGTTCGGGGACGTGCCCCATGGCCGCGATGCCGCCCGACTCCTCGCCGCCCACCAGCACATTGCCGCTCGACATCTTCTTGGCGATGTGTTTGAAGCCGATGGGGGTGGTCTCGACGTTGAGCCCGTACTGCTCGCCCATCTTGTCGAGGAGGTGGGTCGTCGAGAACGTCTTGACCACGTCGCCCGAGAGGCCGCGCTCCTCGTGCAGGTACTTCACGAGGAGGGCCAGGATGCGGTGCGAGCTCACGTAGTTGCCGTTCTCGTCGACCATGCCGATCCGATCGGCGTCCCCGTCGTTGGCAAGTCCGACGTCACAGTCGGACTCGGCCACCGTCGTAGAGAGCTCCTGCAGGCGATCCTCGATGGGCTCGGGCGCCACGCCGTGAAAGCTGGGATTGCGTTCGTGGCGGAGGGGGACGACCTGGTCGTTGCTGAGTAGCTCCGTCACGAGTCCTTGGCCGGCCCCATACATCGCGTCGTGGGCGACGGTGAGCCCAGCGTCGGCAATGGCGTCGACGTTCAACGCCTCTCGAAGGGCATTCAGGTAGCCCGAGCGCACGTCGTGGAGGGAGAGGCGCCCGCTGTCTCGGAGGTTCTCGAAGGGCGTCAGGTCGTCGGGGAGGGCGGAGGCGGGGCCGACGGCGTCCTCCACGG
>CAYULG010000248.1:0-4022 GCA_964445365.1 uncultured Salinivenus sp. | reverse complement strand
ACCGGACGTGGTACTGCTTCACGAAGCCGCCGAGCGCGTTGGCCTCCACGACGCCTTCTACCGTGCGCAATTCGGGGGCCAGGATCCAGTCCTGCATCGTGCGAAGCTCCTGGGCCGAGTAGGACCGGTCGTCGCCTGGTTCGTCCGTCAGGGTATACTGGTAGACCTGCCCCAGGGCCGTCGACAGCGGCCCCAGTCCGGGCTCGGCCTTCTCCGGGAGGTTCTCTTTGACCTTGGCGAGGCGCTGGGAGACGAGCCGACGCACGAAATACGGATCCATGTCCTCCTCGAACACGAGCGTGACGACGCTCAGGCCGAATTGGCTCAGCGAGCGGTTGTCTTTGACCCCTTCGAGGTTCGTCATGCTCGTCTCGATGGGGTAGGACACTAGCTTTTCCACCTCCACGGGCGACATGCCGGGTACCGGCGTGAGGATCTGCACCTGGTTGTTCGTGAGCTCTGGGTAAGCGTCGACCGGCACTTGCTGCCAGCTGTAGATGCCCCATCCGACCAGCACGGCCATGAGGAGCAGGACCAGAATGCGATTCTTGACGACGGACGTAACGAGGCGATCAAACATTGAGGGACAGAGCGCTTCGAATGGCGAATGTCGAGGGGCGAGGAAGTGGGCTATGTTCGCTGATTGAGCGCACTAACAATCTGATAGGCGCCCTCGGCAACGACCTCCGTGCCCACGTCGAGCGACGGGACGGTCACGTCGCCCTCCGCTTCGGCCGATGCGTCCACGTAGACGCGCCGAAAGGTGCGCGATCCGTCGCGGACGAGGACGTACGCGCCCCCACTGTCGGTCAGCAGCACGTCGGCGGGGAGGGCGGCCTGCGGGATGCCCGTCTGTTTGACCTGGACGGAGGCGTACATGCCGGGACGGAGGGAAGCGTCGGTGTTGTCGATGAAGATCCGAGCACGGGCGGCCCGGTTCTCGTCGTCGACCTGTGGGGTCACCTGATCGATGGTGCTTCGGTAGGTCCGCTCGGGCGTCATCGGGGTGGAGATGGTGACCTCTTGTCCATCCTGGACCTGGCCCAGGTTGCGCTCAAACACCTTGGCGACCACCCGGATGGGCTGCAGGTCAGCGATGTGGTAGAGCTTATCGCCCTGTTGCACGGGCGCGCCGAGGACGCCCATCCGATCCAGGACGACGCCGTCGAGGGGGGCTTCCAGGGGCAGCGTATCCATGTCCTGCGCGCCGGTGGCAACCTGTTCGATGCGGTTCGGCCGCACCCCGATGGAGCGGAGGCGCTGCCGGGCGGCCTGCCAGTTGCGCTCGGCCGCCTGCACGTTTTTCTCGACGGCCACGCCCCGCTCCTCCAGGCGCCGCTGGCGGTCGAGGTCGTTGCGCGCCTGCCGGAGGTCAGCGACCATCTGACTCAGGTCGGGGGCGGCCACGTCGGCCACGACCTCGCCCTGCGTCACTCGCGTCCCGGGGCTCACACGGAGCCGCTCCACCCGGCCGTCTACGAGCGACGTGACGAACGCCTCCTGGTCGGCGGCCGGACGCACCCGGGCCGGGAGCTTCAGCGTCGTCGTCACGGGCCGCTCCGCGACCGTAATGGTCTCCAGGTCGACCTCATTGAGTTCGGCTGCGGTCAGCGTGATCGTGTTCGGGTCGGCCGTCGTGTCGGCCGCAGCGGTGGACGAGGACGGACGGTCGGCCTCGCCACACCCGACGAGTAGGAGCGCGAGAACGGCATAGGAAACGGTCCGAATGGGGCGCATACGAGTGGCAAGTCGGGTCATGGGAGCGGTGCGTCTGAAGGCTACGGAAGCTGGGCGGAGCGAAGTGGGGAGAGGGCGCCCTCTACGACGAGCGGCTCGTCGCGCGGGCCGATGCCGATGGCGGCCTCCAGGTCGTAGAGGGCGCGAAAGTACTCGGCCGTCAGCCGGACGCGGCGCCGTTCCGCCTGGTAGGCAGACTCGATGGTGTCGAGTAGCTCGAAGAGGGTGAGTTGGCCCTGCTCGTACGTGAAGAGGGCGTCCCTGAGGAGCGTGTCGGAGGTCGAGGAGAGGCGGTCGGACGGTTCCTGCAGCCGGGCCCGGTAGCTGTCGAGGCGGTCCAGGGCATTTTGCACGTCCCCCTCAATGGCGCGCCGGGTAGCGTCGAGTGTAGCCCGGGCCTGGTTGCGGCGGCCCTCCTGCGCCTCCACGGCCGTGCGGCCGCCGTTCCAGAGGGGCAACTCCACCTGGATCCCCGCCGTGAAGCCGATGGTGCTGCCGCCTGGTGCCGAGAGCTGCTTCGGCCCCGCCGAGACGCTGAGGTCTGGGTAGCGCTGGTACCGCGTTGATTTGAGGGCCTGCCGCTCGCGCTCGGCTCGGGCGCGCTGGGCGCGGAGGCGAGCGCGGTGCTCGTCGGCTGCCGCAAGCGCCGCCTGCTCATCCACGGTAATCCCCCGAAACGTGAGCGAGTCCGGCACCGTGTAGCGCCCGATCTCCGGGCGCGGGCCGGGTCGATCCGCTCGATCGGCGAGGAGCGTGTAGGCCAGCTCCCGGCGCGCGGCCCGGCGTTGCCGATTGGCCTCTGACAGGTCGTTCTCGAAGGCGGCCTCGGCGCTCTTGAGTCGCGAGCGGCGGATGGGGCTCAGGTCGCCCTCGTCGTACCGCACGGTGGCGGCCTTGGCCGCCTGCCGGACGGCGTCGGTGTAGCGCCGCAGGATGCGATGGCGGACATCCGCTACGATAACGGTCAGGTACCGCCGACGGAGTTCGTTGTAAAGCGAAGCCCGCGTCTCATCGAGTGTTGCCTGGGCCGCCCGCTCGGCCGCGTCGGCCGATCGGTTGCGGGCTTGCTGCTCGCCCGGATAGTTGAGCGGCTGGGTCAGGCTCAGGAACCACTCGTCGTCGGCTCCCTCGGCGTTGGGAATCGGGGTGTGCTCTTCGGCCCCCTCAAGTGTCGGGTTGGGATAGAGGGCCTCGGCTCGGGCGGATTTACTTGCGGCCTGCGCACGGGCCCGGGCGGCACGGAGCTGCGGGTTGTGCTCCAGAAGCAAATTCGTGGCTCGCTCGAACGTAAGGGTGTCAGGAAGCACCGGGGATTGCGCCTGGGCCGGCCAGACGTCGAGGGATGCCACGAGTCCAAGGGCGCTCACAAGAACCCCGAGCAGGACCCCCCTCCGTGAAAGCAAACGAGTCATTGCGCAACGGCGACTGAGACGAGATCCGTCGGATTGTGGCCATCCCACGGGGCGCCGCGGCAACGAGGTCTCATAGGGCGGTGAGAAGCGGATTAGAGCCCGATTAGAGCCGGTCAGGGTCTTCGAGCGTACTCCGGTTTTGCCTTTCTCGGCATTGGAGGCAGAAACCATCGAGGGATGTAGGGGTAGGGGGTACCTCAGCTAATGCTCTTCTACCTGAGCTCGGTTGATCATGAACGTTCTCGCAGGACTGCTGGCAGCCCTCGCCATTTTGGGGCTCGGGAGGGCCACCCGACAGGAGGACACGCTTCCCTTCTACAGCACGCTCCTCATCGTCATCGCCCTGGCGTACGTGCTGTTCGCCGTCATGGCGGGACACAGGTCCACAATCATAGCGGAAAGTGCCATTGCGTCGGTCTTCGTGGGCCTTGCGGTCGCCGGAGCCCGATGGGATCGATCGCAGGCAGCGGGACTTCTCGTCGCCCTCGGGCTCGTGGCGCACGGCGCCTACGACCTTGTTCACGATATCCTCCTCCCAAATGCGACCGTTCCCAGTTGGTGGCCCATCTTCTGCGGGGTCGTTGACGTTGTCCTCGGGGGGTGGTTGGGAAGCCGGGCGGTCACGAATCGATTGACGGTGCGACTGCCGACGATGGAATCGTTCAACAAGGACGGTCCATGACATGGACCTCATTCCCGACTGGGCGCTCAACGTACATCCAATGCTGGTCCACTTCCTAATTGCCCTCCTGCTGGTGGCGACCAATCGACGTTTGCCCCCGGAACGACCGAGATGGACGGCTGGCGGTCGGTCCGCGCCGTGGGCGACGGCACGCACTTTCGCGGGTACGTGGACGGAACGATGGTCGTCCA
>CAYULG010000247.1:0-4036 GCA_964445365.1 uncultured Salinivenus sp. | reverse complement strand
GCCGACATCGAGATTCCGTTCCCCCACCGCCAGCTCTTCCTGGACGAGGCGAAGGGGCTAGAAGACACCGAACTCCTCTCGCCTGCCAAACAAGGCAACGGGTCGTCTCCGCCCGAATGATCACGAGGTCCTCCGAAGGTGGTGCTTCGCCTCTTCGGTTATGACGGGCCCGGTGAGCACCTGTGATCGTCTGCGCCGGTCCCGGAATAGGGTCCGGTTCGAAAAGGAAAGACGTGAAGTGTCTGCGATGTCGATCTGTACGTATATTGGCGACTTGACCCGCGTCATCTCGTCGATGAACTCTTCCCTCCACCAGAAAAACAGAAGTCGTTTACAGACGGAGACGAAGGCCGTAACAATGACGTATTCACTCCTTCAGCAGAACCGTATGGGCGATTGAGTTCGTGGGTGTTGCACAAAATTTGCATTGAATAACACAGTTATGTGAAATAGTGGCGAGTGGATGCTCCATTCCCTATTGGAGAAGCAGTCCGGAGTTGCACCGATCAATCGTCTTCAGGCACCATGATCCCCTCGATCGCCGAGGTCTCTCAGCTTTTCCGTCCCGACGACGACAACTTGTCGCGGGAAAGCATGGCTCAGGTCCAGCTCCACCGCGTGCTCAGTCTTCTCGGGGTGATCGTATTTCCTGTCTTCGGCATCCTATACGAGGTCTCCAATCCCCAGGCCATCGATCCGGTGTGGGATCAGTACGTGGTCGCGGGGCTCTTCGTCGGCCTCTTCGGGGCCTCCTACGTCTCGCGGCGGTTGCGAGCACACTACGTCCTCGGATTCTGGATACTGCTGCACGTCGTGATGACCTGGGTCGCACTCATCACCGCGCTAAATGGCTTCGCCAGCGACTACGTAGTGAGCCTGCTACTTACGTACGCGGTCGTGGGCGTTACCCTTGGGCTCGGCGCCCGCTCGTTCCGGCCCATCCTGAGATTTCTGGGATTTGGGGTCGCTCTCGTCGTGGGGAGCATTATGATGACCCCGACGGCTCTCACCAGTCCGTCGGTGTTGCTTGCGAGCATGGCCACGGTGGCCCTCATCGAAGGCATTGCCCTGTGGGGACGGCTGTCAATCCAGGAGGAGCTTGCGGAACGCGAACGACAGCTCCGCAGCATCAACGAAAACGTGTCCGAGGGCATCTACCGGTCCACCCCCGACGAGGGAATCGTCTACGCCAATCAGGCCCTCGCCCAGATGTTTGGGTACGAGAGCCCCGAGGCCGTCTGCCAGGCAGACGCGACTAACTTATACGCTGATCCCGAAATGCGGGAGCGGCTTCGGGAAACGTCCCGGGCCAAGGGCGGCATTGAGCCCACCGAGGTGCTCCTCCGTCGCCGGGACGGAAGCACCTTCTTCGCCCTCATGAGCGGGACGATCGTCTATGATGACGATGGGGCGGTCAAGTATTACGACGGTGCCGTCACCGACATCACCGAGCGGAAGGAGACCGAGCAAGCACTTCAGGAGGAACGAGATCGACTCGCAACGCTCTTCGAGACCCTGCCAACGCCCGTAATCCGCTGTGAAGTGTGTGAGGACGGGACGCTTATCACCGACACGAATCCGGCGTTCGAGGAGGTCTTTGGCGTTGACTTTTCTTCGGCGAAAGGGAAGGACGTCGATGCCCTCCTCGTGCCCGAGGCGGATCGTGAGGAAGCCGCCGAGATTGATCGGCGAGCACTTGAGGAGGGCACCCAGCAGGTAGAGGTGAAGCGAAAAGCGGCGGACGGGCTTCGGGACTTTCGGCTCCAGGTCGCTGGGCGAACGCGAGAGGGCGGCCCGCCGGAAATCTACGGCATCTACACCGACATCACCCAACGAAAGCAGTGGGTGCAGAAGCTGCGGCGGCGGTTGGACGCCATGGAGGCCGCCTCCGATGGGATCGCTATCCTCGACAGCGAGGAGGAGTACATCTACGTGAACCAGGCCCACGCCGAGATCCACGGATACGACTCCCCGGACGCATTCTTAGGAGAGACGTGGGAGCTGTGCTACGGTGAGAAGGAACTGCGGCGCTTCAAGGAGGAAGTGATGCCGATGCTTTCGGAGGCGGGAAACTGGCGCGGCGAAGCCACCGGAAAGCGGGCCGACGGGAGCCATTTTCCGCAGGAGGTAACCCTCACGACCCTCGAAAGCGGAGGGCTCATCTGTGTCGTACGGGACATCACCGAACAAAAAGAGCGAGAACAGAAACTGCGGAAAACGAGAAATTTCTACGAGCAAATTCTCGATCAAGTCCCGATCGACCTCGCGGTTCTCGATCCCGATGCCCGATACGAATACGTCAATTCGAACGGCGTCAGCGATCCGGCGCTCCGGGAGTGGATTGTGGGGCGAACCAACGAAGAATACTGCCGGGAACGAGGGCTGGACCCGGACCTTGGGCGGCGGCGTGACGAGGCCGTTCGGGAGGCGGCCCGGACGAAGGAGCGCGTCGAATTGGAAGAGACCCTGGAGGGAGAGGACGGTCCTCGTCATTACTACCGGGTTTACAGTCCGATCGTGGACCTGGGGGATCAGGTCACGAGCGTGGCGGCGTTTGGCTTCGAAATCTCCGAGCGGAAGGAGATGGAGGAGCGACTTCGCGAGCGGCGACAGAAGCTGGAATCCCTCTACCGCGCGACTGGTCGTCTGCTGACGGCAGAAAACCGTGAGGAGATCGGCAGGCACGTTCACGATGTCCTCCAGGAGGTCTTCGACTATCCGATGAACAACGTCGGCTTCGTCAGCGACGGAATGATCGTGCCCAGCAAGACCACGATCGACGAAGAGAACAAGCAGGCACCGGTCCCCGAGCCGATTCCCGTGGACGAGGAAACGATTGCGGGACGGGCCCTCCGATCCGGCGAGGTGGTGGTCGCTCCGGATCCCGGGCCCCTCGACAACAACATCGACTATGGCGACCTGGGGTGGGCTTCCGTGCCGATCGGCGACCACGGGGTGGTCGTCATTGGTTTCGAGAACGAGGACGACATTGCGCCGTTCGACCTTCGGCTGATTGAAGTGCTAGCGACCTACGCCTCGGTCATCCTCGGTCGCCTCCAGCACGAGGAGGAACTGCGCCTGGCGAAGGAGGAGGCCGAACGAATGAATCGCCTCAAAAGTGCCTTTCTCGCAAACATGAGCCACGAGATCCGCACACCTCTCACCTCTGTCATCGGGTTTGCCGAGGCCATCGGGGATCAGGTCGAGGTGCTGGAGGAGCAACCGGAGGACGCGGACTTTTCGCAGCTGGGCCGCTTCTCGGGCCTGATCGAACAGGGCGGCATGCGACTGCTCGAAACGTTGGACGGCGTCCTCAACCTCTCAAAGCTTCAGGCCGGGCAAATGAGCCTGGCCAGCGAGCCCGTCGATCTTAGCGCGAATGCGAAGACGGTTGCCGAGGAGCATCGCCCCCAAGCACAAAAGGCCGGGGTCCGCCTGTCTGTGGAGTCTCCCCATTCCCCCGTGTGGGCCGAGGCCGACGAGGGCGGCGTGCAGATTATAGCCCAGAACCTCATTTCGAATGCGATTAAGTATACAGAGGAAGGAGGACGGGTATGGATCCGGACCTATCGTGAAGCGGACCAGGCGGTCTTTGAGGTGGAGGACACAGGAATCGGAATGGCTCCGGAGATGGCCGAAGATCTCTTCGAACCGTTTCGGCAGGCCTCAGAGGGGACGGGCCGGGTCTACGAAGGAACGGGTGTCGGCCTGACGGTCACAAAGCAAACCATTGAGCGCATGGATGGTCAGATCAAGGTGAGGACCGAAAAAGGCGAAGGGAGCCGGTTTATCGTTCGCCTCCCTCGAAAAGCGAGTGTATCGAACGAGCCCAAACCCTCGGTCGGAGTGACGTAGGACATCTATTTGCCGCTGGCGACCGGTAAGGACCAACCACGCTCCTCAATAGCATTGGGATCACAGGGAGGGTAGGAAGAACTCACTCAGTCGCCCCGGACAGTCACGACAATCGACCGCTCGCGAGGCTTCACGTCGCATTCGAGGTGAAAGATCTGCTGCCACGTGCCCAGAATGGGCT
>CAYULG010000246.1:0-4049 GCA_964445365.1 uncultured Salinivenus sp. | reverse complement strand
CAGCCGGTGACCGTCTCCTACAGCTACAACATCCACGGCAACGA
Organism: uncultured Salinivenus sp.; assembly: GCA_964445365.1. Lineage (GTDB taxonomy): Bacteria > Bacteroidota > Rhodothermia > Rhodothermales > Salinibacteraceae > Salinibacter. The sequence continues at coordinate 4,005 of CAYULG010000246.1, read as the reverse complement.
GCCGTCGTCGACAGAGGCGGCGATGCGGGTGGCCTACCGGCTCGCAGCGGCTCAGGACGAGGCCACGCAGCGCATTCTCGACGAGACGGTCTTCGTGATGTACCCTGCGGTCAATCCCGACGGGCGCGACCGCTACGTCTACTGGGCACGGTCCATGCAACGGGAGCGAGTGGCCACCGACCCGAACGACATCGTGCACGACGAGCCCTTTCCGCAGGGGCGCACCAACCACTACTGGTTCGATCTTAACCGCGACTGGGTCTGGAACGTGCACCCCGAGATGGAGGGCCTTACCGGCGTCTACCAGGAGTTCATGCCGCAGGTCCACGCCGATTACCACGAGCAGGGGTACGAGGACAACTACTTCACCATGCCGGGGACCACCCCCCGCAACCCGCTTCTGCCGGATCGCTACGTGGCATTTGCCGACACCTTCGGCCGGGCCAACATCCAGGCGTTCGACCAGAATCAGGTGAGCTACTTCACCCGTGAGACGTTTGACTTCTTCTACCCGAGCTATGGCTCGTCCTACCCCAGTGTGATGGGGGGCATCGGGATGCTTACAGAACAGGCGGGCATTGGGGCCGGCCGGGCCGTCGAGAACGAGGACGGGTACGTACTGACGCTTCGGCAGCGCGTCTTTGACCACTACACCACGTCGTTTGCGACCCTCAAAGCGGCCGTCCGCAACCGACAGCAGCTGCTGGAGTACGACCTCGAGGCCCACTCGCAGCAGACGAACACCGTGGAAACGGCGGCCTACGTCTTTCCGGACGACGGGGGCAGCGGGTACCTCTATGACGTGATTGACATGCTTCGGCACCACGGCATCGAGGTCCAGCGCGCCACCGAGGCGCTCCAACTGAACAATGCGCAAAGCTACCGGACGGGCGAGCGATCAGACCGCCGCGTTGAACGGGGCGCGTACATCGTGCCGACCGATCAGCCCCGTCACCTGTTCGTGAATTCCCTCCTGAAGCGGCAGGTGTCCTTCCAAGATTCGGTAATGTACGACATGTCGACGTGGTCGGCCCCGCTGGCCTATAACCTGGAAACCTACGCGACGCGGGAGGTGCCGGAGGGGAGCCTGGAACCCGTGGAGGAGGATCCAACCCCTCGCAGTGGCGTGGTGAATCCGGATGCCCGATACGCTTACGTTGTGGACTGGGACCAGCGGCACGCCCCCCGGGCCCTCTCCCACCTATGGGAGGCCGGCTACCGGGTACGTACTGCAAACGAAGCGTTCGACACGGGCAGCCGCTCGTTCGGGGCCGGGTCCCTCATCGTGCTGCTGGGGCGCAACCCGGACAAGACGAGCGTCACGACCGAGATGCAACGCATCGCCCGCGAAGCCGGGGTGGAGATCGTGGGGCTCAACACCGGGCGCATGGCCGAGGGGCCGGATCTCGGGTCGGAGAACAATCCACCGGTGGAACTGCCGGACGTGGGCCTGCTCGTCGACCAGCCCTTTTCTACCTACACGAGTGGGCAGCTCTGGTACCTGTTCGACCAGGAGACGGATCTTCCCGTCACTCGCATCCGGGCGTCAAACCTGAAAGCGTCAGCCACGAGCGAAAGCCGGTACGCCCGCTACGGCAAGGCGCGTCTGCAGGACGTCGACGTGCTCGTGTTGCCGGGCGGCTATCGCCTGAACACCGTGTTCGACTCCACGCAGGTCGAGGCCCTGCGCGACTGGGTGGCGGCGGGCGGCACGCTCGTGGGGACCGAGCAGAGCGCGCGGTTTCTCACCAAGGATGCCTCGGGCCTGACGAGCGTGTCGGCGGTCGAGGACACGACTGAGTCCCGCGTCGGCCCCTACACCCCTTATGCGGCCCGCCAGGACTCCTCGGGCCTGGACAACGTTCCGGGCGCGGCGCTCGACGGGCACGTGGACACGACGCACCCCCTCGCGTTTGGTGTGGGGGAGCGGGTCTACTCGCTGAAGTACGGGACCGCTGCCCTGGAGCCGAGCGCGGACCTCCAGACCGCTGCGCATTACGCCAAAGACGCGGACGATCTGCTCGCGAGCGGCTACGCCTCGCAGCAGAACCTGAAGCAACTGGCTGGCAGGAGCTTTGCTGGGACGGTGGAAATGGGGGAGGGGCGCGTCGTCTTCCTCGTGGACAACACGCAGTATCGGATGTTTTGGCGCGGGCCCAGCCGCATGATGCAGAATGCCGTGATGCTCGTGCCGGCGCTCGTAGAGTGAGAGGGACTGACGACGGTCGGCAGGGGGAGGGACGCTAATTTCCTTCTGGAGAAGGGGAATTAATGAATCCGCAGGTGTCGACTATCGGTGGGGAACCGGCAGGGGGGCCCTAGCGTGGGAGAGTTACATCAATACAGATCCCGCGTCAGCGTCGTCGCGTCGTCACGTCAAGAGGTATTTGCCACGCCTGCGTTGCAACGAGTGATGGGGGACTCAACAACGCTAGATAAAATTATATGCAAAAGGGCAAGCTCAAATTTTTCGATACCTCCCGTGGCTTTGGTTTCATCGAACCCCTCGACGGCGGTGAGGATGTTTTTCTTCACGCAAACAACCTCGCTGGAATGACCTCCGGTGGTGATCTCCGAGACGGCCAGACCATCGAGTACGAAACCGAAGAGACGGAGAAGGGCCTCAGCGCTCTCAACGCCTCCCCGGCAGAAGAAGCCGCTGGTGGTGTAATGTAGAGCCATTGACTGGGTCTTGAGCCGATTCGCAAGACCCGGTTTGGTTTTAAGAAACAAGCCTGCCCCAGATGGGGCGGGCTTTTTTACGTTATAGGGGGCCAATGCATCGTCGCCGAACCAGACACGTTGAGGCCGTCCGTTGTTCTGATCCAGCAGCCCTCCGGTGGTGCATCACCCCACCCGCTACATCGGTCTTCTCGTCATCCTCGGCCTGTTCCTGGTTCCGCCTTCGAGACTGGGTTGGTAGATGGCTTTGTCCCCAGCGTTTGGTTCCCGTGGTGGCCAATTCCTTAATTGGGGGCTGGAATTCGATGCCAAGAACAAAACGACCCTCCATGGAAGACGCCCCCGACTCTCCCATCGACGTCCAGGACGCCGGATCTTCTTCGCCCGATTCAACGGACGACACAGGTCCGGCCCCGTGGTGGCGACGATGGGTCGTCGCGGCCCTGGTGCTGGGCGGGCTCGCCGCAGCCGTGTACGTTGCTGGTGACATTCCGGAAGTCGAGGCGGACCAGTTGGACGGGACCCACTTCGGCTTTTGGTCGGTGCTGCCGCCGCTTATCGCCATCGTGCTGGCCTTCTGGTTGCAGGAGGTGGTGAGCGCTCTTTTCATCGGCATCGCGTCGGGCGGCATCATTGCCGGCAAGATCAACGTCATTGACGCGTTCCTCATACCGGCCATTGGCACGGAGGATTTTGCGCTCATCCTGGTGGTCTATCTCTGGGCCCTCGGCGGGCTCATCGGGCTCTGGACGCGCACCGGGGGCGCGCTTCGCTTCGCGAAATGGGCGGGCGAACGGATGGTCCAGGGGCCCCGAACCGCCAAATTCTTTACCTGGATCATGGGTTTGGTTTTTCACCAGGGGGGGACCATCTCGACGGTACTGACGGGCGCCACGGCACGCCCCATTGGCGACCAGCACAACGTCTCGCACGAGGAGCTCTCCTACGTCGTCGACTCGACGGCCTCCCCGGCGGCCACGATCATCCCGTTCAACGTGTGGCCCATCTACGTGGGCGGCCTCGTGGCCGGAACCATTCCGCTCTTTGAGACCACGCAGGAGGGCATTGCGTTCTTCTTCTCCTCGATCTGGGCCAACTTCTACGCGATTTTTGCAATCCTCCTGACCTTGCTGTTTGCGTGGGAGATTCTGTCGTGGGTACCGAGCCAGAAGATGCGGGATGCAATTGATCGGGCCCGCTCCACGGGGAAGCTTGATCGCGACGATTCTACGCCCCTTACCTCGCGCGAGCTCACGGAGATGAAGGTGCCGGGCGACTATTCGCCCAGTCTCGTGGACTTCCTCGGGCCCATCGGGACGCTGC
>CAYULG010000245.1:0-4080 GCA_964445365.1 uncultured Salinivenus sp. | reverse complement strand
CACGACCGGATCCTCCGTGACGAAGGGGAATGGCGAGCGTGTCGGGAATACATCATTCGGAATCCGGAGCGATGGGGAGAGGACCGGCGTCGTCCGCACCGGTGAGGAGGTGGTTCGTCGATTCAGCGAGCATGACGGACGAAACGTGAAACTCCGGCGACCAATACCACGCCGGAGTTGCGGAGAACGCAACACTGCGCGCGGGCTCCAAGTTATCATTCTCTACGCAGTTCACGGAATGCCACATCACCCCCACTTCGTCACTTGGCTGACGACGCCTCCGACGACCATTTTGAGCCGGACGACAGTGTCGACGACGTCCATACGTTCGACAGTCGGCTGATCCGGCGACTGGCCCGCTACCTGAAGCCGTATGCCGGCTTCATCGTGCTGGCACTGTTCATCACGCTCGGGGCGTCCTTTCTGGGACCCATCCGCCCGTGGCTGGTGCAGAAGGGCATCGACAACTACATCGTCGTGGGCGACCTGGAGGGGCTGCAGCGCATCATCCTCTTCCTCGTGCTCGCGCTGGTGGGGGAGGGGCTGCTGTCCTTCGGCGAAAACTACCTGACCCAATGGATCGGACAGCAGGCCATCTACGACCTGCGCACGACCCTCTTCCGGCACGTCGAGAACCAGCCGCTCTCGTACTTCGACCGCACGCCCATCGGGCGGGTCATCACGCGGACGACCAGCGATGTGGAGGCCCTCAGTGACGCGCTCTCCTCCGGGCTCGTCTCGGCGTTGGGGGACCTGTTCAAGCTCTTCTTCATCGCGTACTTCATGTTCACCCTCAACTGGATGCTGGCGGTGGTCACGCTGCTGGTGATGCCGCTGATGGTGTGGGTGACATTCTGGTTTCGGCGCAACGTGCGGGAGCAGTACCGCGAGACCCGCCGGCAGATGGCCCGGATCAATTCCTTCATTCAGGAGCACGTGACGGGGATGCACATCGTCCAGCTCTTCAACCGGGAGGAGGAAGAGAGGGACCGGTTCGAGGACATCAACGACGAGCACCGGGCGGCGCACCTGCGCACCATTTTCTACTACGCCGTCTTCTGGCCCTCCATTGAGTTCATTTCGAACGTGGCCCTGGCGGCCGTGCTGTGGTTCGGGGGCTTTCGGGCCCTCGGTGGATCGGCGCTGACGCTCGGGGTGCTCGTGGCCTTTATTCAGTATGCGCGGCAGTTCTTCCGGCCCATCCGCGACCTCTCGAACCAGTACGACACCCTGCAGCGGGCCATGGCGGGGGCCGAGCGCGTCTTCGGGGTGCTCGACACCGACGAGAGCCTCGACGAGCCCGAGGCGCCGGTGGAGCTCGACACGGTGGAGGGCACCATCGAGTTCGAAAATGTGTGGTTTGCCTACGAGGAGGACAACGAGGGGAATCCGGACTGGGTGCTCAAGGACGTGTCGTTCAAGGTGGAGCCCGGCGAGATGGCGGCGCTGGTGGGCGCCACAGGGGCGGGCAAGTCGACGGTGATGAACGTGCTGCTCCGGTTCTACGAGATTCAGAAGGGCCGCATTCTGGTGGACGGGCACGACATCCGCGACCTGCGGCTGAAAGATCTGCGCGAACACATCGGGCTCATTCCGCAGGACGTGTTTCTGTTCAGCGGCTCGGTGCGGCGCAACCTAACCCTCAATGATCCGAGTGTGGACGAGGACCTGATGCGACGGGCCGCAGAAACCGTGCGGGCCGATGAGCTCATCGAGCGGCTGCCGGAGGGATACGACCAGGACGTCAAGGAGCGCGGCTCCTCGCTCTCCCGCGGGCAGCGGCAGCTGCTGGCGTTCGTGCGCGCCCTCATCTACGACCCGGACGTGATGGTGCTCGACGAGGCCACTTCCAGCGTCGACACGGAGACCGAAGCACTCATTCAGCAGGCCCTGGAGCGGCTCACGGAAGGGCGCACGACCCTCGCGATTGCCCACCGCCTCTCCACGATCCAGGACGCGGACAAAATCCTGGTGATGCACAAGGGCGAAATTCGGGAGCGGGGCACGCACCAGGAGCTGCTGGCCCTGGACGGGCTCTACCGAAAGCTCTACGACCTGCAGTACGCCGACCAAGCCCCGGAGACCTCGCCCCGGGGCGACGGCGAACCGACCGACCGGCCCGTGGGGGCGTAGGCGTCTGGGAACGGGCGAGAGGGGGAATGGGGGGGCGAGTGAGCCGGAGAGTGTGGTGGAGGCAGACACGACGGGCAACCAGTCCGGCGGCTCGGCTTTAAGGGGGGTGTTTTCGGAGGGGCGTTCACGGAATGATCACATCTGGGAGCGTAACAAATTCTGAATGGAAGACACCCTCTAGCCGTGCCTTCGTGCTACTCATGTCGCTTCGCTGGGTAGCGACTCGTGTCCTGCCGCCAACCTCTGTCCGCAACCCCCGTCCAGATGCCCAGTGACCGCACGGCCATTTTGTTCTTCAGCCACCGCCCCGAGCGGGAGTGGCAGAACAAGTGGTTTGTGCGGGAGGACTACGCCAAACAGCGGCAGGTCGCCGAGGCGTTTTACCAGCACGCCTCGCAGGCCGTGGCCGAGAGCGGACTTCCGGTCCGGGAGGTGAACGGGGCGGAGCAGCGTGGGGAGACGTTTGGCGCGCGGCTGGCCAACGCCGCCGCCGACGTGTTTGCGGACGGGTACGACCGGGTGATTGTCGTCGGGGGCGACTGTCCGTCCCTGCACGAGGTGGAGTGGGAGGCGGTTGCCGATCAACTCGACGAAAAGACGCCCGTCCTGGGCCCGACCCCCAACCGCGACGGGGCGTATCTGATCGGCATCACCCGGGCCCACTTCGAGCCGGAGGCCTTTGCGGCGCTCCCGTGGAAAACGCCCGCACTCTTTCCCGCCCTGGCTCGTCATCTCGAAGCCGCGTCGGGCACCAGCCCTGCGATGCTCGCCCCGCGGGCGGACGTGAATGGGCACGACGATCTCGTCGCGCTGCTGCGTCGGCACAGCGCCGCTCCCCGCACGCTCATCGTGCGTCTCCAGCAGGTCTTGGGAGAAGCCTCGCGCTTTGCACGCGTTGAGCAGCGAGACGCGACGCGTCACGTTCTTGAACGTCGCTCCCGGGGACCACCCCCATCCAGTCTGGCGAGCAGTCGCGCTCGGTAGCAGTCGTTCAGCGGAGTGTTTTCGAACCCGCCGCCCCGAGCGTGCGAGCATCCGACGCTCATTCGGGGGCGTTGTCTCTCTGTGCCCCGACGCGACGGCTCTCCAGATTCAGAGGGCGCGACCGCTTGCCCTTTTCTCCGGTGGCGTCCTGTCGTCCTGTCTTGCGCCCCTCGCAGATCCACGCGGCCCCCGTGCGGGTCTAGAATCTCCGCGCGGGTATGTGGCTGCCGTGGACATTCCCGAGGGCGCGTGCTGTCTGACCGTTCGGTGGTCCCCCACGAAATACCCGCTGTGTTCTCATGACGATTGGTAACGCTACATCCGATTTCCGAATCCGACGCATTCTGTTCGTTGCAGTCCTGTGCGCTTCACTTCCCATTCTGGGAGCCCCCACAGCCCAGGCCCAGGCCGGGCTGGAGGTTCACGCCATCAACGTGGTCGAAAAGACGCCCGTGTCGGGGGTGACCGTGCATCTCGAAAACGAAAGCATCGGCTTCGCCTCGACCCGGGAAACGGGACAACAGGGGGCCGCAGAATGGCCGGGCCTCTCCACCGCGGGCGCATACACGGTGTTTGTTGAAGAGAACGACCGATTCTACGAGGCCCAGGTGTCCGACATCGAGCTGCGGGCCAACTTCACCCGAAGCGTGACGCTGCTCTTGCAACCGGTGGCCGAGTTTGCACTCGACGAGGTGGTGGTGGAAGGGCGTCAGGGCGTCGCCGAGGTCAATCGAGTGAACGCGGAGGTGTCGTCGAGCCTTTCGGCCGCGTCCCTCGAAGATCTGCCCGTGGAGGGGCGCAACTTTACGCAGAGCCTCTACCGTCTCCCCAACGTCACGCCCTCGACCGGCTTCTTCAACGAGGCCCCCAACGTGAGCATCAACGGGGCCAATGGGCTCTACACCCAGTACCTGATCGACGGCATGGACAACAACGAGCAGTTTCTGGGCGGGCCGCAGTTTG
>CAYULG010000244.1:0-4166 GCA_964445365.1 uncultured Salinivenus sp. | reverse complement strand
CGCAGGGAGTCGCCGTTCGCCAGGGCCGGGCCGATCCGGCGGCGAGGCGTCCCGTCCCGCCCCAACACCTGCACACGGTGGTTTCCCGCCTCGCTCACGACGACGTCCTCCCCGGAAATCTCAATGCCGATGGGCTTCCGAAACGACCTCGGCTCGTCGCCGGTCCCGCCCCAGACCTCGACGACCTGGTAGGACGGCGGCGCATCCGTCGACGAAGCGTCGTCCGACTGGCATCCGACGGTGAGCCCCGCCGCCAGCGCCACTGCTAGAAGCCAGCAAATGCGCGTTTCCATGGCAAAAAGAAACTTGGTACGAAGGTGATAACCGACTCGTCGTGCCTGTTCAGAGGTTGAACCGCAGGCTCAGGGTCGTAATGAAGTCGTCTTCGAGCGCCGTCCCATTTCCGTCCTGCACGACCGGCAGCTGCACGGCCCCCTCGACCACGAACGTGCGGGTGATGTACTGCAGGCCCGGCGCCACAAACCACGTCGTCCCGCCCGACTCCTCAACGGTCTGTTCCCCCCTGACATTTTTGGCCTGCCAGATCAGGTTCGTCTCCAGGTTGCCGTACAGGAAGCCGGGCACCCGGCCGGATCGCTCGTTCGTCCACAGCCGGTACTTGGACGCGACGTCCAGGCGCGCTTCGTCACCAAACTCGAAGTCGTTCGCTTCGGTGTTGACCTCGTAGACGGGCGAGACGTCGACCTGCCACTGGAGCGTCTGCCACGTAAAGACGGCCCCAAAAAACGGGTCCCAGGAGCCAGAGCCGAGCTGGAGCGGCGGCGGCAGGCGTCCCAATTCGTCGGTCCGGTCGTCCGCGCCGGTAGGCGTTTCGAGGCCGACCAGCGGGGCGAGACGCTGGGTCTGCCCGGCCCGGTTGCGCGACCACACTGTGTAGCGGGCGAAGAGGCGCACGTCGCCGAGGCCCGTCGGCCCGCGCTCGATCCGTTCTCCCTGACGGGGACCCTCCGGAATCGTCGCGTCCAGATTTTTGTCGAGAATCGGGATCACTCCAAACACGGTCACGTCCGGCGTCACGCCGTAGGCCCCCACGACGGGAACCCCGTAGGCCGTAAGCTCTCGGTCCATCGGCCCGCTCCCCGTGGCCCGAATCACCTTCGACTGGACTCGAAGGAGCCCTTGCCCCTCGCTGACCGGAAGCGCGGTGTTCGTCGTAATCTGTGCCGCGGCCGACCGTGCCGGAAGTAGAAGCAGGAGTAATACGCTGAGAACAACCGACGAGAAGCGTCGAGACATGGGCACTGGTCGGTCGAAAATTCCTAACGGCGGATCGTTGAACACGTTGGCATCACGAAGAGGACATCTGCGTGGAGGCCTCGTTTGCAAACTCGATTTTCCGGGCCGTAAATCCGGCGTTCTCTACGGCCGTCCGGAGCTCGTCCTTCGTCACGGACTGCCCCTCTTCGAAGGCCAGGAGGACGCGTCCCTCCTCCAGCTGCACCTCCATTGCCCGGATGGCGTTCAGTTCGTCCAGCTTCTTCTCCAGCCCGTAGGCACAGAAGGGGCAGGCCAGGCCGTCGACGGACACGGTGGCGTCGGGGGCCGATAGGCTGTCGCTGGTCGGTTGCGCCCGGCCCGGCAGTGCTCCGACCGCACCGGCGACCAACGCGACGAGAACAAGGCGGAGAAGTGGGTGCGTCATAAGCGTCCGAGAATGGGGAACGAGTGACACGAGGAGAAACGCCTCATAGGGGCTCGCCGATCCCTGCCGCCCGCAGATCTTCTTCGTTCACGCTCCGCTCCTGGCAACAGGCCGCGAGCGTGCCGTTGACGGCAACGGCGGGCACGGACTGCGCGCCCACCTCCTCGGCCCTGCGCGCTCCGGCCTCGTCCTGCAACGAGCGGACCTGCACGTCGCAAGAGTCGCAGGCAAGGGCGCGCACCCGCTCCACGACCTCGTCGCAGAGCGGGCACTCGGCGGTGAAAACCTCAACCGTTCGGGTGTCAGGCATGGCAAAATCGGTCTCTTGGTGGGGGACTGTAATTTTGCGGTACCGTACACGGGCTGTAGCATGGTACAGCGTTCCGTCCGTTTTGAGAACGTAACAAGAACGGGTCCTCACGGAGCTGCGCGGTGTTAGTGGGACGCATCGATCGGTCGGGGCCACCCCCGCCCCGTAATTGCGGGGGACCGTGTCAAATTTGCAACCGCTCTGTCGGGACGGCAGGAGAAGATCTGTCGCAGCGGCAGGGCGGGTGTCGTCTTTTCGGCCCGTTTTCCCCGAAAATCGGAGGTGGAACGCGCCTTGATGGGTTTGTTGGGTGGACTTGTCATCTGGGCCTCACAGGGGCCCATCGGAACGAATTGTCTTGATCCACTCGCATACTGTTGAACCAAAAACGTGGAGGTGATACACGATGGCCAACCTGACCCGTCAATCCCCAAACCGCACGCTGCGCACCCTGCAGCGCGAAGTCGATGGCCTCTTCGACCGCTTTTTTGACCGCACCGGCGACGACGGCAACTCGGCGGTGTGGGCGCCGCAGACCGACCTCTTGGAGACGGACGAGGACTTTCAGCTCCGTCTCGACGTGCCCGGCATGAGCACGGAGGACATTGACATCAACCTCCAGAACGGCACGCTGAGCGTCAGCGGCGAGCGCACCAGTGAGCGGACGGACGAGGGGGAAGACTACGTCCGCGTCGAGCGCGCCTTTGGGAACTTCCACCGTACCTTCACGCTGCCGGACGCGGTTGACCACGAAAACATTGAGGCCACCTACGAGGACGGCGTGCTGTCCATCCACGTGCCAAAGACCGAAGAGAGCACGCGTCGACAGATTGACATCCAGTAAGCGGTGGTCTCGAACGCACCCTATTTGAGTTGGTGAGTGGGTGCGGTTTCGCCCTCAGTCGGGTTTTCGACGGCCCGGCTGGGGGCTTTTTCTTTTGTCTCTCCGGTCGGATGACGCCGAAGGGCGTCTTCTTCCAAGGTGCCCCCCCGGAAGATCGCCCCCTCCGCCGACGCCTGGGGCGTGTTTGGCGCAATCCTTGCGGGACAGAACCTCCCTTCAGCGGCACTCCAAAAGAGCACGTACGACCCCATCGATGGTCATATGCGTCCGCCGCTGCGGACCCGTAGGTTGTACATTTCCATTCTTTTCGACAACTGCCGTCATCGAGGACCGATGGACCCGGACCTCTGGTCAATTTCGCTGGGCCGCGACCCATTCAGCATGGGAAGTCATCTGCTGGGCGCGCTCCTGAGCCTGGGCGCCACCTATGTCCTCGTGCGCCGCGCCCGACGGAATGGCCTGCGAGGAATCGGGACGACCACGTACGGCGTCTCCATGACCCTGCTGTTCTCGTTCAGCACACTGTTTCACTACGTGGATGCGGGCTCCCCCTGGTTCGAGCTCTACAACAAGCTGGACCACGTGGCCATCTTCCTCATGATTGCGGGCACCGGCACGGCCATCTACTCCGCCCTTCAGGCCCGGTGGACCTCCTATCTCACGGGGGCGCTGTGGGGGTGTGCCCTTCTGGGCATTCTGCTCAAGCTGACGTTCTGGTCGATGCCAAGCTGGGTCACGGCGAGCATTTACGTGCTCGTCGGCTGGCTGGGGAGCCTGGGCGTATTGGCGATTGTGCACTCGGAGGACGGGCGCCCCGTCCGAACCTTCGTGCTGGGCGGGGTCGCTTTTTCCGTCGGGGCGGTCGTGCATGCCGTCGACTGGCCGGCGCTCTGGTCGGGCGTGATCGGTCCCCACGGGGTCTTTCACCTGCTCGTCCTCGTGGGCGCGGGCCTGCACTACGGGTTCGTCTACCGGCAGTGCGTCGTCCCGCCGGACGATCCATCCCGTGCGCGACGTCCCGGGCGTCGGGTTGAGCGGCTGCGCGGCCTCGCGAGCGGCCGGGTCGAGCAGCGACGCGAGCTTGCAGGAACGATTCGCGTGGGAACCCCAGCGCCGCGGCGGTGACGGGGCTCTGTTTCCGTCTCCACCCACCTGGGCGCGGCCCCGAGCGGGCGGCCCAATCCATGCTCTAGCCATTCTGGGTCTCGGATTGTTCGTCGGGGAGGGGGTCGTTGCACGCGTCCATCGCGGCGCTCGTCAGGGCTAGGGCGTCCTTCGCACCGTCGCCCTCCCCTTTCTCGAAGTCCCCCTCCTCCACGGCCATCTGGTTCGTGACGTGGGCGAAGCAG
>CAYULG010000243.1:0-4167 GCA_964445365.1 uncultured Salinivenus sp. | reverse complement strand
CTCGTCCCACCACCGCGCCCCGTCGAGCAGGGCGCTGCGCACCGGCTCGGGTGTGCCCGGGTCGAGATAGTAGACGATCGGATCCTCCGCCGGACACAATCCATCTTCGCCGGCCGGTTCCGCACACTGAAGGCGGTGACGATTCACGAGGCGGCGGTCCATCGATTCGCCGACGGGCGTGGCGTAGTCCTGATACGAGGAATAGAGGAGGCCCGATCGGGGATCGAACCGGCGTGGGGTGTACCCGGTCGTGTCGGGCAACTCTACGAGCGAGTGGCGCACGCGGAGCGTCACCGAGGAGGGATCGGCGGCCGTTTCCTGCACGTACGCGCCCGGCTCCTCGTCGGTCGTAAACGTGAGGCGGGCCTCCAGCTCCGTGTTGTCCGGAAAGGCTTTCGTGTTGTCGAGGGAGGGCGTGCTGCGGCTCTCGTCGAGCGAATAGGGGCCCTGATCGGTCTCCTTCAGGCGACGGACGACCCCGTGGGCGTCGCGCACCACGAAGTCGGTGGCGTCCACGAGGACCGATTCTCCATCCTTGCTCTCGGCCGCGACCTCGAAGCCCCACACCACGCCCGGAGCGAAGGCCTCCCGCACGGCCCGTTTCTCGGCCGGGTTGTCGGTGGTAGCGCGGTAGTCGAGGTTCGGCTCCACCAGAAGCACCTTCGGCCCCGTTCGCTCGAAGCGCACCACCCGCTGGCTCCCAAGCTGGCCCCGATCGAGGCCCACCGGGTTGGAGCCCAGGCCCACCGGAAGCGAGGTCACGTACAGAAACGGGGTGTCGAACCGCGAGACCTCCATCCAGATCGTGCCCGCCTTCGCGTCCCAGTACAGGGGCACGAAGCCGTCCATCCTTTCCAGCCCCTCCGTCTTCTCGGCGATGGTTGGGGGAGCGTCTCCGTTCCCCTCGTCGTCCTGCGCTCGGGTAGGCGCCACGCATAGGAAGAGCCCGAGGAGACCGATGAGGAGCAAAGACCAGCGAAAACGGGAATACTGCATGGGGACCACAACCGACGAAGGAATAAGGCGCGAATGCCTTCCTTAAAATGACGCCCTCAAGGAACGCAACACGCCTTTCGAACACAAGTCCGCAGCACCAGCGTCAGGGCTATCGCATCTGTTGACGAGAGTACGTTTTCCCTGCTTGTAAGGAAACGTCGGAGCGGTCAAACCCGAAAATCCACCGAATTCAGGATGCTCAGGCGCCAAGTAGGTCCGGTTCGCCGTTCCGAAGGCTTTCGGAATCCGTTCGGCGACCGGAACCTACCACAGTACCGAACAGAGAGGGTCGTTTGACAGATGCGATAGCCCTAACACAAGTCCGCAGCACCAGCGTCCACTGTTCGGGTCACACTCGAGGATGGAACGGGTGAGCCAAATGCAAGATACCCAGTCCCGAGGGCCTGAAATCGGCCGCGGTCCGGGTACAGCACGAGACATGCGGCCTCGCAGACAGGAAAACATCCTACTTCTCCCAGATGCCCTCCAGGGTGTACGGGCTGCCCGCCATGGCCCACACCTCGCCGCGCACGTAGCGGCGGCCCCGGCCAAGCTCGGCGATGGCCTCCATGTCGTCCTCGGTCAGGGAGAGGTCGGCCGCCGCCAGGTTTTCGTCGATGTGGGCGGGCGTTACCGACTTGGGAATGACCACTGTGTCCCGATGGAGCGCCCAGCTGATGAGGACCTGGCCGGGCGTCGCGTCGTGCTGGTCGGCAATCTCGTTGATCGTCGGGTCCTCCAGGAGGAGCGGCTCGTCCTCGGCCTTCATGCCGTCGGGACGATCCTTGGAGCCGAGCGGCGAGTACGCCGTGAGCGGCAGGTTCTGCTCTTCAGCGAAGGCCAGCAGGTCCCGCTGCGGAAGATAGGGATGGAGTTCGACCTGGTTCATCTCCGGCAGGTGGTCGGCCGCGTCCATCAGGCGGCGCAGCTTCGGGACGTTGAAGTTGGACACCCCGATGTGCCGGACCAGTCCGTCGTCTACCAGCTCTTCCATCGCCGCCCACGTCTCGGCCAGCGGCACCTCGTCGAGCGACACGAAGTCGTCGGGCGACTGGGGCATGCCGGTGCCGCGCGTGCAGGCCACCGGCCAGTGCATGAGGTAGAGGTCGAGGGTGTCGAGCTGGAGGTCGTCGAGCGTCGACTCAAGGGCCGGGCGCACGTGCTCCGGGCGATGGGCGTCGTTCCAGAGCTTGGAGGTCACCCACACCTCGTCCCGGTCTACCACTCCTGCCTCGACGACGTCGGCAAGGGCCTGTCCTACCTCGGCCTCGTTGCCGTAGATGGACGCGCAGTCCAGGTGGCGGTACCCCGTGTCCAGGGCGTATTTCACGGCGTCGTACACCTCACCGGGGGCGGACTTCCACGTGCCGAGCCCGATCATGGGCAGTTCATCACCGTCGTCGAAGGAGAGGGTATCCATAGGAAGTTGAGCGCGTTTTCGGGAGAAGGAGCGCAGGTGCGCATGGGGGTACGCCCTGCGTCCTCCGTCGTTCGGGCGCACAACAGCCGAAGGTCCATCATCGACACACAGACGTGGGAGAAGCCGAACTCGTGGACGGAACGTTTCAACTCTGAAGATCGGAAGGACGGCTGTCGGGGCCCGACCGTCGCCGCTGTCCTTAACCGCCTGCCCCGTGTCGTGCCGCGGGCTGTGGTTTACCTGGTGCAGGCCTTCCCACGACCCTTCTCCCATGCCTTCCTGACGCTCCAGACAAACAGAGGCGCTTGTATCCACGTGGTGCTTGATCAGGACACCCGTACGTTTGCGGCGATTCACCCCCATTCGTCTGAACCTTTCACCGGGTTCTTCCTACCTTGCGGGGCCCACCGCTTTTCTTTTCCCAGTAGCCCGAGCATCATGACCCTAAGCCTGGAGCGCACCAACGATGCCATCCATTTTCGCGGAACGAACGGCTCGTTCGACCTCCCGATTGCCTCCTCGGACGAGCAGGAGGGCCTGAGCCCGATGGAGATGACAGCCCTCAGCGTCGTCGGCTGCAGCAGCATTGACATCCTTACGATCCTGAACAAGCAGAAGCAGGAGATCGACGACTTCAGTGCCCAAATTGACGGCGAGCGTGCTGACGACCCACCTCGTGTATTCACCGATCTCCACATGCACTACGAACTGGCCGGCAACGTGGACCCGGATAAGGTGCGCCGGGCCATCGAGCTGAGCCTCGACAAGTATTGCTCGGTGTCGAACATGGTGGATCAGACCGCCACCGTCACGTACGCGTTTACTGTAAACGGCGACCAGTATCAGCAGGAGACGAGATCTTGACGAGCAGCGCAAATACGCCGGCTCTGTGCCCACGCCGGCGGACACTCGCGTACGGGTGGTGAAACGGACGTAGACGGCCGGTCGAGGGGGACGAACACGTTCCCACACAACCCGTCCGGTCTATGTTAAGCGAGCGGGCCCGATTGGGCCTCCACGAGGAGGCTTCCTCCCGCTCCGCTTTCCGCGAAATTCCCGGATTCTTTGCGGGGCAACTGTGGAATTCTCATGCGGGACGTGCGCAATTCCCGCTTCCGCATTTTACTTTATGACTCGTGTAGACATCTGGGCGCCGGGAAGGGGTTTCCCCCCTCGGCGATCCCCCTCCCCTTTGGCAACGCCAACCCATCGACCAACCGACGTTTTCATGGAAGTAGGAACCAACGAAGCTACGGGCGCGATCGTCGAAGTCGTCGGCCCCGTCGTCGACGCTGAATTCCCCGAAGACCAGATCCCCGACATTCTTGACGCCCTCCGGGTGGACCGTGAGGACGGTGAAGACCTGATCCTGGAGGTGCAGCAGCATGTGGGGGAGCGGCGCGTGCGGGCCATCGCCATGGACTCGACCGACGGCCTGCAGCGCGACCAGGACATCGTGGCCACCGGCCAACCAATCAGCGTGCCCATCGGGGAAGAGATTCGCGGACGCCTCTTCAACGTTGTCGGGGAGCCCATCGACGGCCTCCCCGAGCCGGATGTTGACGAGTACCGGGCGATTCACCAGGACCCCCCCGAGTTCGACACCCTCGCGAGCTCAGAGGAGATGCTGGAGACGGGCATCAAGGTGATGGACCTCATTCAACCCGTCCCCAAGGGCGGCAAGGTCGGCCTCTTCGGCGGGGCCGGCGTGGGGAAGACGGTCCTCATCATGGAGCTCATTAACAACATCG
>CAYULG010000242.1:0-4168 GCA_964445365.1 uncultured Salinivenus sp. | reverse complement strand
AGCTGCACGCCTCACAGATCCAGGGCTTCTTCGACATGCCCGTGGACCACCTCTACGGCTCCACGGTGCTCATCGATCACGTCCGTCAGTTCGACCTCGACGACTTCGTGGTGCTGGCCCCGGATGTTGGCGGCCTCAAGATGGCTCGCTCCTACGCCCAGCGGCTGGAGGTGGACCTCGCCCTTATCGACAAGCGCCGGCCCAGCCAAAATGAGGCCCGCGTGATGAACGTGATCGGAGACGTAGAGGACAAAAACGTGATCATCATCGACGACATCGTGGACACGGCGGGCACGCTCACACGCGCGGCCACGGCCCTCAAGGACTACGGCGCCCTCCGCATCATGGCCGCCTGCACGCACGGCCTCCTCTCCGGCCCTGCCTACGATCGCATCGAGGACGCCCCCATCGAGCGCCTCATCGTCACCGACACCATCCCCCTCAAACGCCCGTCGGACTGCATCGAGGTGGTGAGCGTCTCAGATCTCTTCGCGAAGGCCATCCGCCACATTTACACCAACCAGTCGGTCTCTACCCTCTTTACGGATTAATCCTTGAGACATCGCGTTGCTACCCGATTGGTTAGGACTCGTTCCCCTTCGTTCAACGCACTTGCTTCGAACGCACGGGGGAACGGGAGCAGTCCACAACGACTTCCTCACTCCGTTCAGGGCGCGTGGAGAAATGGGAGCACGGGTGAACTGCCCTACACCGACGCGTCCCCGCTCGCGTTCTCTACCGCATTCTCCCTGTTGGCCATCCTACCCCCAGCAGAACGCAGTAGAGAGCTGGTCGCCCTTCAAAGCCGAAGCGACCGGGAGCGCCTCCGTCTATTTTGCTTGAATCAAGGACCGCATCCCGGAACCTGGACCCGCCCTGTGCCTACGAGATGCTCTGCATGCATAAGGGGTTCGAACACTGAAGTCCTACCCCAACGCTGAACGCCGTTTCACTGGACCGATTTGCCCGTCATGGACGCCACCGTCATTGAAGCACAGCCGCGCGAAACCGGCTCCAAGGCCGCGCGCGACATCCGCGAAAACGACCGAGTTCCCTGCATCCTCTACGGCCCCACTGTGGAGTCGACGCCGCTCCAGGTGCCGATCAGTGCCATGCACAAGCTGATTTACCAGCGGACGGCCCCGGTGGCCGAGATCGAACTAGACGGCGAGACGTACAACTGTACCCTGAAGGACTACGACTTACACCCGATCACTGACCGGCCCCTGCACGCCGACTTCCAGGCCCTAGAGCCGGGTCGCGAGGTCACGCTCACCGTCCCCATCCATTTTCAGGGCGTGCCCCTGGGACAGAAAAATGGGGGTGACACCCAGATCATTGTTCGGGAACTGGAGATCTCGGTCCTTCCCGACAACATCCCGGCCCAGATCGATATTCCGATTGAGGAGCTCGACATCGGCGATTCGGTCCACGTCTACGATCTGGACGTCGGCTACAAGATTAGCATGCCCCCGGCCCAGACCCTCGTGACGGTCGTCGCGCCACACATCGAGACCGCGCCGACGCCGACCGACGAGGAAGAGGTAGAGGAGGAAATCACGCTCGACGATCTCACCGAGGAGGAGAAGGAAGAACTCTCCGACGAGGAGCTTGCCGAGCTCGAGGCCGCCGCCGAAGAGGCCGAGGAAGGCGAAGAACCACCCGAAGGCGAAGAGGGAGCAGACGACGAATATACCGAGTAGCCCCGTCGGTTTGGGTCGCAGCATTTTAAACACGTTGAAGGGCGGCCCCCATCGGCCGCCCTTCGTTTTGTGCTACCACGGCTTCCGTTTCTTTTTTCCGTACAGAGCATACGAATTGGTCTCCCCATTGCGCTTTCCCGATCTCGGGAGACGTGGAAGCGATCTCCGTCGGCACGAGAACGATGGGGGGAGGGTGGTAGCGGACAGCTCGCGGCAGCAGCGCCACTAAACGAGGCCTCTTCCGGCGCAGCCAGCATCAACGCCGAAAGGAAGAACGAACTCTTTGTGCGCCCAATGCCCCTTGTCCCCTCACTCAGAAAGGGGCGAGAGAACCGCCTGATGACCGTCAGCGCTGAATCTCGCGATTCTGACCCTACGCCGCAATCGCAGCGGGCGTCGTCGGCTCCGGTTCCCACCACCCCTCCTCCACGAGACGGGCGACCATTCGCTTCGGCCACGCCTTGTACCGGAGCTCCGGCCGGTAGTCCACCATCTGCCCGTCCTCGGTGAGCCACTCGAAGCAGACGCAGGTCGAAGTCTCGAAGAGCACCCCCAGGGTGCAGCCTTTTCCCCGAAGACAATACTTGTAGCAGGCCTGTCCGGGACGGTCACACACTGAGAAATCGACGGGCGCTTCTCGCTCAAGCTCCTCCAGTTGCATAGCCGGACCTGACAAAAATGAGTGGTTGTTTAGACAGAGTCTAAATAAACCGGAGTCGACTGTGTTTGCAATACTTGTCCGTGAAATTCCGGTCGAGACCGGCTATTTTCCCCGGATCTGCGGCTCATTCGACGACGGCGGACCGGGTAAATGCTGATTTAGACCGACTCTAAATTTGGTGCGCAGTGGATCTTGCTCCTGGCAGCGTCGTTTGGCTTTGTGAAGTTTGTCGATAGATCCACAACAGACCAGGGAGCGGCAGCCATGGCCCACGACATTGAACCACTGTGCAAGTCTTGCCAGCATCTCGACCGCGATCGCGACGACGAGGCGGTCTGCGAGGCCTTTCCGGAGGGCATTCCGGAAGAGATCTGGCGAAACGAGCACGACCACCACGAACCGTATCCGGGGGACCGAGGCGTGCGCTTCGAAGCCATGCCGGTCCCTGAGGAGCAGGCCGAAGTCGTCGCCTGAGTTCATTCGCCATACCGTGTCTTTCGGGCCGATTCGCCATCCGGCGGGTCGGCCCTTTTCGTATGTCTCGGCCGCAGATGTCTTTCGGGGACACGGGGGGTTCCACGATCAATGACTCGTAGAACGCATGGCTCGTCCGCTCATGATCTAATCCGACCGAGGCCGAACAGACCGGTGCCACTTTGCGAGACGTATTCATCGCTGCTCGTCTCGCTCCGTCGATCCCACACACGACCTGTCGATTCCCCTCGAACGCGGATCGCTCTTGCGAATAGGCGAGAACGAGAATCCTGACGCAGGCTCCCGTCTAGTTCGTTCCTCGCCATGTTCATCTACCGTGCTGCTCGTTTGGGAATCGGCCTGTTTGGACTCCTGATGGTCGTCTCGGCGTCGGGGTTCGCCCAGCCCGCCGTCGTGGAGGGCCAGGTGCGCGACGCCGACGAAGGGGTCGGTGTGCCCTACGCGAACGTGCAGATCGAAGGCACGGCCGTCGGTGCCGCTGCGGGGGAGGACGGGCGGTTCCGATTCGAAACGACGCGCACCGGATCGGTCGTCCTGCGGGCCTCGGCCGTCGGCTACGAATCGGCCGAGCGGTCTCTTCGCCTCCGGCCGGGCGACACGACCACCGTGCGGCTCTCGCTCCGCGCCGAGCGCGTTGAGTTGGACCAAGCGGTCGTAACGGGCGAGACCTTCTCGACCGGCTCCCCCTCGGAAGCGACGTTGGGCTCGACCGAGGCGGTGACCACGCCGGGCGCCGCCGGCGATCTTTTCCGCGCCCTGCAATCGTTTCCGGGCGTGGCCGCGCCGGGCGACGGCGCCGGCCTGTTCGTGCGCGGCGGCGACGTGACCGAGACGAAGACCCTGCTCGACCAGGCGACCGTCTACCACCCGTACCGCTACGAGTCGCCGGCGGGCGGGTCGTTCGGCGCCGTGCGCCCCTTCCTCGTCGGCGGCACCACGTTCGCCACGGGCGGCTTCTCGGCCCAGTATGGCGACGCGCTCTCGGGCGTCCTCGCAATGGAGTCGAAGGATCGCCCCCAGGAATCCAGACGCTACGTAAACCTCGGGCTGGCGGCCGCGTCCGTCTCCCTCGACCAGCCGCTCGTGGACGACGAGCTCGGCCTCCGGCTCTCCGGCAATCGCTCGTTTACCGGGGTGCTCTTCCGCGTCAATGGCCAGCGCGGGGACTACGCCACCGTTCCACAGGGCGTGGACGGCAACCTGGGCCTGACCTGGGACTACGGCGAGACCGGCCAGCTGAAGCTTTTCGCCTTTGCCCGCCACAACCGCATCGGCGTGGAGACGACAGAAGGCACCTACTCCGGCGTCT
>CAYULG010000241.1:0-4223 GCA_964445365.1 uncultured Salinivenus sp. | reverse complement strand
CCATGCGCACGTCGCTCACCACCTGCTGGGTGAGGGCGAAGCTCCAGTACATGCCGCCGTACTCCACCACTGCTTTAAACAGGTAGAATCCCGCGAACGCCGCCCCGAACCAGAGGAAGAGCGTGGCCTCGCCCTGCGGAATGACCGTGTCGAAGGCGTACCGCACGAACTGCGGCCCCGCCGCCGCCAGGGCAGAGGAGAAGCTGATCAGCAGGGCCAGCGCGAAGACGCGCATCTTGTACGGCGCCAGCACCCCCCACAGCCGCTTCAGAATGGTGAGGGTCGGTTCTTTGGTGTCGGTCTCGGCGTCGGGCATACGGGGGAACGGGAATCAGTGGGCCACGAGGTGTTCTGAGGATGTGCAGGAGTTCAAGTCTCCACGGCGACGACTGTTTAGAAAAATCTGGTACCGATCGTCCGGACCCGACCGCTGCCCCCCTCCCCACTCGCACGCTCATGCCCCCGATGCCTCCTCGCCCGCGGCAAGGACGTGCCGGTGGTAGTACACGTACGAGATCAGCAGGAGGGTGAGCGCAACGAGCGGCATGCCCGTCGCCGTAAGGGGATCGCCCACCGCGAGGTGCGCGATGAGGGCCGAGATGAAGTCGATCGCAAAGCCCGCGTACGTCCACTCCTTGAGCCAGCGCGGCAGAGGCACAAGCAGGGCCAGACCGCCCACGAGTTTCGCAATGCCGAGCTGGACGCGGAAGTAATCGGGAAACCCGAGGCGATCGAAGGAGGCCGCGGGGCCGTCGGCCACGAAGTACATGGTGCCCGAGAAGAGGACGAACAGGGCCAGGAGTCCCGTGGAGCCCCAGTAGAGATATTTCGAATTCATCGACGGGATGGCGTCTGGTCTGTGCAAACAGCGAGCGGGAGTGATCCGGGGGCTGATCGAGCCGCCGTTTGTTCCGTCCACGCGGGCCCGCTCCAGTTACGTCTCTCCCTATCCTTCCGAGAGGGCCGCCGAGTCACCCCACTCGTCGCCGAATACGAATTCGTCGAGCGACGTGCGGGAGCGGGGCGACGTTTCGGCATCTCTCTTCCCCTCGTCGAGCATGTCGGGATCGCCGAGGTACCCGACCGCCAGGCCCGCCATCGGCTCAAAGTCGTCCGGCACGTCGTACGTCTTCCGCGCCACGTCCTTCTGGATGCCGGCCATCTGGTGGACGTACAGGTCCATCTCGGTGGCCTGGAAGGTGAGCGCGGCGGAGGCGGCGCCGACGTCGTGGGGGGCGCACCGGTTCGGCTGATCGTTGCCCGAAAACGTCTCTTTGTAGAACGACATCATGAGTACCGGGGCATTTTTCGCCCACGACTGATTCCCCTCGGACAGGCACCCGAGCAGCCGCTCGTACGCGTCCGGCTTCTCGTGTCGCGAGGCCACGACGTAGCGCCAGGGCTGTTCGTTGTAGGAAGACATCGTCCACCGAGCGGCCTCCAGCATGCGCCGGACCTTCTCTGGCTCTACGGGCCGGTCGGCGAAGGCGCGCGGGCTCCAACGCTTGGCGAAGAGATCGAGGATGTCGTGGTCGGGCGTGGCGGTCTTTCGGTCCTGGACAACGTTTTTGTCCTGGATGGAGGAAGACGTTTCCATAGAAACAGGAAGATTGATGGCGAGAACGGACAAGAAGAAAAAGCAACCCATGTTTTTGGTGACGTCTTCTGCAATCTATTTTTGGAACGCTTGTTTCACATCGGCCCCGACATCGTGTGACGGAGTGAACAACCTGCCCTCGTGGACGACCAGTCGCTGTTCCGGGCGGCGTGGGCCTCCTCGTATTGGAACGCACGTTTCTTTACCGCTTTCAGGCTTTCGCGATGCTTCTCCCCTCTTGTCCGGCGCTCGGCTCCCTATGCCCCGCACCAAAGAATTCGATCCCGAGGCAGTCCTGGAACAGGCCATGGAGCTGTTCTGGGAACAGGGCTTCGCAGCCACCAGCGCCCAGGACCTCGTGGACCATACGGGCCTCAACCGGTCCAGCCTCTACAACACGTTCGGCAGCAAGCAGGCGCTCTACCTCCGAGCGCTCGACCACTACCGGGAGCAGGACGCGGCGACGTTCGACCGCCTCCTCGACCAGTTTGACTCGGCCCGGGCGGCCATCCGGCACTTGTTGGATGAGGCGGTGCCCGACGCCGAGGGCGACACGCGGGGCTGCTTTGTGGCGAGCGCGACCGTCGAGCGGGCGCACTGCGATGCGGAGACGCGGGAGCGGGTCCGCGAGAGCTTCAATCAGATGCGGGACGGGTTCGAGGCCCTCGTCGAACACGGGCAGGCACAGGGGGCCTTTTCGACGGATCGCGATCCCGAGGCCATGGCGCACTCGCTGGCCGCCACGTACTTCGGCGTGCAGACGATGGCCAAGCTCGGGCTCTCGACGGCGGTCTTCGAGGACGTGGTGGAGGAGGCGTTGCGGGGGCTGGAATAAATGCCGGCGTCAGCTCGACGGACTGCACCGCACTGATCCGAAGGGAACGGGAGGCGTGTCTCGCAACGACCCGTTGCACGATCCCGTAGCGAAGTGCACGTAATCCTCAGCACTTTGTATTAGAGACTGCTCGCCTATGACCGTCGATTCGGCCTCTTCCATCCCCCACGTCGAGGCGAACGGCGCCCGCATTCCCGCCCTTGGACTGGGCACCTGGCAAAATACCGGCCCGCAGTGTGTGGAAACCGTGGAGACGGCCCTAGAGATGGGCTACCGGCACATTGACACCGCGCAGGTCTACGGCAACGAGTCTGCGGTGGGCGAGGGCCTCGCTACCGCCGACGTGAACCGCGAGGACGTTTTCTTGACGACGAAAGTCTGGCGGACCAACCTCCAGCCCGACGACGTGCAGTCGTCGGTCCGAACAAGCCTGACGAAGCTCGGGGTTGACGCCGTTGACCTACTGCTGATTCACTGGCCTCACCCGCTCGTGCCCGTCGAGGAGACGCTGGGGACCATGGAAGCGCTCCGGGAAGAGGGGCTGGTTCGGCACCTCGGCGTGAGCAACTTCACGGCCGCGCAACTCCGGGAGGCGCTTCGTGTCTCCGACGTCCCGCTCGTCACCAATCAGGTCCTCTACCATCCCTACAAGGACCAGTCGGCCCTCCAGACGGTCTGCGCCGACCACAACGTGGCGCTCACGGCGTACAGTCCGCTGGCCCGGGGGGCCGTACTTGACGACGAGACACTTGCGAAGATCGGAGCCCAATACGATAAGTCGGCGGCGCAGGTGGCCCTTCGCTGGCTGATTCAGCAGGACGGCGACGTCGCCATCCCGAAGGCCACGGGTCGCGACCACCTGGCAGCCAATATCGACGTCATCGACTTTTCGCTGACGGAGGGAGAGATGGATCGAATTCACAACCTGCGCCCCAGTCTCGGAATGCACGTCAAGAATGTCCTGCCGTCGATCATGCGCAATCTTCCTTTCACCCCGCCCGCCTAGGTGGAGCGATTGGTTCCGACCTCGTTACCAACCCGCCGATTCCGCTGCGCGTTCAAGATCGCGCTTTTTCCGTCGACCATTTCCCGCCACGTTGCCCATGATGCCCGGTCCATTCTCGCTATCTCGTATCGCCGCGGGGGGCACGTTGCTCCTGGCCACGATCCTCGCCGCCGCCCCGACCGCCGGCTGCCAAACCGCGTCGGAGGACGCTGCCCCTGAGGCCGACGCGGCGGACACGAGCGACGTGTACACCCAAACCACACCGAGCCGCGACGGCACCGGGAAGGTATACATGGGCCGGGAAATCTCGCAGGTAATGGGCCATCGAGGCGCCGCCTGGCTCGAACGTGACGAGCGTGCGGAGAAGGAAAAGCCCGAACTCCTCGTGGACAGCATGCGCCTCGCCCCGAATGAGGTGGTGGCCGACATTGGCGCCGGGACGGGTTACTTCTCCTTCCGCATCGCGCCGCGGGTGCCGGAGGGCCGCGTCTTCGCCGTCGACATTCAGCCGGAGATGCTCGACATCGTGCGCTCGAAGATGGACGAGCAGGGCGTCGACAACGTGACGCCCGTTCGCGGCACCGTCACCGACCCCAACCTGCCCTCCGACTCCGTCAACGCCGCCCTCATGGTGGATGCCTACCACGAGTTCTCTCACCCGCGCGAGATGATGCTGAACCTCAAGGACGCCCTCGTGCCCGGCGGGCGTGTCTACCTCGTCGAGTACCGTAAGGAGGACCCCAGCGTCCCCATCAAGCCTCTCCACAAGATGACCGAGGCTCAGG
>CAYULG010000240.1:0-4233 GCA_964445365.1 uncultured Salinivenus sp. | reverse complement strand
CCGGTTCGGGAAGAGAGCTGCGGGAGACGGCTCGGGACATAAACGGGAAACCTGAGCGTAGGTCATACGCGCCCGCACCCTACTTTCACACCCGGGCTTCTGCCGCTTACGGGCTGTACCGGTAAAGCACCGCAGCTTCGCGGACCAGAAGTCACGAGACGAGCGAATGGATTCTTCGTCGTACGTCGCAGTTCGGATGGTGATGATCAGAACTTATGGTTCCCCTGCCCGGGTCAGGTGAGCGTCGTCGTTACAATTCACTCTTGACCCTGCGTTGCCGCGAATCGGTGTCGGCCGGCTCGGAGGAGCGGCTCTGCTCCTTCTGATCGCCTTCGGTCCCATGCCCGCCCGTTGGGCTCTTGGGTGAGCGGCCCGGAGTGGAGGCAATCAAGCCACGATCTATCCACTCTCGGTGCTCATCGGCGGTCCGGGCAGGGTTGTCACCGTTTCTTTTCCTTCATACCTTACGGGCAGTTCACGATTCTTCTCCACCGTTTGTCCGCCAATGGCCTGGCAATCGATCCTCGATCAGGAGCGGGTCGTGGGAACGCTGCGCCGCGCCCTCCAGCAAGAGCGTGTGGCGCACGCCTATCTCTTTCACGGGCCGGAAGGGGTGGGCAAGCGGGCCGTGGCGTTGGAACTGGCCCGGGCGCTGCAGTGCACCGAACAGACCGCTGAGGCCTGCGACGAGTGCCGCGCGTGCCAGAAGACGCGCCGCATGGTGCATCCCGACGTGCACGTCCTGTTTCCCTATCCGAAGGGGACCGACGAGGGCGACGTGGCCGAGCGCATCCAGCGCCTCGGGGAGAACCCGTACGCGGCCGTCGACTTTGTGCGGCGCCCCTCGCTCTCGGACCCGTCGGAGACCTCGAACAAGCAGGTCATGTACCACATCGACCGCGTGCAAGACGACCTGCTGCGGCCCATGAGCTTTCGGCCGGGAGAGGGGGCGTACAAGGTGGCCCTCGTCACCGACGTGGAGCACATGAATGAGACGGCGGCCAACGCCTTTCTGAAGTTGCTGGAGGAGCCGCCGCCGCAGACCGTCTT
Source organism: uncultured Salinivenus sp. (assembly GCA_964445365.1). GTDB lineage: Bacteria > Bacteroidota > Rhodothermia > Rhodothermales > Salinibacteraceae > Salinibacter. Next base: position 3,183 of record CAYULG010000240.1, on the reverse strand, counting down.
TCTTCTCACCACGAACCGGCCCGAGCAGCTACTGCCCACCATCGTGTCGCGGTGCCAGCGCCTCCGGTTCGACCCGCTGCTGCCCGCATCCATCGAAGACGCCCTGGTCGAGCGCGAGGACGCAGATCCGGACGCGGCGGCGATGCTTGCCCGGATGGCAGACGGGTCCTACAGCCACGCGCTCGACCTCGCCCAGAACGAAGCCCTCATGACGAGCCGTGAGCTGGTGCTCGACTACTTCCGGGCGGCCTACTCGCAGAAGGTCGAGTCCCTCACGCGTTGCATCCAGGAGATTGCGGGGCAGGGGCGCGAGCAGGTGAAGAGTGTGCTGCGACTCATGCTGCGCTGGGTGCGGGACCTCATGTTGTACCGTACGATGGGGGAGGAAGCGCCCCTGGTGAACGTGGACCAGGCCGAGGCCGTCGCCCGCTTCTGCCGCAATCTGCCCGACGCCGATCTTGAGGGAATGGTCACGATCGTCGAGGAGGCCCTGCACCTGACGGAGCGCAACGTGCGGGTGCGCCTCGTGCTCACGGCCCTGGCGCAGGCCCTGGCCCGCGCCATGCGAGGACGTAGTACCGGATCCCTCTACGAGCCCCTCCCGGACGCCGAACTTCGGACCCTGCAGGCGGCCGGATAATGCTTCTGATTTCTCCTTTCTTCACAGATACATCCGTCATCCAGCAACTCTTCAAAAGCGACCACGTCTCTGCCAATGCCTCACACGAACGGATCGCCGTTGCTCTCCAATCGATGCTATCTGCCCCATCGCTCGCTCTGGTTTGGATGGGCGCACCTCTACACGGATAGAGTTTGCATTCAGGGGTGGACGTGGCGGGGACGCTATCGGCGCGTCGTTCCTGTGAAGCGCATCGATCGGGTGAAGTGGTGGGCCGTCCTCGACGACGTCAACCTTCTGCTTGGTCTCGGCGATGGACAGGCCGTGCCCCTTCAACTCCGGAAGAATGCCGGGACCTGGAACGCGAAGCTCCACGACCTGCTCGACCAAAGCCTGATGGTTCAGCACTCGCTTCCAACCGACGGTCTGAACGAGCCGGTGGAAGCGGCGCGCGAGAGGTGAACGTCGCTCCTGGCCGGAAAAGCGCTCCCGGTTCGTGGAGGATAATACGCGGTGGGTTCCCTCCGGTCCGCCCTCGTCCGGATGGCCGCGCCTATCAGTGGGCAGACCGTTCGTGGCAGAATAAGAAGACCCCCCGGGCCGTACGATCAGAAGCGGTGATGGGGAGATGCCGATCTTCGGCGGTGACCGAGAGAGTCGTTCAGTCTCCCGTAAAATGTCGAGTTGACGACGCTCGGCAACCACTCGAACTGAGGTCTGGCCTTCAGAGGGCGGGGCTACCAGCGGCTGATCGTTCGGTCAACCTTTTGGGCCACGGTCCCCGCAGCGCGCTTCTCATTGTGCGGGCTGCTACGAACGCCTCACCGACGCAGAGGAGGCCAAGTCAGGAACCTGGAGAGACGTCGGGAGCAGATTGGCTGTGAGCCCCTCACGTACGATGCCCAAGACGATTGACGCAAACGGATTTTGAACCCCGTACGGAGCGTCGGGGGCGAACGACAGCCCTTCGTCTGGGGCGTCATCCGAGGGCATGGAAAAGGTGATCGTCTGTGGACGGCCGCGATCTCACGGACAAACGGATCCGCAAACGACATCCTTTCGCGACGCGACGGGACCAAAAGAAAAACCCCGCAAGCCAGTGAGCCTACGGGGTTTAGAAGGAACGCATTGTGGAGATGCCGGGAGTCGAACCCGGGTCCGTGTAGCCGTACAAGTCAAACCTCTACCTGCATAGTGGATGCATTGAAGGTTCGCGTCGTCCGTGTGCCCGTCCACGAGGCCAGGACCACGCTAAGACCGATTAAGATTCGCCGTCACGTCCGCAGTCGGAGAACGCGACGACTACACCCTTTTTGTCGATGTCCTACGCTCCCCAAGGGTCAGGAGCGACGCAGGACAGATGGGGGCTGTTACGCCGCCATCGCGTACGAATAATCGTCCGCATTTACAAGTTCCTGACAGGGTTTACGAGCGTATCAGGATGCTCGGCAGGACAGCCTGCTGCACGTTTACTACACGTCGAAGCCGTGTCATCCCCATAAGTGAAAGAGCAATCGGCAAATCGACCCGCTCAGGGCGGGTGTTTTTCGTTGCCGCGTATGTGAGACAAGAAAAGAGCCTGAATGTTCCGGCACAGGGGACGAGGGACCTCCTGGATGTGGAGAAGGGCACACACAAACACGACGCAGCGACGCGTGTAGAGTCTCTTCGTCGACGCCCTCACACAATAGCCCACGCCCGACGCTTCATGTCCGATTCGACGACGACCGACCCCACTGAAAAAATCTACGAGGCCCAGTTCGCCGAGCCGCCCGAGCGGTTGGAGGCGTACGCCGATTTTGCGGCCATCGTCAAGCAGCTGCGTCGCGACTGCCCGTGGGACCGCGAGCAGACGCACGAGTCGGTGAAGCATTTGCTCATCGAGGAGGCGTACGAGGTCGTTGAGGCGATCGACACGGAGGACTGGGACGAGCTGGCGGAGGAGCTCGGGGATGTCTTTCTGCACGTACTCTTCCATTCGGTGATTGCCGAGGAGGAGGGGCACTTCACGCTGGCGGACGTGATTGAGGCGGAAACGGACAAGCTGGTGCGGCGTCATCCCCACGTGTTTGGAGACCAGTCGGCCGACGACCCCGACGAGGTAGCGGCGTCCTGGGAAGAGATTAAGCAGCAGGAGAAAGATGAGGAGGACTCAACGTCGGTGCTTGACGGCGTGCCCGCGCAACTCCCCGGGTTGCTTCGCGCCCACCGCATGCAGGAGAAGGCCGCCGGGGTGGGGTTCGATTTTCTGGATCGCGACCAGGCCTGGGGGAAGGTCGAGGAAGAGCTGGCGGAGTTTCGGGAGTCCGTCGAGAGGAATGCCGATGCGGACGAACGCGAGGCGGAGTTCGGGGACCTCTTGTTCGCGCTCACCAACTTCGCGCGGCAGGCCGGCATCAATCCCGAAAATGCTCTTCGCGAGACGAACGACAAGTTCCTCCGCCGCTTTCAGCACGTCGAAGAGCGGCTCGACGAGAACGGCTCCTCCATCGACGAGGCGGACCTCTCGTCGGCCGCGAAGCTCTGGAAGGAGGCAAAACAGACGGACGAGTAGAGCATGTCCG
>CAYULG010000239.1:0-4257 GCA_964445365.1 uncultured Salinivenus sp. | reverse complement strand
GAAGCATCCCATTCGGCTGGCCCGCACCATCATGACGGAGTCGAAGCACGTCTTTTTGGCCCAGGAGGGCGCCGAGACGTTCGCCGAGCAAAATGGCCTGGAGCAGGTCGAGAACGACTACTTTATCATCGACAGCCGGCGCACCAGCTCGGGCGAGGGCGCGGCCCTGCCGTCGGAGAGCGACGCGGACAAGGTTGGCACCGTCGGCGCCGTGGCGCTCGACCAGGACGGCAACCTGGCCGCCGGGACCTCGACCGGGGGCATTTCGAACAAGCGCTTCGGGCGCATCGGCGACTCGCCCTCGATCGGGGCGGGCACCTACGCCAGCAACGAGTCGGTCGCCGTGTCGGCCACGGGCCAGGGCGAGTTCTACATCCGCAGCGTGGCCGCGCACAACGTCGCCTCACGGGTACGGCATGGGGGCGCTTCGTTGCAGAAGGCGGCGCGGGCGGCGGTCGAGGAAGCCGAGGCGCTGGGCGGCGTCGGCGGCCTCATCGTCCTGGACCCAGACGGCAACATGGCCATGCCGTTCACGACCACTGGGATGTTCCGGGCCTACGTCACCCCCGACGGTACGATGAAGACCCGCATCTTCAAACAGGAGAAGAGTGACATGTAACGAGCATTGGAGGGGCTCATCCTCCGCCCCCAGGATTATCGTCGGGCGGACCGCCGCCCGGATCGTCGTCGGGAGGGCCGCCGCCTGGATCACCGGGCGGTCCCGCGCCCGGTGGTTTCCCTTCCCGCCCGGGGGGCTTTCCCTGACCCGGCGGCGCGTCGGGCGGACCATTGCCCGCACTTGCCGAGGGGCCGCCTCCCGGGACCGATCCCTGGAACAGGTTTCGCAACACGCGGGCGGCCGAGGTCCCTTGTGCAATGGCCTGGGTGGCTCCGCGCGCAACCGCCCTCTCCGGACGCTGCGTCTGACGCCGGGCACTTTCGAGCGCCGCCGGAAGCTGTCGCAGCGACTCCCCGTCGTATCCGGCATCGAGGGCGGCGGTCAGCAGTTGCTGGTTCACCTGCGGGTTACTTTCGGCTCCCGGCAGGTCCGGCATCACACCAACCGCCGTGGCGACCTGCGAGAGCGACACGGACTGTTGCTCAACGGCGGCCGGCAGGGCGTCGAGGAATTGCTCAACGGTTTCGAGCGGAACGTTCTGCTGCTGGGCTTCGGTGGCTGTGGTAATCATCTCTTCACGGGCGGCGGACGGCTCCTTCGAATCCCCGATGAGCTGTTTGACGTCGTCCCGATTCAGCCACGTCGACACCACGGCCCCTGCCCGCTCGGTGTTGGTCTGGAGCGTCTGCAGAACCGGCGTCATGCGACCGGACGGCACCCGCTTGGCGAGCCCTTCGAGCGTCTTGTTCAGGAGCGGTTCCGTGGGCAACCCTTTCTCGGCCAGAGAGACGGCCGGACGGAGCAGCTCGGCGGTTTGCTCCGAGCCGCGGCCTGCGCGTTCGGCCCGCGACACCACCTCACGCATGAGATCGGCGTCCACCCCGGCCTGCCGGCCTCGCTCGATAAGGGACGAGACCGCACCGTCCTGCCCCGCCGCACTCATTGGCAGGAGGAGCACGAGGAGGACGAGCCCCACGAGGGGGGCCCTCCCTACCAGGCGGGTCAACCCCGCGAGGGAAGGGTCTCCTCCGAGAACGACCCGGTCGGTCCCAATGGGGTGGTGCGAAAGAGCCATAACCTCAGTGGACTGTGCAGATGCCGTTGGTGCTGCCGAACGCGTCCTGAGCGGTCTGCGCGTAAGAAGGAAGGTCGAGCCATCGTTCCTGGTCACCGTCAACCACCCGGAAGCGATAGGCGTAGCGGCCGGACGGGAGGTCAAGCGTGGTCTGCCATGCGCCTCCGTCCGCCGGGGTCAGGGGGACGCCCGGTAGAGACCAGCCGTTAAAGTCGCCCGTTACGTGCACCTTTCCGTCTCCGTCGTAGGGCACGCGAAGGCGCAGACCGTCGTCGGTGTTGCGGCAGACGCGGCGCTGCGGCGGCGGATCGCTGGTTCCCCCGAGCACGCGCTGCACCTGGAGGCGAAGCCCTCCGGATACGTGGAGGTCCGTGGTCCCCGAGTCTTGCTGGTCGAGGGCAGCGTACAATGCTTTCGTGCGTCCAAAGAGTGTGATCGTGGGCCGAAGAGTCCACTCAGCCTCTATTCCCACCCGCCCAATCCAGTCGCGGGCCGTTGCGTCCCCCGTCTCGTACCGCAGCTGCTCGGCCCCCACCGTTCCGCGGACCGAGACGGCACTTGTCGGCCAGTAGGTGGCCGAAAGCGAGCCCCCCGTTCCCCCAAACCCCGTCTCGGCCAGCGAGGTGCGCCCGTCGCTCACGTAGAGCCGTAGACCGCCCCGGACCCGGTCCGTCAGCCAGCGGGTTGCGCGGAGGGAGGCGAGCCCACTGGTCTGCCGATCCGTCGCCGAGAAGGAGCGCTCGACGCGCTGGGTAAGGCCGGTGCGGAAGGTGAACATGGTCTCGTCGGTCGGTGTCCACTGAAGAGCTGGAAGGAGCCACCAGCTCTCCCGGACGGTAGGAGGATCGCTGTTAGTTGTGGTCGTAAACCGGTATCGTGTGCCCCCACCGGTTGCCCCCAGCGTCCACTCGGGCGTCAGGTGGTAGCGAAACCGAAGGGTGCTCTGTGTCAGTTGCGGCGTGTCGGTGCGGCGGGGATGGAGGCGCGACCGGACCGTCAGGTCCAGGCGCGTTCGGCTCGTCGTCCGGCTCAGGCCCAACCGCGGCGTGAGGGCCGCGAGGGCCGGCGTCACGTCCGCGTTCCAGGTTTCCAACACCGGATCCAGGTACAGATTCGTCTGATACCCGCCAGCCACGTCCACGGCCGCCGTTCCGCTCCACTGCTGCGCCGAAGCAGATCCAACGCCCGCTCCCATGAAAAGGATAAGTGAAAGTAGCAGTCGCCACATAAAACCGAGCCCGCTTCGCGAGTACCAGGATCGCGGGCGCTAGACGTTGAGGACGGCATTTTCGGCCCCAAACCCGTCACTCCGCTTCACGGGAGCAAGGGGGTCGGTGACCCAACGGTCCCCATTTATCAAAAACTGGTACTCGTGTTCACCGCGCGAGACGGGCACGAGGCCCGTCCAGACCGTCTCGCCGTTTACGGTGCGGGGCGAGAGCGACACGGGCTCCCACTCGCTGAAGTCGCCCGCCACCGCCACCGAGTCTGCGTCGCTGTTGGTGTAGAGAAAGCGGATCCACACCGTCTCCTTCCGCTCGGCGGTCTGGGCCGTCGTCTGCTGCATCGTCTGCGTTTTCGCAGACCCCTCCGAGGCGGCCTGCGGACCGGTCGCCGTCGTCGGGAGGGCGGCCGGCCACACCGCCCAAACGACCATTCCGGCCAGAAGCATCCCAACGAGGGCGGACGCGGGCCGCACCCGCAGGGTGACCCGCCCTGTGAGCGCCTCCCAAACGACCGCGAGGGGGTCCCAGAGCGAGGCGGGTTCCTCGCCGGGCGCCGGTTCCTGCGCCACCGCCGCCATTGTGCGGTCCGCAAAGTCGCGGGGCGGCGAGGTCGAGCGGGTCGCCGCGAGGTCCTGGGTCATGCGGAGTTCGAACTGAAGCAGGTCCCGAGCCTCCGCATCGTCGGCGATGCGGTGAAGGGCTTCCTTCACCTCCGCGTCCGACAGGTCCCCGTCAACAAACCGCTGCACAAGCAGGTCGGGCTCGTCATTCATCATGGCGGTCCTCCAGCAGGTTGCGAAGCTTCTTGCGAGCACGATGGACGCGCACCTTCAAGGCGCTCACCGATACGTCCAGGCGCTTCGACATGGCCTTGTAGGTTAGTCCGTCTCGGTATTTGAGGAGGAACGGCGTAGCGTAGGTGGACGAGAGGTCATCGAGCGCCGCCCACAAGTGCTCGCTCCGCTCCTCCGTAATGAGATCGTCGACCTGTCCCCGATCCTCGCCGGCCAGAGCGTCGGCGTCCTCCTGCTCTTCGGTGCGGCTGAACGCGTACGTTTCACGCCGCACGTTCTTGGCGTAGTCCCGACAGCGGTTGAGGGCAATGCCGTAAAGCCAGGACGCAAACCGGTCCGGGTTCTTCAGATCCTCAATCCGACGATACGCCCGTATGAACGCGTCCTGGGCCAGGTCCTCGGCGTCTTCAGGGCTGTCGGCGTACTGGTGCGCGAGGTCGAACACCATGCCCTCGTACCGGTCGACAAGGATGCGAAACGCCTCGCGGTCCCCGTCTTGCACGCGGCGAGCGTGCGTTCCGTCGGACTGGTCGGGCGGCATGG
>CAYULG010000238.1:0-4264 GCA_964445365.1 uncultured Salinivenus sp. | reverse complement strand
CGTTTCTGGCCGGCAGACGGCCTACTTATCGAACCGAAGTTGCGACCTACGTGCTGTCGATCCGACGACGGATGTTGACAGCGGTCGAGCAGAGGCTGACAGACCGCAAACCGCCGAATATCGTGCCTGTGGCGGACCGTCGTCCACGGTCGGCCGTCGTTCGCGACAGAACGTTCGCACCTTCGCAACGTGCGTTATCGAGTTCTGGCGGGACGAGCCTTCGGGGGGAGGAGGCGGCGCAACAGGAGGGTCAGAATGAGAGAGGCGGTGCGGGCGGACCCGCCCTTGAGCTCGTAGTCGGCGGCGAGGAGGGCGCTGTACGCGTCGGCGATGGCCGTTCGGGTGTAGCGCTGGGCGGCCTGCTTGTACTCGTCGGCAAAGAACGGGGGAACGCCGATGAGTTTAGCCACGTCGTACTTGTTTTTGCGCTGGGCGTCCGGTGCCTGCAGCTTCCACAGCTTGTCGAAGTAGCCATTGAGCACTGCCACCATCATGACGGCCTCGCTTTGCGGGTTCGAGGCCTGCTGCAGGATGCGCTCGGCGATGCGGGCCGCGTCGGCGTGACGGCCCTCCCCGATGGCATTCTGCAGTTCGAAGACGTTAAACTCGCGCGTCTGGCCGCTGGCGGCGAGCACGTCGTCGCCGGTGAGGCGAGTGCGGTCCCCGGCAAACGTCATCAGCTTCTCGATCTCGCTGGCGGCCCGCTGGAGGTCAGTGCCTACGTAATCGGCCAGCATCTGGATGGCCTTTGGCTCAATTTCGTAGCCCTGCCCGTTCACGTAGTCCTGGATCCAGCCCGGCATCTCGTTGTCGTAGGGCGACTCGAACTCCGACCACGTCGCGTTCTTCTTCAGGGCGCGATAGGGATGGGCGCTGAGGTTGGGCTTCTCGGTGCAGGTGAGCAGGACGACGGCGCTCGTGTTGGGCTGCTCCGCATATTCCTTGAACTGGCGGTTGTTCTCCAGCTTTTCGAACTCGCGCACGATAACGACGCGGCGTTCGGCCCCGGCCGGAAAGCCCTGGCACAGCCCCACGACCTCGGAGGCCTCGGTCTCCGACCCGTACACCACGTCGAGGTTGAAGTCGTGCTGGTGGGGGACAAGGGCGTGCTCGATCAGTAGCTCTTGCAGCTCGTCGATCAGGAACGTCTCCTCGCCGAAGAAGAAGTAGAGGGGATCGAAGTTTTCGTGCCGAAAGGCGGTGGCGAGGTCGTCGTAGGACGGACCGGTGTCTTTTGCCATTTCTGCGTGTGAATTGTGGAATGTGGAGTGTGGAATGTGGAGTGTGGAATGAGGCGCTCCACAATTTCCCCTTCCGAACTCCGCACTCCAAGTTCGTCAGGTGGGCAGGGGTTCGTCGCGTTCGGAGAGGTGGGCGCCGTGGAGGCGGTAGCCGAGATCGCGGAGGCGCTCGGCGTCGGCCTGGGTGGCGCGGTGCACGAGGTCGAAGAGGGTGACCGACTCGTCGTCGAGCGTGGCGGTGCGGTGCCAGGCCGTCAACGGGAGGTCCGTCAGGACATTGACGAGTTCGTGTCGGGCTTCTCGGACGCGGTCGAGGATAACGGGTAGCTCCTGCTCGTTCCAGTCGGCCGCGCGGGCTTCCTCGTCCGGATCGACGGTCGTGAGCGCCGGGCTCTCTTCGTCGAGGATGCGCTCGATGCGGGGCCGACGCACCTCTGTGTCGAGCGTAGCGATGGCCCCGTAGAGCTCCTTCATCGTGAGGGTGTCGGGGGCCGGGCGCCCGCTCTTGATCTGTTCGGGCAGTCCGCCGATCACTGTCTGAAGTGCCTCAATCTCGTCGACGAGGTAGGCGAGCTGGTCGAGCAGCGCGTCGCGCAGGGCCTCGGGGTCCTCTTCCTTTGCTTGCTCGATATCCGTGACTTCGTCACTCATGGCTTTAGGTATGGATCTATGGATGGGTGGACGTGTGGAAGTAGAGCTGGTGAGACCTCTCTAGTGAGACCTCTTCCATACCTTCAAACTTCCAACCCTACACAACCCAGGTTGTGGGTTATGCGTTGTGTGAGTTGAGGGTTGTGTTTCCAGTAGCCCAGCCAAACCGAAACCACGGAAATCCGCGGTCATTCCCGGATTTTCGATCGGTTTCAGCGTCCAATTGCGTAAACGCTCAACCCAAAACCCGCCAACTCACAACTTGAGTTACACACTTACTCGGCGGCGTGCGGCTTGGGTTCGGGCTCGTGCCGCTCTGAGCCCCAGTCCTGGTCGCCCTCCGTGGCCATGCGGTCGTCGCGTGTGTGCGTCGTCTCCAGTTCGTCCATGCCCTCCTCCGCCAGCCAGTCTAAGAAGTTCTGGTCCTTCACGCTGTGGAGGTTGTTGTCCTTCTGGAACTCCCACTGCTGTCCGAACTGCTTGTTCTTGTACTGGTCGAGGTATTCGAGCCGGTCCTGCAGTTGGTCAGTGGACTTGAGAAGGTCCTGGAGGTCGAAGACCGCCTCGTCGCGGCTCTGGAACGTGAGGTCGTACTCCTTCGACATCACGATGGCCTCCTCCGGGCACACCTCCTCGCAGAAGCCGCAGTAGATGCAACGGAGCATGTTGATCTCGAACCACTCCGGCTCCCGCTCCTTCACGTTGTTCACCTCCTTCGACTGCATGGAGATGGCGAGCGGGGGACAGGCGCGGGCGCACAGGTTGCACGAGACGCATCGGGGGCGCCCCTCTTCCTCCACGAGCACCGGTCGGCCGCGGTAGCTATCGGGGGGATACCACTGTTCCTCCGGATACTCGAAGGTGTAGGTGGGCTCGCTCGTGATCTTGTTGAACGAGTAACCGAGCCCTTTGAAGAGCTCCGGGAAGTAGAGGTTCTCCCAGAAGTTCAGCTCCCGCTCGTCGTCGGTCTTCGTGTTTTCGGGCGTACCAGGCATAAGCGTGCGAGTTGGTGGTAGTGCTAGTCGAAGCGTCGGAGCATCGTCAGGCGACGCCGAACGATGCCCTACGTGTGCTGCCCTGCACAGTCATGAGTCACGAGAGGGGACGAAAGACGAGCACGCGTCCTCATCCACCCCCTGTATAACGCGCCGACGGCGAAAGGATTCCGAGGCTCACCGTCAAGACGGGGCGATCGCATGTTAAAAATTTCTGTTGGGGACGGGGGCTTGACTGCCATCGATGGACAATACGGCTGGGGAAGCGCGGGCGAACGGGGGAATGGGAGTGGAGCGCACGGTCGTACCGCCTCAATCGACGACAAAGACAAGTCGGTGGCGGGGAAGCTGCGATTGCCGGGGCCTTCAAGAGGCATTCCATTCCGGCAGGACGATTGCATCTTAGTCCGGCTGCTCAACACCGCTACCTGCAGACGAAAAGCGTTCTTCCCCACTCTCCGTCTCCCCCATTCTCCCACTCATTCCCGGCAGAATCGAATCATCGGAAGGCAACTGAGCCTCCAGCCTCCGATCAACGCTGTAACATGCGATTGCCCTGTCCATTCCGTGCAGGCGTTGCGGTTCCGATTGAGCGCCCAACGCTCAACCCTCCACCCCAAAACGCACTAATTCATGCGCGGGTCGTCGGGGAAGTTGGCGAGCACGGCGTACTCGCCGCCCAGTTGACGGAGCACGGTGCGCCAGAGGATGTCGGGCTCGGTGTCGAAGATGAGGTCGGCGGCGTCCGGGGCCGTGATCCAGGCCTCCTCGTCGAGCTCCGCCTCCAGCTGGCCGGGGCCCCAGCCGGCGTATCCCAAGAAGAAGCGCAGGTCGTCGAACGAGGCGTCGCCGCCCTTCACGATTTGCTGCACCGTTTCGAAGTTGCCGCCCCACGTCACATCGCCGGACAGGGACACGCCGCCGGGGATGTCGTTTGGGCGGGTGTGGAGGTAGTGCAACGTCTCGCGCTGGACGGGCCCGCCGAGATAGAGGGGCGGGTCGTACGCCACGAAGTCCTCCAGCACGTCCCCAAGCTGTACGTCGATCTCTCGATTAAGCGTGAGGCCGAACGTGCCTTCGCCCGGCTCGTGCTCGCAGAGCAGAACCACCGTCCGGCGGAAATTGGGGTCCTGCATCATGGGCGCCGAGATGAGCAGGGTGCCGGGCGAGAGGTCGGCCTCGGAATCGGGCATGGTGGGGGACAGTTGGTGCGGGGACGAGCCGGAGCCATCGCTTGAGCAACGTGCTACTGACGTTCGTGGACCTAGTTCAGGCGTGCAAGGGGTGTGCCTGTGGGGGCCCAGGGCTATCGCATCTGTTGTCGAGAGTACGTTTTCCCTGCTTGTAAGGAAACGTCGGAGCGGTCAAACCCGAAAA
>CAYULG010000237.1:0-4284 GCA_964445365.1 uncultured Salinivenus sp. | reverse complement strand
GAGGCCTGCACCTGCGACGGCACGCCCCTCTACCGCCACGTCGCCCGGCACGTGGCCGACTGGTCGGCCGCGGCCGACGGCACGGCGGGACTTGTGGTAGGGGCCACCGCGCCCGAGGCGCTGGCGCAGCTCCGGGCCGACGCGCCCACCCTCCCCTTCCTCGTCCCGGGCGTGGGGGCGCAAGGGGGCGACCCCGCCGAGGTAATGGACGCGGCGGCGACCGACGAGGGCCCTGTGCTCGTGAACTCCAGCCGCAGCATCCTCTACGCCTCCGAAGGCGCCGACTATGCCGACGCGGCGGCGGGAGCCTCGCGCAGCCTTCGGGACGCGTTAAACGGAGACTGATACCGATTGCCGAGAATCATCATGCACTGTTCAGTAGCTGGCGTGTTGATTTTCCCTCGTGAGAGGAGCGTCTTCCCTGAGGGATTGAGGAATATCCGAGAACGCTCGGAGGGGAGGCGGGACACCGGCAGTAGAAGGTTCGTCCTCGATGCCTGAAGAAACTGCTTCAAGCACCGATGTGCCTGATCTGAGATTTTCCCCGGTAGAAGAGAAGCAGCCCAGACGGATCGTGGTCAACGTGCTCATCGATCCCGCAAAATTGGTATGATCACAGTGTAGAAAGGTCCCTTAGCGTTAGATTCACGGCAATGAGGTGTCTGTATGGGTGAACGAACGCGTGAACGATCTCCGTCCGCCCATGTCCGACACCACCCCCGCCTATCAACTTTACGACATCGACGACACCCGCGTGGCCGTCGCCCTCCAGGAGCCCGATCCTGACGTACAGGTGCCCGAGGCCCTGGTCCACGACCTGTGGCGCCACCAACGCTTCGACGCCGACCACCTGACGACGACCGAGGGCGAGCCCGTCCGGATCCTCCATACCGGCCGCCCCAATTCCGACGCCGGCCCCGACTTCCGAAATGCGCACGTTCGCATCGGCGACATGGACTGGCGGGGCCACGTTGAAATCCACACCACCTCCGGGGACTGGTTTCAGCACGACCACAACAGCGACCCCCGCTACGACAGCGTCGTCCTCCACGTCACCCTCCACGCCGACGTGTGGACCGGCGGCCTCCTCCGCGCCGACGAGTCGACGGTCCCGGAGATCGTGCTGTACCCGCGCCTCGACACCCCCCTTCGCGAACTGCTGCACAACTTCCACACCCGCAAGGACGAGGACGAACTGCCCTGCGCGTCCCGCTGGGACGAGGTGCCCGAGTCCACCAAGCGCGACTGGATGGCCCACCTCGCCCGCCAGCGCCTGGCTGAGAAGCGGGATCGATTGGGCGGGCGGGACGCGAGCCTGGAAGAAAACCTCCACGAGCGCCTCTTCGCGGGTCTCGGCTATTCAAAGAACGACGAGCCGATGACGACCCTCGCGCGGCGCCTTCCCCCATCGCTTGTCCGCAACCTGGACAGGCCCCGCAACCGCGAGGCCCTGCACCTCGGCGTCGCCGGCCTGCTCCCCGAGCCCCGGGACCTGCTCGACGCCGACCGCGAGACGGCCGATTACGCGATGGACCTATGCGACCGTTACCGGCGCCTTCAGGTCGAATTTGATGTCCCCGAGATGGAATCGACGAGCTGGACCTTCTTTCGGCTCCGCCCCAACAACTTTCCCCCGCTCCGCATCGCTCAGGCCGTGGCCTGGTACGCAAAAGACAACCTTCTCGCCGACGATCCCCTACCGACCCTCCACGAAGCACTGGGGGCGGACGACTCGGCCACCGCTTTGACGGATGCCCTGACGGCCTCCCCTCCGTCGTTCTGGCGCACCCATTACCACCTCACCAAATCGGCCTCCGAGCACGACCCGAGCCTGGGCCCCTCGCGACGGGACACCCTGCTGGTCAACGCCGTGCTGCCCACGCTCCTGCTCGACGCCGACCGTCGAGAAGATGCCGCTCAGGCCGATGCCGCCTTCGATGTTATCCGCTCCCTTTCCCCCTCTCGCGACACCGTCGTGCGCCGCTTCCGCGACCTCGGCACCCCGGCCCAGTCGGCCTTCGAGGCGCAGGGCCAGCACCAACTCTACCGAAAGTACTGTACGACCGGCGGCTGCCTGGAGTGCCGAATCGGCCAGCACCTCCTCAACTCCTAATCTCTCGATCTGTAGGTCCTCCACAATCTTCAACCTTCCCACCCTTCAACCTTTAACCGACCAGAATGCTCATCCGCATCGTCCGCATGACGTTTGCCCCCGATGCCGTCGACAAATTCTTCGCGCGATTCGACGAAACCGCCCCGCAAATTCGCGCCTTTCCGGGCTGCCACCACCTTGAGCTTTGGCGCGACGCGGACGCCCCGACCGTGTTCAGCACCCACAGCCGCTGGGAGAGTGAGGAAGCCCTCGAACGGTATCGGCACAGCAACCTCTTTCGCTCAACCTGGGCCGACGTGAAGCCGCTGTTCGACGCCCGCGCCGAGGCTCACAGCTATACCATCACCCGCCCGGCCAAGGCCATTGCCCAAGCCGCTCCCATGGACGAAGACTGACCCGGGCGGACACACCGCCTTCAGCCTAGTGGGACGTACCGGGACCCAGAAACTCAGAAGGGGGACACGCTCGAATGACTGGGCTATTCACACCGAAACTGACTCCAGGTGTCGGTCACCCCCTCGACTGTACACCTGCCTTCGATGTCGCAGAGGGCCCCCACCGAATCAGTTGGGACTCGTCCCGATTCGGGAGCCGTCACGTAGCCGCGGGCCGGCCAGAGCCCTTCCCCAGTCCACAGACAGAGAACGTCCGCCGAACGATCGTAGCGTAGATAGTCGACACCCAGTTCCAGCATGAGACTGCGGGCCTGGGTGTCGCCCGTGTTTGAGAGCCAGAAAAAGGACGTATCGGGGCGTGCTTCTGCGTTGACCAGCACCCGCTGCACGAGTTGATCGTACTGGGCCGGAGCCTTAGAGGGCGAGGTGGGCGACTGGCACGCCACACCGCTTACGACGATCAGGAAGAGAGCCATCCATCGCCGGAACGCCGAGAGGAGCCGCATGGTAGTCGGGGTCAGAGCGTGAGATCCAGTCCTACGCGGTAGGAGCGGCCCGGCCGGGGAAGCCCGAGCCCGATGAAGACGGCCTCATCGGTCAGGTTGTCGCCGCGAACGTAGATGCGCCCGTCCACCCGATCGGTGAGCGACGATAGCTCATAGGCGAGGCGTGCGTCGAAAACCGTTGAGGGGGACGACGGGAGCTCCACAAACACATTGTCCTCATTCCGGGCGTAGACGTTTCCGGTGTAGCGGGCCTGGCCCATGACAGAGAACCCGGACTCGAAGTTGTACGACACAGCGCCGGTACCCAACACCCCCGGCTTCTCGTCGAGCTTCTGGGTCTCGCCGGCCTCCGTGAAGCCACGCGGACGTGACCAGGTCAGATTCCCGTCAAGCTTGAGCGCATCCGTCGGCATCCAACGAGCCGTCGCCTCGAGGCCGAAGACGCGCGACCCTCGACGGTTTATCCTGCGCTGTTTCAGTGTATCGGCAGGGACCAGCTCTTCCCGTCTCTCAACACTGCAGGCACTGTTCCCCGCTTGCTCATCGTCTAATTCAATGTCGCACTTACTGATCGTATTCTGGACGCGGTTGAGAAAAGCTGTGGATTCAAAGTAGAAATCGTCTGATCGATACTGGAGCCCAATCTCCCCAATCCAGGCCGTGACGGGCTTTAATCCCGGATTGACCACAAATTTTCCGATCGCCGCCCCGTAGAGCTCTCGCATGGTGGGAAACCGGCTCTTGCGCCCGGCGGCGCCACGGAGGGCCCAGTCGTCGGACAGCTCTAGCCGAACACCGGACGTCAAGCCCCAGGCGTAGAACGGATCTCGATCAGGAAATGGGCCCGTCTCCGGATAGTCCGCCCCGTCCACATTCACACCTGCGGACAGGTCCAACCGCGGAAAAATCTGCGTCTCGTACTCCAGACCTGCACTAAAGATGTTTTGCTGATAAACAACCACAGAATCGGGCTGATCGACCTGTGCGACCGTCTTCTCGTGCTGACTCAGAAGACCGTTCAGCGCGAGCGTAAGGGTACCGGCGGGGAGATTCTGCGAACCTATCAGCCGAAGTCCGGTCGTCAAGTCCCTCCCTTTGACCTCCTCATTCAAGACCTCGTAATCGATGCTCTTGTAGTCGGCAATGTCCTGTGCAAATCGACTGCCCCAGGCCGCCCCTCGAATCGACGTATTCGTGCCAAGTGAGGCGCGACCACTGGTGATTATCGTCGTTTTCTGCCAGAGGGGATATCGCCAGTACCGAGTGTCGC
>CAYULG010000236.1:0-4290 GCA_964445365.1 uncultured Salinivenus sp. | reverse complement strand
GGGTGCTCCAGGCCGTGGCCGGGCGGGGCGACATCATCTTCTCCGACAAGGACAACCACGCTTGCATTAATCAGGGATTGAGAACGAGCCTGGCCGAGACGCGCCGCTACCAGCACAATGACGTGGAGCACCTGCGCGGCATGCTGGAGCGGGCCGACAAGGAGAGGCCCGACGCCGGGAAATTGATCGCGACGGACGGGGTCTTCTCCATGAGTGGCAAAATCGCTCGGGTGCCCGAGCTTCTGGAGCTGGCCGACGAGTTCGACGCGGCGCTCATGCTCGACGATGCGCACGCCATCGGGGTCATCGGCGACGGGGGGCGCGGCTCCGCGTCTACCTTTGGGCGGAAGGACGACGTCCACTTGATTACGGGCACGTTCTCAAAAAGCTTTGCCTCCATTGGTGGCTTCGCTGTCGGCGACCGGGACATAATCGAGTACATCCGGCACGAGGCCTCCGCCCACGTCTTCAGTGCCTCCATGCCTCCTTCCACGGTGGCCACGGTGCTCAAGAGTCTCGACATTCTCGAAAACGAGCCCGAGCGGCTCGACCGGCTCGCAGAGGTCTCGGACTACATGCGCGAGGGGTTCCGCAACCTCGGCTTCGACGTGTGGGAGAGCGAGACCCCGATCATACCGGTTGTCATCGGCGACATGGAGCAGTGCTTTCGGTTCTGGCGCGACCTGCTGGCGGAGGGGGTGTTCGTGAACGCGGTCGTGCCGCCGGCGGTGCCGCGAGGTCAGTCCCTCATGCGCACCTCGTACATGGCCACCCATACCGACGAGGAGCTCGACCGCGTCCTCGAGGCTTTCCACAAGGTGGGCAAGAAGCACGGTGTGATCGGCACGAACGGCCACCACGCGCCGCCCGCGGAGTGAGGGGACCTTCGTCGAACAGCGAGGCCATTGCATGCGTACGCACGCCGTCGTTCTCGGTGCATTCGGGAGCGGCGGCGTTCGCGTTTGTCCTCCTCAAGACGCCTCTCCTGTATGTCGGCGTCTCCCCGCACCGTTACTGTTCGCCCCGTCGAGGGCTGGTGGGACCGTAGGCAGTTTATTGACGTGCCGTACGAGTTCTATCCGGGTCGCTACCCCCGATGGGTGCCGCCGCTCCGCCGTGACGTGAAATCGACCCTGGACCCGTCCGAGAACGCCTTCTTCGAGCACGGCGACATGCAGCTCTTTCTGGCCGAGGACGCCTCGGGGGCCGCCGTGGGGCGCGTCGCGGGCATCGTCAACGGCATGCACCTCCAGAAGTACGACGACGCCACCGGCTTCTTCGGCTTCTTCGAGTGCGTGGAAGAATACGACGTGGCCGAGGCGCTTCTCGACGCCGCCGCGGACTGGCTGCGCGACCAGGGGCTGGAGCGGATGCGCGGCCCGGCCAACCCGTCGCTCAACGACACCGCCGGACTGCTGGTGGACGGCTTCGCGTTCCATCCCTCCGTCCTCATGCCGTACAACCCGCCGTACCACGAGGATTTTCTCCTCCGCTACGGCTTCGACCGCATCATGACGATGTGGTCGTTCTACGCCCACGTCAAGTACGCGAAGACCGATCGGCTTCGCCGTGGGACCGAGATTGCGCGTCGGCGCACGCCCGGGCTCACCCTTCGCACACTGGACATGGATCGGCTTCAGGAAGAAGTGCAGGTGGTGCGCGAAATTTACAACGAAGCGTGGTCCGACAACTGGGGACACGTCCCGATGACGGAGGCCGAACTCGAACAGCTCGTCGACGAGCTCGAGCAGATCGTCGATCCCAACATGGTGTTCTTCGTCGAGCACGAGGGACGGCCGGTTGCCTTCTCCGTCACCCTCCCCGACGTCAACGAGGCCCTCCGCCACGTGCCGAACGGCCGCCTGTTTCCCCTCGGGCTTCCGAAGCTGCTGCTCAACGCCACCTACGGCATCGACAATCTTCGCATGCCCCTCATGGGCGTCCGCCCGGAATACCAGGGGAAGGGCATCGACGCCATGCTGATCCTGGCGACGATGGACAACGCCATCCCGAACGGCTACGTCGGGTGCGAGACGAGCTGGATCCTCGACACGAACGACCGGCTCCTGAACATGATCGACGAAATCGGCGCCACGCAGGACAAGGAATACGCGATGTTCGACTGTGACGTGGACGACGGTTGACCGCCGACGGGGTCGCTTGACGGGGGAGCTTCCCTCTGACAGTACATCCTTTCCGTCGTTGCTGGTCGGCCGTCCGCCGTCTCACCAACCGTCTGCACACCCAACGACGCTTTCCCGAATCCGCCGATGGACGACGTTGAATTTGTCTATTTCGACCTGGACGACACGCTCCTCGACCACCAGCACGCCGAGCGCAAGGCCCTGGCCGACGTGCGCGACCGCTACCGGGCCCTCTTCGGCACACTGTCGGTCGACGAGCTCCAGGAGCAGTACCACGCCATCAACGCGCCGCTGTGGCGCCGCTACGCCGACGGGGAAATCGACAAGGATACCGTCAAGCAGCAGCGCTTTGCCCGGCTGCTGGAGGCCGTGGACGCTCCGCACGCCGACTCTGGCCTCGTGGGCCGCTACTACCTGCAGCGCTACGCGGCGCACTGGCAGTTCATCCCGGGGGCACGGGCCGCATTCGAGGCCATTGCCGACCGGGTCGGGGTGGGCGTGATGACCAACGGCTTCGCCGAGGTGCAGGGCCAAAAGTTTGACGCGTTTCCGACGCTGCGGGAGCGGGCCAACGCCGTGGTCGTATGCGAGGAGGCAGGTGCCTTGAAGCCGGATCCGCAGGCGTTTGCCCACGCTGCCAACGAGGCCGGTGTCGACCCCGACGACATCCTCTATGTGGGGGACTCGTACCGGTCGGACGTGGAGGGGGGGCAGCGCGCCGGGTGGACGGTGGCCTGGTTTGCGCGGAACGGGACCGACGGCCGCTCACTGAACGGTCGGGGCTTCGTCTTCGACGAGTGGGACACGCTCTCGGACCGCTTTGCCGCGTGAACCGGCTATCCGATCAAGCCCTGCATCTCGCGCAGAAAGAAGTTGATGGGACGAGGATAGTCGATCAGGATCGTAAGGAGAACGCCCCCGAGCGCGCCCCCCAGGTGGGCCTCGTGGGCGATGCCGCCGCGCATGCCCTGTTGCTGCCCGATGGCGTACACGGACACGACGACGTACAGCACCGCGAAGAGAATAGCGGGCATCGGAATGACCATCATGACGCCAAGCATGCGGAGGGGGAAATACAGGCAAAACGCGAAGAGAACCCCGCTGATGGCCCCGGAGGCCCCGACCGCCGCGTACTGCGGATCGCCGCGGTGGAAGAGAAAGGTAAGCCCGTGGGCCGCCAGCTCCGACCCGAAGTAGAGCAGGAGGAAGGCGCCGGAGCCGAGCAGTCCTTCGAGCTGAGGCCCGAAAAAGTAGAGCGTGATCATGTTAAAGGCCAGGTGCGCCCCGCCCGCGTGGACGAAGCCGGCCGTGAGGAAGCGGTAGTACTCGCCCTGCTGCTGGATGCGGACGGGCCGGAAGGAAAGCTCGTCGATGAGTCCAAGGTCCCCCAGCATCGCGTAGCCGCTGATGCCGACGTTCAGGAGAAGCAGCGCGAGGGTGATAGGGGACTGCAGCAAGGCGTCCATGGGCGCGACTAATCTCGGAGAAAAAGAAGCAGGCGGATGTACTCGGGGGCGAAAAGATTATTCCGCTTCGGCGTCAATCGACGCCCGGGTTCTCGAAGAGGTTACGTCCGTCGCGGCAACACGGGCGCGGCCCGAAAGTTTAGCTTGTCTCCCCAGTCACAGTTGCCCGTCTTCCGATGGCCCCGATTCGCCTCTTCGGTTGTTCCCTCGGCAGCCTTGTCGCCGTCGCCGCTCTCCTCGTCGGCTGCGCGGATTCGGAGCCGGCGGCACAGACCCGGGCGAGCGCGGTGGCCGTGGCCGACACGGTCCCGAACGCC
The DNA here is from genome assembly GCA_964445365.1 of uncultured Salinivenus sp. Lineage (GTDB taxonomy): Bacteria > Bacteroidota > Rhodothermia > Rhodothermales > Salinibacteraceae > Salinibacter. Next base: position 363 of record CAYULG010000236.1, on the reverse strand, counting down.
CCGGCCTTCGACGTTCGCTCCGTGACGCTCGACGCCCGCAATCCGCCCGAGGCCGATCTGCTTCCTCGCCTGGACGAACTCGGCGTGACCCACGTCACCCTCGTGCCCTTCGGGTGGCAACGAGCGGCGGACGACCCGCAGGTGCGCACCGACACGAGCGACGGCTGGTACAGCGAGTCGCACCGCGGCATCCGCACCCTCGCCCGTCAGGCCGACTCGCTCGGCATGAGCGTCATCTTGAAGCCCCACATCTGGATCGGGGGGTACGATGAGCAGCAGGACCGAAGTGATATTGCGTTCGACACGGCGGCCGACTGGGCGCGCTGGGAGGACACGTACCGCCGGTTTCTGCTGACGTACGCC
>CAYULG010000235.1:0-4337 GCA_964445365.1 uncultured Salinivenus sp. | reverse complement strand
TGACGACTGCAACGCCAGCACAAGTGTATAAAAGCTATTCACCATTGGCCATCGTTTGCCCCCTTTCAGAATCGGGAATTGGGTCGCTGAGAGGGGTTGTAGCGCTACTTTCACATCAGACGCCGTCTTCCCATCGGGGATCCGGCACTACCCGGTAGCAGTGTGGTCGTGCTACCGTGCAAGTGCTCGGCGAATCCCTGAATCACCGTCCACCAGATCCCCGACCGGAAAGAACGTCTCCGGCCACGCGATCGGTCAGATCCGGGAGGTGCTGGATCTGATACCATTTCTGCAGGATGGATGTGCACGTTGCCGTAGCCCACGATCCGTCTGGGCTGCGTCTCTTCTACCGGGTATCATCCCAGATCACGCACACCGGTGTGCCCGATCTGGGATGGACCGGATTCGAGAGGAGAAACGGCTGCGCATCGAAAACGCCTGAAAGTGCATGGGAATCTTCAGCGTTCGGTAAGAGATGAGCTACGTCTGCGGGTGCTTCGGACCGCAAGAGCCGCTAAAGGACGGCCCTTCCCAGATCGTTTTCTACCCGTTGGACGCACACTCGGGGGACGGGGTTGAATATGGGTGTAGCTGTGGTCTGAGGCGCGACGGCGCGGACGTCACCGAAGAGCGCTATCGGGCAGAGCCGCAGGGAAGCAGTCGTGATCGACACCAGAGAATTTAGGTGGGGCGGATGACTGTTTCGGATGCTGCGGCCGACGGGGCCGGCAAGCACCCTGCAGGCGTGGCGTCTCTATCTCATTGTCAGGTGCGCTCGCCCGAAGGTTGTGTGGCTTCCAACTCATCCATCTCGGTCGGGGCTGCCGGACAGCCGTTTAGTTCAACGGTAAAGACGCTGCCGTCTCCCTTTTGGCTGTCTACTGAAATGTTGCCGTTCATGAGTCTCGTCAGCCGCTCGGTGATGGTGAGACCGAGTCCTGTCCCTTCGTAATCGCGACCCCGACCGGTCGACTCTTGCTTGAACTCATCGAATAGTTCCTCTTGAAACTCATCACTTATGCCAATGCCGGTATCCTCGACTTGTAGGGCCGCGGTATCGGGGCGGTGGTGCACGCGGACGCTGATGCATCCGTTCTCTGTAAACTTGACTGCATTGGACAGTAGGTTATTAAGGACCCGATTCAGCGCATTCCGGTCTGCATACACCCACACCGGTCCCTCGTCCAGGTCCACGCAGAGATCGAGCCCCTTTTCATCCACCATCGGCCGAAACAGATCCACCGCCTCCTGGACGACGCCCCGAAGGTCCACCTTCCCGAGTTCGAGATCAGATTCATTGGCCTCCAGACGGACAAGCGCGAGAACGGAGCTGAGCGTTTCAGAGAGCCGCTCTCCTCCATTGCGGATAAGCTCCGCAAACTCCTGCTCCTCCCCCGATGTTGCGTCCACGAGGGCATCCGCAAATCCCAAAATGGCCGTAAGGGGCGTGCGAATTTCGTGGCTCATATTCGCCAGAAACGTGTTTTTGAGCCGGACCATTTCTTCCGCCCGATCCCGAGCCGCAATCAGTTCCTCCTCAAATTGCCGACGCTGCGTCACGTCGCGAACATTCACCAAAATGCCGCTCACGCCGGGCTGATTGAGAAGGTTACGGCCCTGTACCGACAGGAAGCGCCACTCCCCTTCCTGGTGCCAAAACCGGAACTCAACCTGAAAGATCTCACCCGGATTCCGTCGGGCCTCCTTCCACGTTGCCAAAAAATCCTTACGATCCTCCGTGCGAATCCTCTGCAGGCCCTCCAGGTGCTTGAGTTCCTCCGCCGCGAAACCTGTAATCTCTTCGACCGCTCCGTACGCGTGCTCGACCTCGCCCTTCCGATTGAGGATGGCGATTAGTTCCGCCGCGTTCTCACTCACAGCACGGAACCGGGCCTCGCTCTCTTTCAAAAGCCGGTTTGCTCGTCGCCGCTGAATGCCCTGGGCCAGCACATTGGTCACCGAGCGCAAGAAGTCGATGTCATCCTGTGAAAAGGTGCGAGCGGACGTATCGTGTGCCCCCAGTACCCCCCAAGGGCCCTCAGCGCCGCCAATGACGACCGTCCCGCCACTCTCAACCCCTTTTCCCTGCAGATGCGGGCCGGGCCCAAACCGCGGTTCGTCCGCGAATGACTCAACCATCACCGGCTCCTTTGCCTCCAACGCCCATGCCGCATGCGTATCCTCCTCGAGGGAAAACGAAATGTCTTCGATGTCATCGTCCCCCCACCCGACCCCGTCCCGAAGCACCAACCGGTCTCCATCGGGGCGAAGCAACAGCAACGAGCAGTACGGCACGTCGAGAATGCGAGCAACCATTGAGAGCGCCTCGTTGACGACCGCCTGCATCGAGATGCCCTCCAGCGTGAGCTTCCCAAGCTGCGAGATGGCAGTTTGCCGCTGGGCGTAGGAGTGAAGCTGCCGCTCTGCCTCCTTTCGCCGAACAAGTTCGCCGCGTAGGCGCTCGTTCCGCTCGACGAGTTCCTCGGAGGTCAGATCCAGAGACCGTTCGAGCAACTCGCGATCCTCGTCCGCCTGATGGTAGGCCTCGTTCACCGCCTCGACAAAGTCCTGCCATTCGGCCGGAATGGTGTCGTCATCACCTACATGTTTCTCCAACTGTCGCTCTAACAGACTATGCATCTGTTCTCAATAGTAGAAATTTCTTTTTTCTGCTGCACACTGCACTCTGTGTTTATTCCGAAAGGGTCGTAATGGTCATCGTCTGGTTGTGCAACTCGCACCGAGTGGTGTTGTGGGCGGCCGCGATTTCTCCGTACGAATAAAACCCGATGAGCTGGGCCTCCTCTCCCAGTTCTTTCCGTACGTGCTCCACCTCTTCCGCCGTGCGCTGCTGCAGGACCTGCTTCCGACCGATGCAGCTCACGACCACACCGAGGTCGACCCCCGATTCGCCCATCTGCTCTCGGCTGTCTTGGGCCGCCCCTATGGCCCCATCAATGAGGCCTTCAGTGTTGACCTTCATGAAGCGAGCGTAAGCGCCCTCTGGGACATTTCCGGCGAACGTGATGCTGGCCTGGTCTTCATCGATCCCGATGACCGTCCGCACGATCTCGTGGGACTGACCAGGGACCTCAACGGCAAGCGGAAAGCGCAACCCGCTGGCCGGCAAGTCATCAGCGTAGGGGCCGAGATAGCGTTTGTAAAGCTCCAATGCCGAATGGTTATCGAACGAATAGAGCACATTCCCCTCGGATCGGCGGATGCGTCGCTGTGGCCCGAACGGGTCCCATCCCCCCAGTGACCCGTGTCCAACCGAAATTTGATCGCCGTAGAGTCCTACGCCGACGATGCTCGGCCCCTGTCGGGGCCCATCGTGCCAGAGCGGCGTCCGCTCAAACTGGTTTCCGTCAGCGGCGAGCCCTCCCGTCACCGTAACCCCGTCGGACACATTCTGCGTGAGCCCCCGAACGAGCTCGCTTCCGTTAACGTGAATGCCATCGGACAGCAAAAAGATGTGGGCAAGCGCCGGAGAGCGGAGCGCGTCGGCGATCTCGGCGCCCGCAGCCCGACTGTCGCCTTCCTTCTTGTGCCGGACGACGGTTGTGCGAACGTCCGTCGTTTCAAACTCGACGGCGGCCGTCACCACGCTACCGTCAAGCACCCGCGCGGCTTGAATCTCGCCCCCCGTCGAGCCGCCGACAATGGATGCCTCCGGATATGCCACCCGGACCTCCTCGAAGCGATCCGACAATTCCATCTGAGTCCGATCCCCAAACACAAAGACGAGGTCAGCCTCGGACTCTAGCCCGTCGTGTAAAATTTTCCACCCGCCGCTCTCGTCCCAGCGCTTCTGCTCGAGATGCATAACCCGTTGGATTTAAATGGAGGGTTCTTCGACCACACCTGCCTTTCTTCAGACCGGGGACAGTACAGTCAAGAATTGAGCCAGTCTGGATTTTCCAAAGGCGCGATCGGGTCCGGGCTGTTTTGCTTCCTAGAACACACTCGGGCAGAAACAATGGTCGCTGTTTAAGATCCCTAGTCGTCCAGTTTCTCTTTCATCTCGGAGAGCTTCATCAGCGCCTCGACCGGCGTGATCCGGTTCGGGTCGATTTCTCCGAGCATTTCCTTGATCTCCTCGGCGACTGGGTCCGGCTGACTGAAGAGGTGCATCTGGTTAGCTTGACTTTCTTCCAGGTCGGTCACTGCCTCAGGGTCCCCCTTCTTGGCACGCATTCCATTTCCCGATGGCTGTTGAGACTCGGCCCCGTCGCCCGCCGGGGAGCCGTCGGAGGCCGCCTCGCCCGTCTCGTCTCCGCCGACCTCCAGGTGCTGGCTCTCTAGGTTCTGGAGCACCTCGCGGGCCCGGGCAATCA
>CAYULG010000234.1:0-4370 GCA_964445365.1 uncultured Salinivenus sp. | reverse complement strand
GGTCCACGCTCGTCTTCGAGCTCATGTGCTTCGTCTGCCGGTTGGCCGGAAACTCCCCCGCATTATAGATCACAAAGTCTGGCTCGCCGAACGCCTCCAGTTCCTCGTCGGAGGGCCGGATCAGCATGTTGTGCATGAAGAGGGCGTGGTAGGGGCGGGAACAGATAATTCGCACCTTGAGGCGATGGTTCGGATCCCACCCGGCAAACCCGTCCATCACGTAGATGCGCTTGCGGGTGTTGAGATAATCCTGGGCCCGTTCCTTGTTGATGTCGAAGGTATGATCGTCAATCTCCATGTTGATGGGTCCCCACCAGATGTCGTCCTCGCTGTCCGGATGCCGCACAATGCGCTTGTCGGCGGGACTGCGGCCCGTTTTTTCGCCGGATCCGATGCGAAGGGCCCCGCTGCTGACGATGGCAGACGTGGGGTCGAGTCGGATGGCCTCCTCGTAGAGACGAGCCGGGTCGGCGTTGCGGAGCGTCGTGTCGGCGTCAATGCCGTACTGGGACAAATCGAGAGACATAGATATTAAAGACCATGCGTGGATGATACGAGTGGCGAAGGGTACCTAATATACGAAGAGCAGGAATTGAATGTGTAGCCGCAGCCTCGCTATGGCGTGGGGGACTCCGCTGAATTCCTTGTCGGGGCAAGCCCCGTAAGCAGCTCAAGTTGTGGGTTGAGGGTTTTAGGTTGAGCGTTTTCGCAATTGAACGCGAAAACGGGTTGAGAATGCAGGACTGAGCCCGGATTTGTGTGACTTCGGATTGTGTAGCCCCGAGAACGTACCCCTCAACTCGCACAACCCATAACCCACAACCTGGGTTAAGCAGTCATCCGCGTTCGAGCCGGCCGGTCGTCGCTTCCTGGGGAGGCGGCTTTGCCGTAGACGATCGTGCGGGGGCTGCGCTGGAACCTTGAATTGCACCCTTGAATTCCGACGGAGACGAGCCGCTCTCTGAACCCCGCCCGTTCACTCCGCGCTCTCGTCCGCAGAACGGTCCAGGCGGGCGCGGATGGCGTCGGCGTGGGCCTGAAGCCCTTCGGCCTCGGCGAGGGTCACGATCTGGTCTCCCGTTTCGTCGAGGCGGTCGTCCGTATAGGACAGAACGGACTGCGTGCGGATAAAGTCGTCGACTCCGAGGGCGGAGGCGTGGCGGGCCGTGCCACCGGTGGGAAGCACGTGGTTGGGGCCGGCGAAGTAGTCCCCGACCGGCTCCGAGGAGTACTCGCCCAGGAAAAGCGCCCCGGCGTGGCGGATGTACGTCATGGTCTGCCACGGATCGCTCGTGTGGATCTCTAGGTGCTCCACGGCGAGTTCGTTCATCAGAGCGACGGCCTCGTCCATCGTGTCGGTCACCACGCAGGCGCCGTAGTCGGCGAGGGCCTGCTCGATGACGTCGGCGCGGGGCAAATCCGGCACGCGGGCTTTCACCTCGTCCTGGACGGCCTCGGCCAGCGGGCGGTGGGGCGTGATCAGGACGGCGGACGCCCGCACGTCGTGCTCGGCCTGGGAGAGAAGGTCCGCCGCCACGAACGCGGGATCGGCGGTGTCGTCGGCCAGCACGCCGATCTCGCTAGGCCCGGCCACCGAGTCGATGCCGACCTTGCCGAACACTTTCTTCTTCCCGGCGGCGACGTAGGCGTTGCCCGGGCCTACGATCTTATCCACGGCGGGGACGGTGTCGGTGCCGTAGGCGAGCGCACCGACGGCCTGCGCGCCCCCCAGTGCATAGACGTGCTCCAGCCCCAGAAACGCGGCGGTGGCCAGCACGAGCGGATGGGGCCGTCCGTCCTCCTGCGGCGGCGAGACGAGATGGATCTCCTCCACACCCGCCACCTGCGCGGGAATTGCGTTCATGAGGAGGCTCGACGGGTAGAAAGCGGTGCCGCCCGGCACGTAGAGGCCTGCCCGTTCCATCGGGACCACGCGCTGCCCCAGGATCACGCCGTCGCCGTCGTCGGTAAACCAGGATTCTCGCACTTGCTTTTCGTGGAAGGCCCGGATGTTGGCTGCCGCATCGGCGATGGCCTCGCGCAGGTCACCGTCGAGCGCGTCGGCGGCCTCGTCGAGCATGGACGCGGGAATCTTCACGGGGTTGGGCCGCACGCCGTCGTACCGCTCGGTGAGGGCGAGGAGCGCCGCGTCGCCCTCCGCGCGCACCTGACCGAGAATGTCATCGACGGTGGCGTCCACCTCATCGCTGAACGTAGCGTCGCGGCTGAGGATGGCGTCGAGGCGGGCGGCGTCGTCGGGGGTAATGAGGGGAATCATCGGGGGTGCTGGGAAGCAAGTGTAGGAGACGTCAGACGAAAGCGCCTACTTCGTTGTAGCGGGGAATGTTCGCCCCGCTCGCGCCTGGACAAAAACCTCATTTGGCGACAGGGAGACGATCCCCCTTTCCGCACACGATGGAGGAGTGGGTGGATCTCGACTCGGTCGTGCAGCTCGCCGAAATCCTGGCCCCAACGGCGCAGCGGTACTGTGCCTGATCTTCCCAGAACGGTCCGCGAGTGCTCGGCGTTGGGGTGGTGTCGGTATTCTCTCCGCGAATAGTCCCTCCCTTGTGAGCCGCGAGACGACTGATCTCCCCCCGCCCCTCCGAGGCACCGATCCGAGCTCGTTCACCCACCACACCATTACCACCCGCTGGCCGCGCATCCTGCGGCGGGTCATCGAGGAAAACGACTACCCGGCGCGGATCGACAACCGGATCCGGGCGCTCATCGACGACCTCCCGGAGTCGCCGATTCGCCCGCTCGACGATCCGGGCGCGCCCGACGCGGCCCTCTGGAACGAGCGCATCGAGCCGTACGAAGGCCAGTCGTGGCTGGAGGCGCCCTGGTTTTTCGGCGAAACGTACCTCTACCGCCGCCTCCTGGAGGCCACCGGCTACTTCCAGCCCGGCCCCACCCGGCAGAACGATCCCTTCACCGAACAGAAGGAGCGGGGCTACGCTGAATCGGTCGACGGCGTTCGGGCGCTGGCACAGGCCCGGGCCGAGGCGCTGGACCGGAATGAGGCGCCGCGGGCAGAGCTGGTGCGCCTCCTCAAGACGGCCCTCTGGGGGAATCAGGCCGACCTCAGCATGTGGGGCGCGGGCGAGGAGTCGCCCGACCACCTGAGCACCGGCGAGGAGGCGGCCCACCTGCTGGCCGACGACACGGCGGCCGCCCTCGACCACCTCGACGCGCTGGGCCGCCCCGCCCGCATCGACGTGTGGGCCGACAATGCCGGTTTTGAGCTCGTGACGGACCTCGCCCTGGCCGACGGGCTCCTCCAATCTGGTTTCGCCGACCCGCTCGTCCTGCACGTCAAGGCCCACCCGACCTTCGTCTCCGACGCCACGGTGGGCGACGTGCACGGCACGCTCGCCCGGCTGGCGGCGGACGACCACCCGGCGACGCGTGCCCTATCCGGGCGACTGTCCGACGCCATCGCATTGGGCCGGCTTCAGCTCCGCGATCCGTTCGCGTGGACCTCGCCCCTCCGCGCCCGCGCGCTTCCTGAGAACGTGAACGCGGAGCTCGCCCGCGCCGACCTCGTCATCAGCAAGGGCGACGCCAACTACCGCCGGCTTCTGGGCGACCGGCACTGGCCCTTCACGACGCCGTTCGAGGAGGTCGTCTCGTACGTCCCGGCGCCGCTCCTGACCCTCCGCACCTTGAAGGCGGAGGTGGCCTGCGGGCTCACGCGCGAGCAGGTGGACCGCCTCGACGAGCAGCATCCGGACTGGCTCACGAGCGGGGAGTGGGGCGTCATTCAGTTTGCGCCCCAGAACGACGCGTGAAGACAATGCGGAACGGGCGCGGGGCAAGGCACCCGCCGGGCGACGGCTCGTACAGACGGATGTCGTTCAATTTCAACTCCCGACTGATTCGCCCGAGCCATGCCCGATCGTCTCACCTCTAAGCAGCGCGCCCACCTCCGCTCCCTCGCCCACGGCCAGGACCCGCTCATCCACATTGGCAAGGAGGGATTGACCGACGCCGTGGAGCAGGCCATCGAAGAGGCGTTCAACACGCGCGAACTCGTCACCCTCCGCGTGCTCGACAACGCCCCGCGCGACGTGCGGGACCTGGCGGCGGCCGTGGCCGGTGCGATCGACGACGCGCTGGTGGTCGAAACCCGAGGCGGCACCGCCCTCCTCTACCGCCCGCACCCGGAGGATCCTGAAATTACGTTGCCCGAGTCGAGTGGGGAATAGTGGTTCGTTTCGTAGTGCCTGTTTCGTGCCGGAGCGTATTTCGTATTGCGTATTTCGTATCGAACCTTAAACTCCTAAATACGAAATACGGAATACGCAATAGCCCCCTCGTCTCGACTGGCTGATCGGCGGGCCGACGGTCAAGAAGATTGGAGACTG
>CAYULG010000233.1:0-4406 GCA_964445365.1 uncultured Salinivenus sp. | reverse complement strand
GGCCCAGCTTGCCCACCGGATCGTAGAGTTGTACCACGGCGCGGAGGCCGCGGACACCGCCCAGGAGCACTTCGAGCAGACGGTAGTCCAGGGGGGCACCCCGGACGACATCCGCGAAGTTGCGCCCGACGCCGAAACCGGGGAAGAGGTGGGTCTGCTCAACCTCATGCGGGAGGCCGACCTGACGGACTCGAACAGTGAGGGCCGCCGTCTTATCGAACAGGGGGCCGTCTCTATCGACGACGAAGAGGTGACCGACACAGGGCTCTACATTGACGTTTCTGAAGAAGCGCCTTTCGTACTACAGGTGGGGAAGCGCCGCTATGCGCGGGTCGTGTGGAACGGACATCCGGAATAGTTTACCTTACCACGCTGATCTTCTTCGTGCGGGTGACTCCGTTACTCCGGATGTGAACGAAGTAAATTCCACTTGAGAGGGACGACACGTTGAACTCCACGAATCTCCTGCGGAAGGGCTGTACCTCTTGATTGAAGACCTGCTGCACTTTTCGCCCGAGGGCGTCATACAGTTGGACCTCAACTTGCCTCGGTTCCGTCGTGACTACAGGGATGGAAGCCCGAGAATGCGTCGGATTCGGTGCGGGTTTCCCAAGACGGAGTGCGGTTACAGGAGTGACATCTCGATTCAATATGGACAGCTCTGAGACATTTCCTCCGTTGTCGATGGCCCGGAGTGCGAAGTTATAACTAGTATCGGGATTCACCGAGAGGGTAACCGACTGCTGACGTCCGGCAGGTTGCGGTCGGGGAAGGTTCCCCGCAGGAAGGGCGGATTCAAAGTCTGATTCGGTTTTGATTGGATCATTTTTCCTGAGGCGCAACTGATATTTGAGTGCCGTGCCGCTCACGTCGTCGTTTCCAGGGGCTTCCCAGGTCAAGTTTACAGAGTCCGGACTAGCCACGTCCACCGTAAAGTTCGAAGGTCGTGCGGGGGGCGTGTCGTCGGGCCTAAGATCCTCACCGTCGACGATCATATCGTTCGTGTTGGATGGATCCAGCCATTTGGCGAAGGGGGTGTCCCGGTAATCGCCGTTGGAGAAGGCCAGCGCAAACCGTCCGTACCAGTCAGGCTGATTGTTGTCTTCAGAGCCAGTTCCTCCCCCGAGACAGCTCGCAGAACCGCCCGAAAGAACGCCCACGACGCGACGATTACGGTCGAATAGAGGAGCGCCCGAGGAGCCGGGCTCGGTGGTACCACGCGACCAGTCTCCAATGCGCAGATGGGTGTTTCCGCCACTGCTCTGCAAGTATGACGTGATGGAGGAAGGCTCGTCGTCGAAGGAAATGCGCTTTCCGTGGCCGTCCGGGTGGTGGATGGTTACGCTTTCATTCGTGGCCCGCTCCCGGCGGCTCCAGCCGCTGCGGAAGAGGTTATAGGAAGGAGGGATCACGTCATCGATCTGAACCAGCACATGGTCCGATTTTCCGGAGATACGACTTCTTGAGGTGTGCCAGTTTCCGTGGCGGGCCCGCAAGATCGCCCCCGTGGATGTTTGGTCCAGCGGATCATCGTCGGTCACGTCTCCACTTTCTGAGGATCCAGGGGAACGGCACGTTGCGTTCTGGTAGTTCCAGAAAAAGACCATGCTATTGGCATCACTGGGGGACTGGATGCAGTGTTCAGCGGTTAGGAAGAAGGGCGTCTGATCCCCCGCGGTGGTGTTGAGCAGCGTACCGGTACAGAACAGCGCGTCTTCCTCCCGCCTGAAGCCGTACCCGCCTACGGAGCGCACCTGATTGCGCCAGGGATCGGCTTCTTCACAGGCCGTGTCGATGTTGCAGGAGCCGGACTTTTTGACGCTGTTCTGCTCGTCGGTCGACAGGATCGGGCGGTACCCGTGGACGACGCTGCCGATCTGCAGGTCAACTTCATCGCGTTGGTTTGGGGACACGGTGAGTTCGACGACGAGCTCTTCGGCCTGGACGAGGGGCGTCCAGTGCTCGCCGTTGGTCTCGTCGATCGCAGTGTATGGCCCGTGGGCAAGAGAGTCGGTGGGGCTGTGCAGGTACACCTCGGCGCTGGGCGGAAGGCCGAAGCGGCTGAAACCGACGCTGAGGGAAACGGCGCCCCGAGACTGAAGGCGAAGACGCCACAGGAGGTCGCCGGAGGGCAGCTTCTCCCACGTGCCGTCCTCCTCGGGAGTGAAGGCGACGTCGAGGACCCGTCCGTACCGGTGAGGGAGCCCCTGCTCGGCTCGCTGTTGGTCCTCCGTCCGAAGGGCATTTTCGTCGACCGAGGGAAGAGTCCGGGCTGAGAGGGCGTCTGTCGCCTGAACGGTGTGTTGCTGAGACGGAGGAATCCCACGTTCCTGAGCAACAGCCCGGGGGGTTAACTCGGCGAGGCCCAGAAGTAGGATGAGAGCACCGGCGAAGCGTCGAACGTGGAGCATACGCTTTGCAATTGGAAGAATGACCGAGATTAGTCGGCGCTCGATCGTTGTTGGACACGCTCATCCATCTCACCGACCGTGTCTGAGAGGTCCTCCTTGGACGCAAGCATCTTCTCTCGGAGGGTCGGATCCTCGGTGCCAAGAATTTGGACGGCCAGCAGGGCGGCGTTGTCGGCGGCGTCGATAGCCACGGAGCCGACCGGGACGCCCCCCGGCATCTGCACGATGGAGAGGAGGGAGTCCACGCCGTTGAGCGTGCTCGTTTTGACGGGCACGCCGATCACGGGAAGGGGGGTGCTCGCCGCGATCATGCCGGGCAGGTGGGCGGCCCCGCCGGCCCCGGCAATGATGACCTTCACGCCGCGCTCGTGGGCCGTTTCGGCGTAGTCTTTCATGACCCCCGGCGTGCGGTGGGCGGAGAGAACGCGCATCTCGTACGACACGTCGAAGTCGTCCAGCACGTCGGCGGCGTCCTGCATGACGGGCAGGTCGGAGTCGCTGCCCATGGCGATGCCGACGGGGGGAGCGGAAGAATCCGGCATTGAGAAAAAGTATGGTTGTCGAGGATAGGAGAAGAGAACGAAGGAGGGAGGTTACAACGCAATCGCATCGGCGGCCTGTTCGGCGCGTTCGCGGGCATCGCTGCGATTGGGGCCGAGGGCCGTCACGTGCCCCATCTTGCGTCCGGGGCGCACGTCCGGCTTGCCGTAGACGTGGACGTGGGCGCCCGGCACATCCAGGGCATCGGGAAAGCCGGAGGCATTCGGTGGGGTGCCCTCCCGCTCGCCGAGCACGTTTACCATTACAGCGGCGGGACGGCGGAGGGAGGGGACGCCGAGCGGCCAATCGAGGATGGCGCGCACATGGTTCTCGAACTGCGAGGTATGGCTTCCCTCGATGGAGTAGTGACCCGTGTTGTGAGGGCGCGGGGCCAATTCATTGACGAGGACGCGGCCGTCGGGCATTTCGAAAAGCTCGACGGCCACAAGGCCTACGCCCTCAACCACATCCACGGCGTTTTGGGCAATCGAGCGGGCCTTGTCCGCGACCACGTCGCTCACGTCGGCCGGCACCTCCACGGCGTGGCACCGGTGATCGCGCTGTTCGGTGTAGGCCACCGGGTAGACGACTTGCTCACCGCCGGGCCGCCGGGCCACCTGCACGGCCAACTCGCGGCTAAAATTGGCAAACGTCTCAACCATCAAACCGTCCTCGGCCGAAAGGTCGGACCAGGCCTCGCGTAGCTCGTCGGGAGAGCGCACGGTGGCGTTGCCGTAGCCGTCGTACGCGCCCCGGTACTGTTTGAGCACGACCGGATAGCCGAAGTCGTTGGCGGCCGCGACGGCCCCGTCGACGGTCTCGCAGTTCTCGAACGCGGGCACCGGGCAGCCGGCGTCGGCGAGACGCCTCTTCTGCACACCCTTGTCCTTAATGAGGCTGAGGGTATGGGGGGAGGGCCACACGTCGGTGTCGTCCGGGACGGCCTGAGCGGCCTCTTCGGCGGGGGCCCACTCGCTCTCGACGGTGATCACGTCGCAGTCCGCAGCGAAGGTACGAAGCACGTCGGCGTCGGTCCAGTCCCCGACTTGGCTACCGGCGTATGCTTGCATCGGACCGGCGTCTTTCGGGGAGAGCAGCTGAACGTCCACGCTCATCCGTACGGCCTCGGCGGCCATCATCTTGCCGAGCTGTCCCCCACCGAGGATACCGATGGTGGGGAAGGGAGAACCGTTGGGGGTCGTCATCGAGAGGGGGAAGGACAGGTGGTGGGGCAGACGCCAGGTTAGTCGTCGTCTTCGACCTCTTCGCCCTTCATCAGGCGGTCGAGCTCCTGTTCGTCCTCCACGAGCACCTCGCGGGCCTTCGTGCCGTTGTGGGGACCGACGATGCCGGCTTCTTCGAGCTGATCGACAATGCGGGCGGCGCGCGTGTAGCCGACCGCGAGCTTGCGCTGGAGGAGCGAGACGGAGCCCTGCTGGCGGCGCACGGTGACCC
>CAYULG010000232.1:0-4430 GCA_964445365.1 uncultured Salinivenus sp. | reverse complement strand
CCGTGTCGAAGGCGTGCCAGAGCCAGTGATCTTCCTCTTCGTTGCCGAGGGCCGCGGCAATGCCCCCCTGCGCCGCGCCCGTGTGAGAACGAAGGGGATGCAGCTTCGAAACGACGCCGACGTCGGCGCCCCCTTCTCGGGCGTAGAGGGCAGCCATCAGGCCCGCGCCCCCTGCTCCAACGACAACAACATCATGCTCAAAAGTCATAGTAAGTATTGCGTGTTGCGTATTGCAGTCTGAAACGACTTCTTCGCTGGCAATCTGGGATCGCCTTGCTCACGGCGCATGTTGCGTAGTGCGTATCCCCGTATTGCGTCATCGGGACGTTCTTTCCCTCCAGTTACGCAATACGAAATACGCAATGGTCACCACCCAGCCGTAATCACCGAGTACGTGCCAATGATGAACAGCCCGAGCGCCACGGTCCACGAGAGCACACTGGCAATCAGTCGGCCCATCGGATTTCGGATGTAGTCGGTCATCACGTTGTTGAGGCCGTAGAAGCCGTGGTGCAGCGCCACGATCAGGAAGAGGATGTTGAAGCCCTTCCAGAGAAACGCATACACCGGGTCGGCCAGGCGCTGCATCACCACCTGGTAGGGCGTTGCTTCGGCGTCGGGCCCAAAGCGGGCCTCCACCCCAGCCTTCGCCTCTTCCGGGTACTCGGGCATTTCGTTCTTCTCCGTCACGACCTCGTGGGTGACCGAAGCCACCTGGTGATCGTAATGCTGCACCCAAAAGTGGGTGATCAGCATGAAGATGAGGAAGGTGCCCGTGATGCGGTGCAAAAACCAGTTCAGCGCGTTCGACGTGGAAGCCATGGTCGAAAAACCGGAAGATGGACGGGAACGGCGAGGGACGCGACGCAGCGTCAGAGGAAGAGTGACGGCATCGAACCGGGCCCAAAGAGCCACTCGCCCAGGGCGTAAATGGAGGGCCAACCGCCGACGAGAATAATGACGGCCGTCACTGCCCCCAGGACCACGAACAACCGCTTCTGCTTCGGGCTCCAGCCGAGAAAGTCAATGAGCACAATGCGGAGCCCATTCATGGCGTGATAGGCCACCGCCACGAGCAATCCAAACTCGCCTACCTTGAAGATGGGACTGTGATACTTGGCGATGAGCTCGTTGAACGTCTCCGGATCCGTCAGTGCCGTCAGGCCCCAAATGTGGATGATGAGGTACACGACGAGGCCCACGCCGGTGAGCCGGTGCATCATCCAGGCAAACATGCCGGTCCGGATCCGATAGCGCTGGAAGCGGCTCTCCTGCTGGGCGGTTGCCGCATCTTTCGACGTCGCTTCCGGGGGGCGTTCTTGGGTATCCACTGCCATGACGAAAGAAGGCGTTTGATACAAAATGGAAGCAGTCCGGATCAGTGAAGCGCACGCGAAGAGCGGCGCTCCGTTCCGGAGCGTCGGCCGATCCAACGATCTCGTTTCGATCGGCAATCGTGGCCGAGACGCGTGCCTGTCTTCCCCTCGGTCCGAGGGGGTAAGTTACAAACCATCGGCCAAAATAGCACACCAGCGGGCACCTCCATACGACACCGGCCCGCGGCTCACGC
Organism: uncultured Salinivenus sp.; assembly: GCA_964445365.1. Lineage (GTDB taxonomy): Bacteria > Bacteroidota > Rhodothermia > Rhodothermales > Salinibacteraceae > Salinibacter. Next base: position 2,860 of record CAYULG010000232.1, on the reverse strand, counting down.
GTCTCCAACCGTCGGGGGCACCGGATGCTTCACTACCGCTCCTCGATCGGGACGAAGGTTCTGTTCTGCTCCCCCACGTACTGCGCCCGGGGCCGAATGAGGCGGTTGTTCTCCCACTGCTCCAGAAGGTGGGAGGTCCAGCCGGCCGTGCGGCTCAGTGCAAAGATGGGCGTGAAGAGGTCCGGATCGAGCCCGAGCTGGTAGTAGGTGGACGCGCTGAAGAAGTCCACGTTGGGGTCAATGCCCATCTCCTCCTTCATCGTCTCCAGAACGGCCATGCTGTACTCGTACCATTTCACCTCGCCCTCCTTCTCACTTAGCTCCTTCACCATGTCCCGAAGAATCGCGGCACGGGGGTCCATGGTCTCGTAAACACGGTGCCCAAAGCCCATGATGCGCTCGCCCTCGTCGAGACGCTCGTGCACATATTCGACGGGATCGGCGCCCTTCTCGTCGATGTCTAGGAGCATGCGCATGACCTCGCGGTTGGCGCCCCCGTGGAGCGGGCCCTTCAGCGCCCCGATGGAACCGGGAATGGCGGAATACATGTCCGACATCGTCGACCCAATCACACGACCGGTGAAGGTGGAAGCATTGAGCCCGTGGTCGGCGTGCAGAACGAGACAGACATCGAACGTGCGCTCGGCCGCCTCGCCCGGCTCCTCGCCGTTGAGCATGTAGAGGAAGTTGTGCGCCATCGACCCGTGGTCGAGCGGCGCGATGGGATCGAGGCCCTTGCGCAGGCGATCAAAGGAGGCAATGAGCGTTGGAATCTGAGCGAGGATGCGAACGGCCTTCCGTCGATTGGCGGATTCGTCCATGGCGTTGGCCTCGTCGTCGTACTGCCCCAACGCAGAAACAGTCGTCTGAAGCACCGCCATCGGATGGGCGTCGTCGGGCACGTTGCGCAGAAAGTCCAGAACGGGAGCCGGAAGGGCTCGCTCACTGCGAAGCTCCTGCTGCAGCCCGTCGAGCTCGTCCTGCGTCGGTAGCTCGCCATTGGCGAGAAGGTACACGACTTCTTCGAAGCACGCCTGCTCGGCCAGGTCGTTGATGTCGTATCCCCGGTAGATGAGTTCCCCCTTCTGACCGTCGATGTCAGACAACTCGGACTCAAGAGCAACCACGTCTTCGAGTCCGGGCGCCTTCACGGGCGCGTCGAGGGTCGGTATTTCTTTCGCGTTTTGATCAGCCATGGTGTCGGTCCGTTGGATAAATGTCGGAACTGTGTGTAGAAGATGAAGTGCTCCCCCGGCGGAATCAGCAGTCGCCCGGCCACGTAGGCGAGAGACGGAGTGCCTCCCGTCCGGTCCTTCCATGTATGCCGACCATCCGGTCCACTAGACAGTGTGTTTAAGAAACCCAGACCGGCACAAAAAGACCGCCGGGGCATCCCCCACATTTGGCCTTCACTCGTTGCCAAAAGCCTCATCTGGGGACGGGTTTCCTCCACAATGCCGAAGTGCGTGGGAGAGATCCAATATACAAATCGTTAGGCGTGTGCTTGCACGAATTTTCAGTGGACCCTATACCCACCGGGTCTGCACTCGATGACAACTGCGTGTGACCGTGAGACCCGATCGTTACAGGGAAGACGACGAATCAATCCGGCACGGCGGCTCAGGCGGCTTTGGGGGCCGTGGCGCCTGCCTCGTCTCCTCACCGGGATCATTTCTCCCCTCATGCCGATACCAACGGTGACTTTACGTACACACGACAACCCTTTGTGTGGCCCGGAATGCCACCCGGATGGCTGTTGAGACAAACAGTAGTCGCGTCCCGAAGACGTTCGGGACCGTTGGGCGAACGCGGTCAGTATCACGAATTCGTCCGCCCGCCTCGGAGTACGAAGAAAGGGACCGTCCGGACGCCACTCGTCCGAACGGCTGCCGGACCCGATTGCTCTGCACAGCAGACGCACGGGCCGGCCCCTGGGTCCCTCACTCGACACCCGTGGTGCCATCGTCCGCCGGCATTCCGAGTACCCGGTCGTCTCCCAGGACGACCTCCTTTTCGAAACCAATGCTCACGAGTCAAACCGTGCCGGAGCGTACTGGCATCGGCCATCGGTGCAGGACCGGACCCGAGACTTCGTACAGCGAAGCCCTTGTCCGCCTTTGTCCTGCCGCACGTGCCCATCGGGTCGATCAGATGGGCAGTCCGCTTTCCCTTCCTGACTGCGATTATCCAACGTCTTGAGTGACTCCCCGGACTCCGTAGTGCCGACCGGTGCGCGCCCCGGCCCCCCCAACCCGACCTATGTCTAAAGAAATTGTCGTAAACGTTGGCGAGAGCCAAACCCGCATTGCCATCGTCGAAGATGGCAAGCTCGTTGAACTCTACATCGAAAACGCCGAGAACAAGCGCACGATCGGGAATCTCTGTCTCGGACGCATCCGAAAGGTGATGCCCAGCATCCAGGCTGCGTTCGTCGACATCGGGCAGGAGCAGGACGCCTTCCTTCATTTCTCGGATCTCTCCGACAACCTGCCGTACCTGATCGACTTTCTCGACCTGAAGGAGCCGAAGGTGGAGAAAATCGACGTGCCCCCTGGCGAGAAGGACTGGGACCAGCGCCCGTCCGACATTCTCAATCGCGGGCAGGAGATCCTCGTCCAGATCACAAAGGAGCCGATCTCGAACAAGGGCAGCCGCATCTCCACAGACTTGTCCCTGGCGGGACGCTTCCTGGTGCTGGTGCCCCTGCAAAACTACGTCGCCATCTCACGCAAGATCACCGACGACCAGGAGCGCCGCCGCTTGAAGGCCCTGGCCGGCAGTCTGGTGCCCGATAACTTTGGCGTTATCGTGCGCACCGTGGCCGAGGACCGCGACGCCAAGTCGCTGGACAAGGACCTGA
>CAYULG010000231.1:0-4442 GCA_964445365.1 uncultured Salinivenus sp. | reverse complement strand
CACCTCGTCGGTGATGGCGCGCATGTTGAGGGCGGCGTGGTCGTAGTCCGAGTACACGGTCGCGCGGAAGCGGCGGGGCCGCCCGTCTTCGCCCGTGACATCCTGGAGCCGATAGGAAAAATCTGCCGCCCCCTCCTCCAGAAGCATCTTCGTCTGTTTCTCGTTGAGCAGGTTGAGGATGAGGACGTCCGTCTCCAGGGGCTCGTAGGAGCCGAGGTCTTCTTCGGGGCGCTTGTCCCCCTCCACCCGGTACCAGACCTGCCCGTTGCAGGCGCGGCCGCCGAGGTCCATGTCGCTGGCCCCGATCTCCAATGCACGCTCTGCAAAGCGATTTACCCAGTCTCGGAGGGCGGTTTCCTCCTCCACAGACAGCTTTGCGGTCTCTTCGGCCAGGTATTGGAGCCGGCGCTGCCCCCGGTAAGAGGCAGGAATCGAGTCGATGATGCGATCGCAGGCGTCCGGGAGCGTCGAGTCGGGAGCGGCAGGATCCAGCTTGGCAGGGTCCTCGTCGGTCTGGCCATTTTCGGCCGGAGCGTCATCGAGTGCGTTTTGCGGCACGGAAACAGGGGGGCCTAATTCGAAGGCTCGTGCGGGCACTTGTCCTACCCCGTGAAGGGGACAAACTTCACGCCGGAGCGACGACACGAAGCGCCGCAGGCCCGGACGTCAACCTGCGGCGTGCTCGCGTGGCCCCTGTTCAGCACTGCTGGCGGCGCCGGGACGTAGGAACAGGATGGTCTCGCCCGTCCGGAGAGAATATGGGACGAGGGACTGTAGATGTGAGGCTCCTCGTCCTCATTTCAGACGCCATCGCTGTTACTGGTCATCGCTGTTACTGCCAGCGTCGATGAGGACTGCGATCACGGATCCGGATTGGGCTGGGGCGTCGGATTGGGGGCGGGGCTGCTTGCCCCGCAGGTCTGGCCCGACGGGGGATTGGGAGAGGGATTGGGGTTCTGGTTGGCTTCCGACGACCACACGTAGTTGTAGTCGTACTCGTACCGGTACGCCCCTTTTTCGTAGACGTACGTGTACTCGTAGTCGTAGCTGTAATTTCCGTTGCTATCGTTTTCGGTCTCGTTCTCATTCTCGTTTTCGTTCTCGCCGGTATTACTGTCGGCGCACCATTCGTTGGAATTGACGTTTGATTTGTTTTCTTCGACGGACTGAAGCCCTGCCGCTTTCCCTACAGAGACGCCGCAGAGGGGTCGGATATTGGATCCGTCCGCGTTGACGTATTCGATGTCGGAGCCATCGCTCTCATTCCGCAGGTAGGCAATTTCAAGTTCGTCGTCGTTGTCGAGATCGATCGCCGTGGGCGACGTTTTGGCGGCGCCGTCGTCGCTGCCCTCATCGAGGGAAACGGTTCGGTCTGTCCCGTCGGCGTTCACAATCCGGAGGTTGTTGCTTCCATTGATGAAAATCGCACTCGCTGTGCCATCTCCGTTCAGGTCCACCAATCCCCCGGTCCCAATCCCACTGCTTGATCCGCTTCCCCCGTTTGCCAGTTCTCTGATCGTCTCACCAGGCCCTTCGATATATCGGACGTGTTGACTCGCGTCGGCAAATACCAGCTCCGCTTCGTTGTCCCCATCAATATCATCAATGCCAAGCACGGCCTGGGCACCATTCCCGGGGTCCCGCACTTTTTGAATGTTGGGGCTGCCTCCACCGTTATTCCCGTTCCCGTTGTTTCCCCCTCCGCTGTCCCACCACGTCCTGTAAATCGCCTGGTGATCCTCATCCGCATAGAACACCGACGGTTGCCCGCTCTTCCACATTCCAGTACCCAGCCGGGTCTTACCGGTGGCCGGTGCCCCGGTCGTTGCGTTGCTGGGCACCAGCTCCTGGGTGTCGCCCTGGTTTTTTGCGTTGGCATCTATCATCTCGATCTTCTGATTGGCCTTCCGCACGTAGGGAATCTCCGCGTCCCCATCGCCGTCTAAATCGGTCGCGAGGGGGCCCATTCCCCTTACCTTCGGGGCGGTGCCAAACGCCTCGCTTCCATCGTCGGTGGTCCGTTTCAGCTTTCCGTTTCCCTCCGTCCCGTACACGATTCCGGCTCGGTTTTCGCCCCTTTGGATGAGCTTGTCGAGCGTAACCGTCGCACTGTCGTACCGCCCCGTTGCCTGAATCCGATACCCGAAATCCATGCCGGACACATCCTTCAACTGGGCCTGGTACGTCCCGTGATTGAGCCCGTCGGTCTCGTGGGTTCCGGAAATCGGCCCGACGGTTGCCACCAGCTCATCCGCGCACTTCTCCTGTTTTTCCGTTCGCATGTCGGCACGGATTGCGTTGAACCCGGTGCGGGCGGCCTGTCGGGCAAGCACCTCCTCCGCGCGCTCCGACCGCTGTTCGGCGGTACGTAGATTCGTCTGCTGCTGCGCCAGGGCGTAGATGCCCGCGCCCCCCAGAACGATCAAAAGAACATATTTTCCCATGGCAAGAATGCCGGCATTTGTGACGGAGTACAGTGCTCATGCGATTCTCTCTTCCGACCTGCTCTCGCTTCGCTGATCCCTCGATTGACGTCCCCCGCGTCGGGCACTCGGGTCGTTTCGCACGTGTCTGGGGGGTTCGGCTCGTGGTCGCCGCGGCACCGCAACGGCGCGTCTACAACCCGGCCGGGCGGTAACGGGCCACAACGGTGCTCGCCCGTGAGGTCAGGATGGAGGCCTGATCCTCCTGGAAGGGCGTCAGGACCGAGAAGCGAACCCGTACGCTCCGGACCGTGTCCGCGTGGGAGTGCAGATGCGTCAAAGGATCCTCGATGGGGGTCGCGTTTTTGTTGAGCAAGTCAACGTCGAAGTATTCGAGGGCGTCGGCGCTTCCGCCCGTCGACTCCCAGGGTCCGGCCCCGACCTTCCGATCCCGGGTCAGTTGATAGACCTCTGTCACCTCTCCGTCCACGGTTTGAGTGCCTGCACTCTGAACGTCGTACCGGACCCGAATCGGCACCGCATTTCCGCCGGGTGAGATCGAGTCACGCTCAAACACGAATCGTTCCGTTACCCATTGGGCCGTGGAATCGTCTGTCGGCGCAACGATCGTGTCGATCGGGACCCCGCTCCCCTGCCGGTTCTTCCCAATCTGCGCAAGGTCCTCCTGGAGCCAAGAACTAAGCTGCGTCCCGCGCTGCGTCATCGCGTGGCGGGCCACCCCGGCCGTCTGGTGTTGCGTTGCCCGCAGCTGCACGGAGGCCAGGATGAGCGTGACCGTCATTGCGACCAGCACCGACACGAAGTTGTCGTAGATGAGGGCCATGGCTGAGTTCGATTTGAGGGGGAGAGCCGGGTCTGTGAACAGGTCGTAGATGTCAGGATGACCTCACGTACCCCATGACTTCCGAAAATACGATGGGCTGGGGAAGCAACGGGGAGTCGGAACCGCGATTGTCCCGCACGCGGACCGTCACCTCCTTCCGCTCCGTTCTGCTGGTCGTTCTCTTCATGTTCGAGTCGACGTAGTGGACGTCGATCTCTATTTCGAACCGAAACGTCCCGTTCGGAACCGACACCGTATCGGCACCGGGGGCCATCTCGTGGAAATCCTCGATCGCGTCGCAGCGGTCACTTCCACCGAACGCCCGGCAGTCCTTGCCCGACGGGAAATTGCCCGGCCGAGTGAGGTTCGACACCGAGGGGGTACCGGCGACGGTCGCGTTGTCGAACGCACGAGCGCGCACTACCTCCATGCTCTGCTTGGCCACCCCTACGGCCATCTGCCGAACCTGGCCCCGAACCGCCTGCTGCTGTGCACGGAGGGCGGTCTGCTGCTGCGCAAAGCTGAGCAGCGTAACGATCAGGAGGCCGGCGAGCGAGAGCAACGTTTGGTTCATGTGCTGTCTGGTTTCGTATAAGAAACTGTTCTGATTTTTGAAGACCGGCCCCGACGGCCAAGCCCAGCGGCTCGGCCGGCACGGGCCGCTACCTGTGCCCCGTTGCGTCTCGACGGGGGCGATGTCTACGTCGCCACGACACGGACCATCTCCTCGATGGACGTTTGTCCATTCAGGATGGCCTCCCGGGCGGAGGCCTGAAGCGACCGCATGCCGTCCTCCTGCTGCGCGTGCTCGCGGATTGCTCCCTCGTCGACTACCCCTTCCGCTTCCACGATCATGTGCCGGATCGGCTCGGTGAGGTAGAGCGCCTCGGCAATGGCGCGCCGCCCGTCGTACCCCGTGCCGCTGCACTGGTCGCAGTTCGACTCGTGGTTTGCCGTATAGATCGTGTGTTTGTCCACCTGCTCGCCCGAAAAGCCCAACTGCTTGAGCTTCAACGGGTCCGGGTCCGGGACTTCGCGCTTGCACTTCGGACAGAGCGTTCGAATCAGTCGCTGGGCCACCACCAGGTTGATGGCGTAGGCGATGAGAAACGGCTCGATCTCCATCTTGTACAGGCGGCTCACGGCACTCGGCGCGTCGTTGGTGTGCAGCGTCG
>CAYULG010000230.1:0-4446 GCA_964445365.1 uncultured Salinivenus sp. | reverse complement strand
CAAAATGCCTGTATTATAGGTGTTCTTTTCGGTGGGGATCCGACCGTAGGGGAGGGAATCCATGCTCGTACTTCCGCGCAGCAAGAAGTTCAAAGCTTATCCACACGGTTCGTGTCAATTGCAACGTGCGGAAATAACGATGGCACTGCTGGATTATTGCCGAAGGGGGATCGGTATTCACACTTCCTCATCGACCGAACTCCTCATACATCTCATCCACGAGATCGGCGTAGCGCTCGGTAATGACCCCGCGCCGGAGCTTGAGGGTGGGGGTCAGCGTCCCGTCCTCCACGGTAAAGGCCTCGGCGAGGAGGCGAAAGTTGCGGATTTTCTCGTGGGCCGCCGCGTCGAGGTTGTGGTCGCGAAAGGTTTGTTCGAAGAAAGAGCGGATATCCTCGTGGTCCAGGAGTTCCTCGTTGCTGTAGCTCGACTCCTCTATGCCGTGGTCGCGAGCGCGCATGCGAAGAGAATCAAAGTTCGGCACGACGAGGGCGGTGAGAAAGGGCCGATCCTCGCCGATGACGACGATCTGGTCGACCCACGCCTGGGTTTTGAAGAGCTCCTCGATGGGACCGGGATAGATGTTTTTTCCGCCCCGCGAGACGATCATATGCTTGATCCGATCGGTAATCTGGAGGTACCCGTCGTTGAATCGACCCACGTCGCCGGTGTGGTACCAGCCCTCCGGGTCGAAGACGGAGCGGGTCTGCTGGGGCCGGTTCCAGTACTCCTTCATCACATTCGGGCCTTTGACGAGAATCTCGCCGTCTTCGGTGGTGGTACCGGTTGGGTAGTCGTTGCCGTTGATCGTGTTGGCCAGTTCTTCGCCGTCCAGGGGTTGGATGGCTACTGACACGCCCGGTAGAATGTGGCCGACGGTGCCGTAGCGGGGGGCGTCCATCGGATTCACGGCTATTACCGGTGCCGTTTCGGTGAGACCATAGCCCTCAATGATCGTCACGCCCGCCGCCTGGAAGAACGTTCCGATCTCCTCGGGGAGGGCCGCGCCGCCGGACACGGCAAATCGCAGGTTGCCCCCGAGCTTCTCATGGAGTGTAGAGAAGACGAGTCGGTGGGCGAGGGCTTTCTGGGCTTTCAGCCACGGCCCCGGTCCAGTCCCTTCTCCTTCTTGTGCGTCGGCGTATTTTTCACCCGTCCGTACCGCCCATTCGAAGAGCTTCTGCTTCAGCGTTCCCCCCTCGCTCACCTGCTTCGTGACCCGATCGTAGACCTTTTCGAACATGCGCGGCACCGAGATCATGATGGTGGGCTGCACCTCCTTCAGGTTCTGGGTGACCGCCTCTACGCTCTCGGCGTAGCTGATGGTGGCGCCGGCGGCGAGCACGGCGGTGTGCCCGGCCGTGCGCTCGAAGGCGTGGGAGAGGGGGAGGAAGGACAGGTGGTGATCGGTTTCGCCGAACGGCACGCGCTGAAGGGCCGCCTTCACGTTCGAGCAGAAGTTGCGATTGGTGAGGACAACGCCTTTCGGCTTGCCGGTGGTGCCGCTCGTGTAAATGAGGGCGCTCGGGTCGTCGGGGGCGACGTCCTCGGCGATGCCGGTGAGGGTGTCCTCGTTCTTGTGCCAGTAGTCGCCGCCGGCGTCCAGGGCGTCGGGCCAGCGCGTCATGGACGCGGGCGGGTCGGCCGGCAGCTCGCTCATCACGATGATTTCTTCCAGGCCCGGACACTCGTCGGCAATCTCTTCGATCTTCTTGCGCTGGACGGGCACGGACACGACGCACACCTTTGCGCCCGAGTCTCGGAGAATGTACGCGACCTTCGACGGGGGGAGGGAGGTGTAGATGGAGACGTTCGCTGCCCCGATGAGTTGGGTGCCCAGGTCGGTAACCGCCCACTCCGGTCGGTTCTCCGAAAGCAGGGCTACGCGGTCGCCCTTCCGGACGCCGTTTTGATAGAGGTAGCCCGCCAGGGCCTGCACCCGGCGTTCGAGATCTTCCCACGTGATCTCGTGCCATCCTTCGCCCCGTTCTTTGTGTCGCAGCACGGTGCGCTCACGGCCGTGGTAGCGCTTACACAGGCGCCGAAAGAGCTGGGGAATGGTGTCGAACTCGACCTGAGCAGGCATAAAGGAAAACGCGGTGGGTGAGCGTCGGAATCAGCCACGCGGGCCAACTCACGAGCCGGAGGGCTGTTTCTGGACGAGACTGCCCCACGTGTGGGGGCGGCGGGGGGGCGTCGAGGCTCTCACGCTCCGTTCTACGGCTGTGCCCCCGAGGGCAGGGAGAGTGGGATGGGGAGGCTGGAGGCTGATGCCGGAGGAAGTCAGGCGGACCGCTTGAGCTTGGGCGGTGAGACGCGGCCCGCGAGTCCGATGCCTGGCAGCCTTCTGGTCGTCCCGCTCTGCAAGACCGACGATCCGTCTGCCTGTTCACTTCCGGCAGGTTGTGGGAAACGGGCCTCAGGACGCCGGTTCTGACGGAGACGCGGCCTCGGGGTGACCGTCTGTCGTCGCGGGCGCCCCATTGCCGCCCGACACGTCGTCGTCGAGAAGGCTTTCGGTGACCACCGTGTCGCTCATGATGGACGCGTCGTCGGTGTTTCCCCCAAACGCCTCCGTCACGCGGAGGCTCACCGAGTCGAACGCCGAGTACAACGCCGGAACGATGACGAGTGTGAGGAACGTGGCGAAGGTGAGGCCCGAGATGATGGCCGTGCCCATGGGTCCCCAAAACTGGGTATTTTCGCTCCCGAACTGGAAGTCGGGGGCGAAGTCGGCCAGCAGCCCGACGAAGTCGACGTTGATGCCGAACGTGAGGGGCACGAGGCCGAGGATGGTCGTGAGGGCCGTCAACAGAACGGGCCGCAGCCTCGTGGCTCCCCCTTCAATGATGGCCTCCAGCTTGTCCATCCCGCGTCCCCGGAGCTGCATGATGTAGTCCACGAGCACAATGTTGTTGTTGACCACGATCCCGGCGAGGGCAATAATCCCGATAAACGTGAAGAGGTTGAAGGGGGTGCGCGTAAGAATGAGGCCCAGCAGGACCCCGATCTGGCTCAGTCCGACGGCCACCATGATGATGAACGGGGCGCTGATCGAGTTGAATTCAATGATCATAATGAACAGAATCAGCGAGGCCCCGACGGCGAGGGCGGTGCCGAGAAAGCCGAAGGACTCCTGCTGGTCCTCGTTGCCCCCCGTGTACTCCATCGAGTAATTTGACGGGAGGGACTCCCGGTACTCGGCGAGTTCGTCCTGGGCGCGATTGAGCACGTCGGGCCCATTGTATCCAGGGGCGGCGTCCCCCGACACGGTGACCACGCGTTTCTCGTCGATGCGGGTGATGGAGCCGAAGCCCGTGCCCTCTTCGATGTCGGCCACCGAGGTAAGTGGGATTTGCTGCCCCAGGGGACTCGTCACGGTAAGATTCTCGAGGCTCTTAATGCTGGTGCGGTCCGCCTCCTGCAAGCGCACGGTAATGTCGTACTCGTCGTCGCCGCTCCGGTAGGTGTCCGCCTCGGTGCCCTGGATGGCCGAGCGGACCGTTCGGGCAATCAGGCTCGTCGAGAGCCCATACTGCGCGGCCTGCTCCCGGTCCACGTCGACCTGAATTTCGGGCCGGCCCGTGTTGAGGTTGTCCGTGACGTCGACCAGACCGGGAAGGCGCCCACTCTGGGCGGCGTCCCGGAGCCGGTCTTTGAGCTCCGAAGAGATATCTCGGATCCGCTCGAACTCAGGGCCCGAAATTTCAATGTTCACCGGGGGGCCCGTGGGCGGTCCTTGCTCTTCCTTCGTAAACTCAATCTCGGTTCCCGGAATGCCCTGGAGCTGGGCGCGGAGCTTCTCCAGGGTGCGTGACGACGACTCGGCACGGTCGGCGTAATCGACCATGTTGAGCGAGACGCGGGACCGTTCAGCCTGCTGGGCGCCGCCCCCGAACATGGCGTCCCCCCCCACCCCCACGTCTACATTCATGTTCTCGATGTTGGCCTCGGAGGCGGGATTCTCGTCGAGAAGCTGGAGGATGCGCTCTTCAATCGTCTGTGCGACGCGGTTCGAGGCCTCGACGTTGGTGCCCAGGGGGGCCTCTGCGTTGATCATTACCCGGTTGGGGTCCGTGTCGGGGAAAAACGCCTGGCCGGTGGGGGCGATCACAAAGAGGCCGACGATGAGCACAAAGCCGCCCAGGGAGCCGTGGAGCAGCGCCGCGCGATTGTCCGTGAGGAGGAGGTGCTCCTGGGTGTTGAGCAAAGCGCCCACGAGGCCAATGAGGACCACGGCGGCGGGGGCGGCTAGCAGAAGGCCCATTGTCGAGAGGGGCAGGCCGCCAAGCAGAACGTTGACGCCTAGAATGAGGCCCATGACCGCGAGGAAGCCGCCGCCAAACCGAACGGTCGTCCCTCCGCCGAGGTAGAGGATCTCCAGCGTGTGGACGAGGACGCCGAGGAGACCAATCACAGCGAGGGCGAGGCCCGGGAAGTAGAGGA
>CAYULG010000229.1:0-4447 GCA_964445365.1 uncultured Salinivenus sp. | reverse complement strand
CCACGGGCTCGCCCCGCTTCCACAGCCGGTAGTCGAGGTGCGGCCCCGTCGAGCGCCCCGTGCTCCCCACGTACCCGATCGTCTGCCCCTGCTGCACCCGCGTTCCGGGCGCGACCCCGTCGGCAAAATTCGCGAGATGAAGGTATCCGCTGGCGTACGTCTCGTTGTGCCGAATCTTGACGTAGTTCCCGTTCGGGCCGTCGTACCGGGCCTTACGCACGACGCCGCTCCCCACCGACCGGACGGGGGTGCCCCGGGGCGCGGCGTAATCGACGCCGCGGTGCGGCATGTCGCGGTCGAGAATGGGGTGGTTCCGACTGTTGGTATAGCCGGAGCTGATGCGATTGAAGCGGAGTGGGGCCTTCAACAGCGTGCGGCGCAGGCTCTCGCCGCGCCGGTTGTAGTAGCGCGCTTCCTCCCCCGCCTCAAACCGAAAGCCGAGAAACTGCTCGTCCTGGTGGTCGAACGCGGCGGCAATGATCTTCCCGGGCTGGGCGCGCTCGCCGTTCACCGTGCGCTGTTCGTAGAGGACGCGGAACGAATCCCCCTCGCGGAGGCGGAAAAAGTCGATCTGCCAGGCGAAGACCTCCGAGAGACGCAGCGCGAGTGCCGGGTGCGTGTCATTCGCCGTGAGGGTTTCGTACAGGGAGCTTTCAATCGTACCCCGGACCACGGTCCACTCCCGCTGCACATCCCGCCGCTCCACGCGGCTACGGGAGGGCTGATGGACATCGAACACCACGGACCGCACGGGGCCAATATCGTAGACGAGATACTGAGCCTTCTCCAACCACGGGTTGACGTAGACCCGGTAGGGTTGTCCGGCTTTCACACTGCGGACGTCAAATGCCGGGTGAATGGCGCGGGCGAGTTGCACCGCCGTGGTCGTCGAAACGCCGTGCGGCGTGAGCAGGTCGGCAAAGGTCTGGCGCCGGGTCACCTGGCCCGACTTGACCTCAAACTTCTCCGCGGAGATGCCGAAAAGCCCGGCCACACGGTCCGACTTGGCCGAGGCCGAGGACGCGTCGGACGCAGCCACGGAGGGGACGCCTCCCAGTAGAAACAGCGACAACACGCCGCAAAGAAGGATACGAGTCCGTCTCATCCAATCGGGCACTGCGATTTCGAAAAAGACGTGCGAAGGACGTTGATAAGGAATCTCCCCTCTTCTTCAAAATCAACGTCGACCGACGGCCGCGTCGACCCCGACCCGGAATCAGCCGGTGCCGTCCGGTTCCTCCTCCGAGGAGGCATCTTCGGCGGTCGGTCCTTCCTCGGGCGTCCAGGTATCCTCCCGCATGCCCGCCTGCTTGTTGGCCCACCGCGCCAGGACGAAGAGCAGATCGGAGAGGCGGTTAAGGTACACCAGGGCATCGTCGTTGACGGGAATGGACGTGCCCGCCTGAACGGCGAGCCGCTCGGCCCGCCGGCACACCGTGCGGGCGGAGTGCAGCGTGGCCCCCGCCGGCGAGCCCCCCGGCAGCACAAACTTCTTGAGCGGCTTCAGGTCCGCGTCAAAGTTGTCGATCCGCGCCTCCAAACGGTCAATATGATCGTCCTCAATGCGGGGCACCATCGGCTCCGCGTCGAGCGGCGTTGCCAGGTCGGCCCCCAGAACGAAGAGTTCTTCCTGCACGTCCCCCAGCACCGGGTCGAGCCGATCGGCCCCGGGCTCTCCATCCAGGTGGGCACGAGCCACGCCGACCACCGAGTTGGCCTCGTCGACCGTGCCGTACGCGTCGATCCGCGCATTGCCCTTTGCCACCCGCTCGCCGCCAAACAGGGACGTGGTGCCGTCGTCGCCGGTGCGGGTGTAAATGCGGGTGCTCATGGGGGGACAAGAACGTGTGTGCGGGACAGATGCAGAGCGGCATGTATCACGCGTCACCCGGCCGTGCGTTTCGGCACGGAGCCCTCTGCTTTCCGGTTCGACCCTGGTGACCGTGCTTTGGGGGGCCACCTGCCGACTACTGCCCATCCGGGCGGGTCTGGGAAGAGCCCATGCTGGGCGCCGGCGCCAAGAAACAGTTCCCCACAACTCTTGCGGGCGAAGACCGACAACGAGGATCAGGATTACACCGACGTAGAAGCGGTGGATTCAGGGGTCGCCTTCCGGGCGGACGTGGGGACGGGCCCGAGATACTCGATCCGGAGCGTGCCGTCGTCCCGACGATCGATCCGGGCCTTCATGCCGAAGACATCGGCGATGCGTGCCGGCGTGAGCACCGTGCTCGGATGACCCTGTGCCACGAGCCGCCCGCCCTGGAGCACCAGGAGACGGTCGGCGTACCGGGCCGCCAGCTCCAGGTCGTGAAAGACCGCGAGCACGGTGCGCCCCCCCTCCACCAACGCATGGACCTGCTCCATGAACGCAAACTGGTAGTGCACGTCCAGGTGCGAGGTGGGCTCGTCGAGCAACAGCAGATCGGCCTCCTGCACGAGGGCCTGCGCCAGAAACACGCGCTGCGTCTCGCCGCCGCTGAGGGAGAGCACAGACCGATCGGCAAAGCCCTCGAGGTCAACCATCGCCAGGGCCTCCCGCACCAGCGACCGGTCGTCGGCCCGGTAGGCCTGCAACCACCCCCGGTGCGGCGCCCGGCCCAGGAGCACCAGTTCCTCCACCGTAAAGTCGAAGGTAAGGGACGCCCCCTGGCGGACGTAGGCCAGGCGACGGGCCCGGGCTGGAGCCGACCAGTCTTCTACGGGCCGCTCCTCGAGCCGAATCGTGCCGTCGAACGGGATGTGAGCCCCAAGGGCGCGAAGAAGCGTCGTCTTGCCGCTCCCGTTCGGGCCCACGAGTCCGATCCACGTCCCCGCCTCAATCTCGAACCCCACATCGGACAGAATCTCGTGTCCGTCGAGCGCGACGTCCAGGTCCTGGACCAAAAGCAGAGACATAGCAGAAACCGTCGTTCTCGGGACTGAACGGGGCACCCGAACGTTCCCCCCTACACGAGGTTCGCCGCAAAGCCCATTGTTGAGTCCCACTACCGGACGACCGTGAGCCGCTCGGTGCGCGTTTGCCCTCCAGCCTGGAGCCGAACGAAGTAGATCCCGCTCGCCAACCCCACAGTCTCAATCCGCACGTCTTGCTCTTGCTCCGCTGGTGGAGTGCCCCGGTACACGGTCCGTACCTGCTGCCCCAGGGTGTTGTACAGCTCGACGATCGTCTCCGTCCGTTCCTGAACTGCGAACGAAAAGGTCGCGCCGGTAGAGGCCGGGTTCGGGGCCGGAGCACGCAGCGTCAACGCCTCTTGCATTCGCACGTCTACGCTGACCGAATCGGTGACGGCGGAACTGCCATCGAGATCCACCTGCCGTAGGCGGAATTGGTGAGAGCCAACGGAGAGATTCTTCACCCGGTAACTGTAGGCCGTCGGGTCCGTGCTCACGCCGCCAGGGGCGTTCGAGCGAACGGTACCAACCTCCGCCCAGCCGGCGTCGTCCTCGTCCCGTTTGTGCTCGACCTCAAAGCGGGCGTTGTTTGTCTCCGACGCGGTCTGCCAGGTGAGCCGGGCACCGTCTCCGATCGAAGCAGCCTCAAAGGAGACCAGCTCCACGGGGAGCGGATCGCCCCCAACCTTTTTCCCGGGCGAGAAAAGGGCCCCGTTCGCCCCGGAAGCGGTGGAGTGTCCCACGAAGTCCCCCGTAAAGTCCGGATCGCGGGTTAAAGACTCGTCGTTGCCTCCTTCCGAACCATAGGAGAAGGTCAGATACGGGTTACCCGAGTTGTCGCTGACGAGAATATCGTCGCCGCCATTGCTTAAACTGAGTCGTCCGTCAGAAGCGGTCTGCACGATGCCCGGGATGGAGGCAGCGGGCGATCCCCCGCCAAAGACGACCACCGCCTCCCCCGGATCAAGGACTGTGCCCTGCGGAAAATCGTGCCGCGTGCTGCTACCGTCATCCCCCAGCGAAAACCCGCCCAGGTCCAACTGGGAGCCACTGTTGTTGTAGATCTCAATGAACTCATCGTCGGACGAATCTCGATTTCCGTCCCCGTTCGCATCCCCTTCACTTCCCGGCGGCGGGTCGGCCAGCACCTCGTTGATCACGACCTCCGTGTCGACAATGGTAAGCGTGAAGGGGCCGCCCGTCGACTCCCCGTTCGACACGTTGGTGAGAGCGAACTCGGCGGTCTCCTCTCCCTCCTGTTCGCTGTCGTCGGTGAGGTTCACCGTCACGTCCTTCGTGTCCCCGTTTGAGGCACTGCCACTGAACGTGATGGTTTGGTCGCTGTAGCCATCGATGTCGGAACGGGAGGCGGAACTGGCTCCCGCCTGAAATGCCACGTCTGCGTCGACCTGTGAGCCGTCTGCGTTCTGAAGTTCGACGGTCAACGTCGTCGATCCGTCATCCTCCATGAGCCTGGCCCCCGAGGAGGTGAACTGGACTGTCGGGGTCGTCTGGTCCGTCACCTGAATGTCGTCCAGTCGCAGTTGCTCGC
>CAYULG010000228.1:0-4468 GCA_964445365.1 uncultured Salinivenus sp. | reverse complement strand
TGAGCTCGTCGGCGTCGTAGGCGATGCCCTCCCGGTCCTGCAGCTTCGACGGAATGACGCCCGTGATCTCGCCGCCGGCCTCGTGGGCCGCGTGGGCGAGCACCCCCATCAGCCCCACCGCCCCACCCCCGTACACGAGGCTGTGCCCCCGACGGCCCAGCTCCCGACCGAGCGCCTCGGCGACGGGCGGGTACGTGTCGGCAATGGCGTTGCTGGACGAGCAGTAGACGCAGATCGAAGGCATGAACGAAGCAGATGGAGAGAAAGGCGCAATGATGGACGGCGGAACGTAATCACTCGTCCCCAGAAATGCGATCTTGGTTTCGGAAAAATCCGGCTACACGCGCCATGCCCGAGCCCATCAACGCCGCCTCACCCGGAGGGCTCGCCCACGCCGAGGGCCTGGAGCACCTCTCGGCTCTGTTCGAGGTGGCGCCGCTGGTGGGCCGCGGTCGCCTCAAACCAGGCGCCGAGGCTGATGCGCAGGAGGGGAACGGCCGGGGAGGCCACGCGGATGCGCCGGAGGTCAAGCCCGTCGGCGTCGACGACGCAGTTCGCGAACTGATCCTGCAGGGCAAGAAACTCCTCCACCGTCTCGTCCGGATAGAGGGTGTCCGCCGTCTCGGGCTCGAAGATGGATGGCGCCGTGAACGTCCAGCCGGAGGACGGTTCCATGGAGCGCACGAACCACCGGCTGATGAAGCCATAGCGGAAGGGCGGCTCGCCGTAGGGACCGTTTTCACGGCCGTCCTCGATCGCTTGCTCCAGCGAATGGAGCAGGAGCCAGCCGGCCGTGTTCATGTGATCGAAGATCTGCGCCACCGACCACGTCTCCGGGTCGGGGCGGCGGCGCATGAGGTCTTCGTCGACCCCAGCGACGAGATCCGTCGCCTCGTCTTTCAGGGCAAGGAGGTCGGACCGGTAGGTCTGCAGTTGCTCGTGCATAGCTTCTGGTGGGTGAATGCAGAGAAGCGGCCGTTACGGCGTGTCTCGTTCCAGCAGGCCCTCGTTTACCAGGGACACGAGCAGGTCGACGAAGGCATCGTCGTCGAGGTGGGGCGTGAGCGTGTCCGCCGGAATGTGCTCGCGACCCGTCACGAGCGGTGCCGCGTAGGCGAGGTCGGCGGCGAGCGGCGTGGTTTCGCCGTTGGCGAACAGGGTGGCGGTGCCGTCGTCGTGCTCGATGAACGCCAGGTTCGAGACGGGACCGCGGCGCAGGCCGGTGCCTTCTCGCAGCGTGTCGGCCAGGGCCGAGGCCGACGTCGGGACGTCCGGCGGCACGGCCTGCCGGTCGCGCGAGGGCTCGGTGAGGTACCGGCCGGTCCACCGGTCGACGTCGTCCGTGTCGTCCACGAGGCCCTGCAGGAGCCGGTGCACCTTGGCCCGGGCGGCCTCGTGGATGGCGCCGGGATGCTCCACCGGGTCGAGGTCCGGGTCGCTGTACCGGGCGTCCGGGTCGATCTGCTCGATGGCGTGCTGCAGGAAGCCGCCCACGAGGTCCTGGTGACGGGGCGCGCGGAAGCCGACCGAGTAGGTCATGCACTCGTCGTCCTCGGCGATGCCGTGGTGGGCCACGCGGGGCGGGAGGTACAGCATGTCGCCCGGGCCAAGGACGAATTCCTCCTCCGGTTCGAAGTCCGCAAGGACGCGCACGTCGAGGTCCGGCACAATCTCTTCCGTCTCCACCGGCTCGGTGCCAATCTTCCATCGCCGGTGGCCCATTCCCTGCAGCAAGAAGACATCGTAGTTGTCGATGTGGGGACCGACCGTGCCGTGCGTAGGGGCGTAGCTCACCATCACGTCGTCGATCCGCCAGTCCGGCAGGAAGCGGAAGTGATCGAGCAAGGCCCCCACCTCCGGAATTAATTGATCCACCTCCTGCACGAGTACCGTCCAGTGCGTCTCGGGCAGGTCGAGAAAGGCCTCCTGGTCGAACGGCCCGTGGCGCAGCTCCCACGGGTACGCGCCGCCCTGTTCGAGGATGAGGCGGCTCTCGACCCCGTCCTCGCAGGCGAGCCCGGCCAGTTCGTTGGGCGAGAGCGGCGAGCGAACGTCCGGCAGCGCGTCCCGAACCACCAGTGGCGTCTTCTGCCAGTAGGTGTCCAGAAACTCGGCCGGCGAGCGGTCACCCAGAAGGGTAGACGTGGGGGAAGCAGTCTGCATGGGGGAAATCATTTGTCAAATTCAGGATGAGGCAGCCACATCGGCCCTGAGTGCCTCCGACTTCGTGAAACGTGATACGTGAAGCGTGACATCAGCGAAACTGCCTGCCTCGCGCTTCACGCATCACTGGCGTCACGGGAGGACCGATCTGCCGCAAAGCCCTTTCCTGCTCTGCGGAGAAGTCTCCTATCCAAGAAGATACATCAAGCCCTTAATCGCGGGCCAGAGGAGCAGGAGCGCGAGGAACCACGCGACCCAGCGGACGCTCGATCGACGCTGGGGAAACTCGTAGTCGCAGTAGGGGCACCGCTCCACGTCGCCGGTGTCTTCAAACTCCAGCGCGCAGGAGGGGCATTCGCGGGTGGTCGCCATCGGTACAGAGCGACAGACTGGTGCAAAAACGCATACCGAAGCGGTGGGCTCCGTTCGATGTCCGTCATGAGTGGATGCCTCATGAGGACGATCGTCCGTCGTTGGAGCCTAAATAGAAAGGAATCAGAGCTGGGAGGCGAGCTCATTCAGGAGCATCGCCACGTCCTCCTCCTGCATGTCGTCGGGGTCCATGCCGGGGAATTCGGGACCCGCATCGCCCAGTTGCTCGCGGGCCGCCTCAAGGTCCAGTTGGTGCAGCACGACGGCGGCGACCCCAGTGGCCGCGGCCGAGAGGAGGAGGGCTTTCAAAACGTTGGACATAGCCATTGAAGCAGTCTCAGTGGACGGCGCTGTGGATCATGCCGAACGTCAGCGGTGGGGATTGGGTTCTGTCCGTTTTGCGTTGGCGCGTCGACCCGGTGGGCGTTGCGCGTTTTGCGTTGAGCGTTGTGCATTCTGGGGGCTGTGCCGATGCGGGAGTATTTCAGGGTCGTTATCGTTTGGTCGCCGACGAACCTGAGCGGGGCGTGCGGGTTCTATACGTACGCTATTCGATGAACCGACCGTCCGCCATGACCTCCTTCGCCTTGCGCCTCCTCGTCCTGCTCCTCTCGGGCGCACTGCTGACTCCGCTCGGGGCGTCGCCGGTCCTGGCACAGGACGAGGCCGCCGTCCGGATCGCCCGGGTGAAGTACCAGGGCGGGGGCGACTGGTACAGCGACGAGGAATCGCTTACGGAGCTGATGACGTTCACGCGCCAGCAAACGCTTCTGAACGTGGGACGCGAGGAGGAGACCGTGGAACTGACCAGTGACAAGGTCTTCTCCTACCCCTACCTCTACCTGACGGGCCACGGCAGCGTTACCTTCTCCTCGTCGGAGGCCGACCGTCTGCGCCGCTACCTGCTGCGGGGCGGCTTCCTCCACATTGACGACAACTACGGCCTCGACGAATACATTCGCGAGGAGCTCAAGAAGGTCTTCCCCGAAAAAGAACTCGTCGAACTTCCGTTCGACCACCCGATCTACCATACGCGGTACGACTTTCCCGACGGCCCGCCCAAGATCCACGAACACGACGGCGAACGTCCACAGGGGTACGCCCTCCTCGATGACAGCGGGCGGGTGATGGTGTACTACACCCATGAGACCGATCTGGGCGACGGGTGGGAGCCGGCGTCGGTGCACGACAACCCGCCCGAGAAGCGTGAGGCTGCCCTCCGCATGGGCGTCAACATCCTCACCTACGCGATGACGCATTAGGGATAGATGCACGGATGTATGGAAGCGTGGACGCATAAACAGACGGCGCCGTCGATCATGCCTCCACGCATCCAAGCGTCCATGCCCTCCGGGCACGCCGCAGGATGAGTGCCCCGGACCCTCCTCTACCGGCGAGGCAATCCCCGTGACGGGTGCCTTCACGTTCTCGTCGCGCTGCCATACATTGTGCGGTCCCCGCCGACTTCGTTCCTCTGCCTCTGTTTTTCCAACCCGTTCATCCGCCATGAGCCCCTTAGCCACGCAGGATCCCGAGATCTACGACGCCATTCAGAAAGAGGTCCACCGTCAGAACGACGGGCTGGAGCTCATCGCGTCCGAGAATTTTGCCTCGCGTGCCGTGATGGAGGCGATGGGCACCCCCCTCACCAACAAATACGCCGAGGGCCTGCCCGGCAAGCGCTACTATGGCGGCTGCGAGTACGTGGACGTGGCCGAAAACCTGGCCCGCGACCGCGCCAAGAAGCTGTACAACTGCGACTGGGTGAACGTGCAGCCCCATGCCGGGGCGCAGGCCAACGCGGCCGTGTACCTCACCTTCCTCGATCCGGGCGACACCTTCCTCGGTCTCGATCTCTCCCATGGCGGCCACCTCACCCACGGCTCGCCCGTCAACTTCTCCGGCATCCTCTACAACGCCGAGTACTACGGCG
>CAYULG010000227.1:0-4473 GCA_964445365.1 uncultured Salinivenus sp. | reverse complement strand
TCGGTGCGGAGGGTGTGGCGCAGGTCGTCGAGCAGGTCGAGGCTGTACTTGTTGAGGTAGTACAAGACGTTAATCGTGCGCTCCTGGAGCCCCCCGTTGGGCCGGAGGTTGGCGTGGGCCTTCTCCAGCTGCGCTCGCACCTCGTCCTGCTGGCGCTTCTCGGCGCGCACGACCTTTTGTTTGAGGTCGTCCATCGCCTCGATGAGGGCGGCCCGCGTGGCCTCGGTGGCCGCCCCGAGCGATCCGTCCACGGCCTCCACCTTCGGCTTCAGGGCGTTGAGGGACTTGTGCATCTCCGTCGTGGTGTCCTGGAAGACGGCGTCCACGTCCACCGCCATCGTGTCGACGACCACGTCCTGAAAAAGAGCGTCGAGGTCCGCGCGGAAGTCGCACACGCCGAGGTTGTACTTGTCGAGGACCTTCTGCACCTTGCCTTCGACGAGGCTCACGCTGGCGCGGGGGTGGATGAGGGGCATGTCGAGCCCGGCCCAGTCGTATACGTCGCCGTACTGGGCGAAGTAGGAGACCTCGCCCGGCCCGCCCACGTAGGCGGCCGTGGGCAGGAGGTGGTCCTGCATGAGGGGGCGCAGGACGACGTTTGGGCTGAAGCGCTCGGGCTCGGCGTCGAGGCGGTCGAGCAGCTCCCCGCGCGAGAACGACCGATTCGTGCCGCGCAGAACGAACCGATCGTCCTCGCCACGGTCGATGGCGTAGCGGCCGTCGTCCGCCAGCCAGAAGAGATTGGTCGGCCGGGCATGGACCTGTGCGTGGTAGCCCTCATCGCGGAGTGCCTGGCTCGTGGCGTCGATGCGGGCGGCGGGCGTCTCCGGGTCGTCGATCTCGCGACGGAAGAGCGGCCGGGTGAGGCCTTTGAGCCGCTTGTCGTCCGGGTTCATGAAAACGAGGCCCTCGCCCTCGAACAGCGATCGCACGAGGTGGGCGAAGGCGTCCTCGATCGGTGTCCCGGCCCGGTAGGCCGCGCGCACCCGGTCCATCACTGCTGGCTTGAAGTCGGAGTCGGGGAGCGTGTCGTCGAGGTGTGCCAGCACGTCCTCGATGGCGTCGGTGAGCGGCAGGCGGCCCACCGCCCCGGGGTTGTCGGGCACACCGGGCTCGTAGGCGAGGGGGACCTCCTCGTTGCGCCGTAGCACGTGGGCCGAGGCGATTTCCTCGAAGTCGTGGTCTTCGCCCTCGATCCAGAAGACGGGTACGACCGTGCGGCCTGTCTGCTCGGCCCACTCCTCGACCAGTTGGAGGGTGGTGATCGTCTTGTAGATGGTGTAGAGTGGGCCGGTGAAGAGCCCCACCTGTTGGCCCGTCACCACGGCTATGCTTTCCGGGTCGCGGAGGGCCTCAATGTTTCGTTGCACCGCGTCCCCGCCGCTCCAGTCCGCGTTCTGCTCGGCCAGCACGTCGGCCACGGCGCTGCGGCCCACCGGCCGGGCGGCGGCGCGCTCGGCGGTTGCGTTGCGGGTGGCCGGGTCCCGCCAGTCGCCCGGGTAAAAGTCGCCCACGGCGTCGTAGTCGGTGCAGTAATCGACGAAGAGGTCGGGGAAGGCGCCGAGGTCGGCGGGCGAACAGCGGTGGATGGCAGGGTGGGAAACGGGGGCAGACATGCGGAGGCGGGTGCGTTCAACGGAGGGACGAGACGGCGTCGGGAGCTGTACCGAGCACGCAAATAAAAAAGGCGAAGCCAGAGGGGAATCCCCTCACAGCTTCGCCGGGTCCAGATGCGGATCGGACCAACAAGTCATCGGGTGGCCGAGCGGGCCGGGGCGGTTAGTTTTGATTCTGCTCCTGTTCGCGCTGGAGCTGTTCGATCTCGTCGCGGAGTTCGGCGGCGCGCTCGTAGTCTTCTTCCTCTACCGCCTTTTCGAGCTGATTCTGCTTACGTTCGAGCTCGGTGCCTCCGCTGACCTCTTCCTCGGACTCGCTCGCCGACGCTTCTTCGGCTTGTTGGGTGATGGAGGAGATGCCGGACTCGTCCTCAGCGACGATGCCCGCCTCTTCGAGAACCATCGGCGCCACATAGATGGGGGCGTCTACCCGAACGGCAAGCGCCACGGCGTCGCTCGGACGGGAGTCGAGCTGGTGCTCGTCCCCATCATGGCGATAACGAATCTTGGCGAAGAACGTGCCTTCGCGGAGCTCGTCAATCACGACCTCTGTGACCTCCACCTCCAGTTCCTCAAAGGTGTCGCGCAAAAGGTCGTGCGTCATCGGACGGGGCGGCTGGATTTTCTCCAGTTCCAGCGCAATCGCTTGGGCCTCAAAGGCACCGATGATGATAGGCAACCGGCGATTGCCCTCTACCTCCCCGAGCACGAGCGCGTAGGCGCCGCCACTGGATGGGCTCGTAGAGAGACCGATGATGTCAACACGAGTAAAGTCCATCGCGATCTAGTGTATTCAAGAAAAGCAGCCGACACCCCAGAGTGAACCAACGGGGCGGCCCGGCACGATCGGGCGGCCGGACGACTCAACCGTTAAATTGTATGCTCTGGCACGTCCATTTTAAAGCGTCTCTTCCAACGCGGTGAGGAACGCCTTGTTCTCTGCACGCGTCCCCGCGCTGACCCGGAGATAGCCGTCCAGCTCCGGATAGCCGCCCATGTTTCGCACCAGCACGCCGCGCTCGGCCAATTGGTCTTGGATCTGGTCCGCCGGGCGAGAGGTCGTAAAGATCACGAAATTTGCGTCGGAGGGCACCACATCCACCTCGTTCATCTGCTCCAAGGCCTCGGTGAGCTCGGCAATCGAGACCTGCAGCTGGCGCACGCGCTCTTCGACAAGTTCTGGACGCTGAAGAATGGCCAGGGCGGTCTGCTCCGCAAATCGATCTACCATGAACGGGAGCCGCGCCTTCATGAGTTCCGTTACGACCGGCGGCTGGGCAATGAGATGGCCGAGGCGCAGGCCCGCAAGCCCAAACCCCTTGGAGAGCGTCCGAAGCACCATGACGTTGGGGTACTCGTCGATCAACTGAACCGCACTGGGCTCGGTATTAAACTCGACGTACGCCTCATCGACCACCACGACGCCCGGCGAGGCGGCCGCCACGCGCTCAACCTCGTTGATTGTCATGGCGTGCCCCGTCGGGTTGTTTGGGGTAGTGAGGATCGTGAGGCGCGCCTCGGTCTGTCGGACCGCCTCCACGAGCCCGTCGGTGTCGAAGGTAAAGTCCTCCCGCGGGGGAACTTCCGTGAGGTCGGCATCCTGGAGGCGCGCCACCTTTGCGTAGAGGGAGAACATGGGCCGCGGCAGCACCACCGGGGAGCCCGCATTAAGGAAGGCGAGGCCGAATGTGTAGGTGATCTCGTTGGACCCGTTGCCCACGATGATGCTTTCGGGCGGTACGTCGTCGTGCTCGGCCAAGGCGTGGCGGAGCCGATCGGGCTGCTCGGTGGGGTAGCGGTTGAACGCGACTTCCGAGAAGCCATCCAGGAGCTCCTCCTTCAGGTCCTCGGGCAGATCGAACGGGCTCTCGTTCTGATTGAGCTTCACGTCCGGCGTGCTCGGCGCGTCCACCACGTACTCGCTCTCGTTCCGTACGGCGGGCCGGATGAGGGCGAGCACGTCGTCGATCGAGGTCGAGGGGGTTTGAACAGCCATGGGGCGAGAGCACTTGGCGAGAAGAGACGACGGAATCGACCCGTGAACAACAGATAACAATGTATTGCCGCGCGGTGCAAATGTCTCCCACGTCACGGCTTTTTCGAACCGGGCGTGCCGAGTGGACACGGGCGCCCGCGGTGCGCGGCCCGATCGACGAACGGTCGAGGCCTACGCCATGGCAGGTGCTCGCTCCAGGGTGTCGACGATGTGGTCCGCGATCTTCCCGGCGTGGAAGCGGCCGTTTTCAATAAACCAGCGGCTCGTGTCGCACCCGCCGCAGATGGTGCCGGCGAGGTAGACGCCGTCCCGGTTCGTCTCAAAGGTTTCGCCCTCCTCGTCGTGCACCGGCGTGCGGGCCTCGTCGTCCCGGGCCTCGACGCCGAGACGGTCGAGCAGGTCATAGTTCGGCCGGTAGCCGGTCATGGCGAGGACAAAGTCGTTGTCGAGCTGAGTGGGCCCGTCCGGCGTGTCGAGGTGGAGGGTGTCCGGCTCAATGGCTTCGACGGTGGAGTGGAAGTGGGCGTCGATGCTTCCTTCCTCGATCCGGTTCTCCACATCCGGCTTAATCCAGTACTTCACGCCGTCGTCGAGCGCCCCACCTCGAACGATAAGGGTGACGTTGGCTTCGTGGCGGTAGCAGGCCAGCGCCGCCTTCGCCGCCGAGTTGCCGCCGCCCACGATGGCCACGTCCGTCAGCGCGTATGGAAACGGCTCCTTAAAATAGTGCTGCACCTTGTCGAGGTCTTCGCCCGGCACGTCCATGCGATTGGGAATGTCGTAGAAGCCGGTCGCCACTACCACCTTGCGGGCGGTGTAGGTGTCGTTCTCCGTGACCACGGTGAAGTTGCCGTCATGGCC
>CAYULG010000226.1:0-4473 GCA_964445365.1 uncultured Salinivenus sp. | reverse complement strand
TTACAACCGATAAAGCGGGCTTATCGGTTGTAGTCGGCACTGTCCCGGGTGACCGTGTGGTCTCGGGCAGAGCGCCGAGCGGCCACCCTTGATCCGAGGGGAAGCTTTCTTACATTGGCAACCAGCTCGATGCCACGTAAGAAGCCCGTCCGGCCCCGACCGGAGCGGGCTTTTTGCACTGCCGCGCAAAAGCAGCCTTCCTTCTCGGATGTTCAGATTCTTGCCTCTTATTTTCGCCTCTTTCTTCATTTCGGTCTCGACACCCGGTCTGGCTCAAAAAGTCGACACAACTGCCCAGCAGACCGCTTTCCAAGATACTACGGTTCAGGATACCGCAGCGGCTGACTTCCAGCCCAAGGATCCCGGCCGGGCAGTCTGGTATTCAGCCGGCGCGACTGTACTTTTCACTCCGGTCTTCGGGATCGGACTCATTGCAGGCCCAGCCGCCGGGCATTTTTACGCCGGCAATTCCAGGCAGGCATGGAAGGGAATCGGAATTCGCGCCGGGACAGCGACGGCCCCCCTCCTGCTAGCTGGGGCCGCGACCCTTGGCGGCAACGGCGAAGCCGGAGAGGCCTACACAGGACTCGGGATTTTCCTCGTGTCCGGTATCGTTGCGGCGGGGGTTATTCTCTACAGTATCATCCATGACATCGCTACTGCCGACAACGCGGCCCGCGAATACAACCGCACGCGCGGCCCGACGGGCTCTGCCCTGCAAATCGCTCCGGCCCTTGGCGGACCTCAAGGACAACAGATAGGCCTGGCCGTGCGCGTTCAGTTCTGATGGACGATAATGTGGAACCTGAGCGTGTCCGCGAACGAGTGTGCCCCTGATTGGTCCATCCGAATGGGACTCTATCCCTATTCGAGTACTGTCATAAATCGATTTAGTCTGCCGACTTGCGCGGGACAACGACTCCGAAGTAGTATAGGATAAAACTAGTTAT
The DNA here is from genome assembly GCA_964445365.1 of uncultured Salinivenus sp. Taxonomy (GTDB): domain Bacteria; phylum Bacteroidota; class Rhodothermia; order Rhodothermales; family Salinibacteraceae; genus Salinibacter. The sequence goes on along the minus strand of CAYULG010000226.1, from coordinate 3,523 downwards.
CCGATGCCACGGCAGAGATGCGACTGGGATACAATCCCGTTGTTGTCGTGTCGGTCGCCGAAACGGAAGCGTCAATCTGTATAGAGTCCCCACGTCGTCGGGCCGTTTGGGACCCACAAACCGGATCGCGTCGGTGTCCCCGGGGACCGGTTCCGAAACGGGCGTTTCCTCACCGCCCAGTAGCGCCCGGGACACGACCCCGCTCTGGCGCCGGGGCCTTCACGATCCGCAGTCCCAGAACCTGACCGTCAAGATCGAGACGAACGAGCACGGCCAACTCGGTGTGCGTCCGCGCAAGCTCCCACACGGGCTCCTTCAGGGGGGACGGGTCGATCAGGCCCCCGATGCGTCCAGCGGGGCCCTTCCCGGCTCGTCGCCACCCGCTCCGGCGCTCGACTGGGCGGTACCGCACAGCCGGACGTGCGGATTCGCACAGTTTGACCGGCGGTTCCGCCCGTCAGCCGTGCTGAACGGGGGCAAAACGGCATGGTCCAGGACTTGCATGCACAAAGGGTGAGAATCGAAAAGGATACTTTCCCTACTCACTCCCCAGCAACCACAGCCCCCCTCTAGACCCATGACAACCTCCACGACCGATCTTCTCAGCTACCGCGTGTCCATCGACACCGATCAGCTCCGCCCGGCCCTGCTTCTGGCCGGAACGCAGATGATCATCTCTCTCATCGGGGCCGTTCTCCTTTCCAGCGGTGTGCTGGCGTAGCGGCAAGCCCCGCGAACAGGGCGCACGACTCCCCGCGGGGCCAACTCGGCGGCGCCTGCCCGAGCGCGGGACGTTCGGCAACGGCCGGAGCACGGGTGGGATCGGCCCGGCGCCGGCTCACGAGGTGCGGCTTGCGCTCTGCCAGGAGCCGGAACCGCGGCCCGTGCTCACTCGCCGGTAGCGCGGGGGCGGACTGCCCCGCCGCGTCCCCGATCTCGTCTGTCCTCGCAATCGTTCATTCGTTCCCCCGTTCCCATGAACCAACTGCCTCGACTGATTTCCCTTCTGGTGCTATGCGCGACACTGGCCGTCCCGGCCGTGGCCCAGGAGAATGACCGCTCCGGCGAACGAGCCGGGTTCGAGACGATCGACGGCTCGACACTGACGGCGGCGACTCTGTCCTACGACGCCACGATGAAAAGGAATGGGCGGTCCATGGATCTCGCCTCGACCCAAACCGTCGCCAAGACCGCTACCGGGGGGACCGATACCTGGACGCTCGTGAATGAGATCGAGCGACCGCAGGGCCCCCTCACCGACTCCCTGGTCATGGATCGGTCGTCGCTGCTTCCCCTCTCGCGGCACCGAAGCGGGGGGGCTGGACTGGCCCTCACCTACACCGGCCCCTCCGCGACCGGCGAGGTCGAGGTGTCCGGCACAATGGGGACGGGCGACCCGTCGAAATCAATCAACAAGCGATTGGATAGCCCGACCCTTGCAGGCGGGGTTCACGACGTCATCGCCCTCAGCGCGATGCCGCTGGAGCCGGGCTTCGAGGCCGCGCTCCGGGTCTTTTCGCCTCAGGACCAGTCGACGAAGCGGGCCGAATTTGAGGTCGTCGGCACAGAGTCGGTGACCACCCCCGCCGGTTCGTTCGAGACCTATGTGGTCGACCTGAATGTGGGCGACGGCTACGTGACCGGGACCGTTCATCTGCGGACGGACGCGCCGCACTACTACGTGAAATGGGAGACGGAGGTGTCGACCGGCCGCGGCACCCGCACGATCAGCCAGACCCTGTCGTCGATGGAGATGGAGGCGTCCCCGAGCGCGCAGTAGCATGAACGCTGGTACCCGTCTCGACGGCACCACCCAGACGAAGAGCGGCACTCCCCCTATCACGGACTTGCCGTGTCCATAACGGACCAACGTTCAACGCTTTACGGCAACGTCCTGAAAAAGCCCCGTCCAGTCGTCTGGTAGAATTTCTTCTGCGCCCCGGCATGCTTGGCGGAAAATGGAGTGCGCCTCGTGGTCCGTGACGGAGGCGGGCAACCTCACGATTCACGAAGCCCGCCTTCCGGCTGTTGTTCTTGAGGCGCCCTTCCGTCCCTGTTCGGCAGCCCCGAATCAACGCTGGAGGGTTTCGTAGACCTCGTCCCTCGGCATCTCACGCCCCGTCCACTGCCGGTAGGCGGCGGCCGCCTGCTCCACCAGCATGTCGAGCCCGCCGATCGTCGTCGCGCCCTGGTCCGCCGCGTCCTGCAGGAAGCGCGTCTCCCGGGGCGTGTAGACGAGGTCGTAGGCGACGTGGTCGGGGCCGAGGGCATCGGCGTCCGGCCAGGGCGTTTGGTCGGTGCGGTCGGGGGCCATGCCCAGCGGGGTCGCGTTGACCAGGAGGCGGCTCGCCCGGACGGCCGGCGCGGCGTCGTCGAAGGAGGAGACACGAAGCGCATCCCGGACGTCGTAGCCGTCGAGGTCGGCGGCGAGGGCCTCGGCCTGCTCGGGCCGCCGGGCCACGAGGGTAAGCCGCGCCGGCGCGTAGCGGTCGAGGAGGCCGTAGGCGACGGCCCGCGCCGCGCCCCCCGCCCCGAACACCACGGCAGGGGCACGCTCGATGGCGTCGCCCCCCTGCTCCGCCAGCGGCGTGAGGAAGCCCGCCACGTCCGTGTTGTCGCCGCGCAGCCGGTCGGGCGTGTCGCCCCGCTCCTCGCGCACGATGGTGTTCACGGCCCCCACCGCGGCGGCCCGCTCGGTCACGTCGTGGAGCAGGGGACGCACGGCCTCCTTGTGCGGCACCGTCACGTTGGCGCCCAGGAACTGCAGCGCCCGGAGTCCCTCCACCGCGTCCTCAAGTGCGGCGGGGCGCACCGGCGTGGCCACGTACACGGCGTTCACGTCCTGCGCCCGGAAGGCGGCGTTGTGGATCCGGGGCGAGAGGGAATGCTCGACCGGGTGGCCGAGGAGCGTGACGATATTCGTGTCGGCGTCGATCTGCACGGATCGAAATCGATCTCGTTCGAGGCGAGCGGGTCGCTGGGGTAGGAGATGGCAGCAATCGAAGGGTCTCCTCCGATTGCGTTAAAACGTTGGACCGTTAAACGTTACAACGTTCAACGTACAAACGCGAAAACGCACAACCGCCTACCGCACAACGCCCTCCCGCTCCCCCTTTCGGTACAGCTCATAGAGCCGATCGATGCCCGCCGGGTTGCCGATGATCGTCACCCGGTCGCCCTCGCGAAGAGTCGACGAGCCCTCCGGGACCGTGATCTGTCCGTCGCGCCGGACGAGCGCCACCAGCACGCCCGTGGGCAGGTTCAGGTCGGACACCTGCCGGCCGATGAAGTCCTCCGTGCCGGTCCCCGACAACAGGTGAAGCGTGAGGTAGCGCTCGTGGTGCAGCAGGCTCTCCTTGACCTCCTGCTCGTCGGTGGCCGCGCGCCACTCCACCAGGAACTGCTCTTCGTCGGTTCGATTGGCGAGGGTCGCCAGCGTGCGCAGGTGCTCGCCCTCATCCTGCCGGGGGCTCACCAGGAAGAAGAACGCGTAGACCGGCTCCGAGGCGTCGAGCTCTTCAAT
>CAYULG010000225.1:2147-4485 GCA_964445365.1 uncultured Salinivenus sp. | reverse complement strand
CGTCAGGTCGGGCACGACGTGCTTCTCCACTCCCCCGATGCCCACCGCACAGGGGGTGCTCAGGCACACGTCGCTGATGCCATACGCCCCCTGCGGCCGGACGCTGATCGGAAGCACGTTCTGCTGATCCTCCAAGACGGCCCGCACGATGCGGGCGATCACGACCCCGATGGCGGAGTCGGTGTGTCCCTTCCGGTCAATGATCTCGTAGGCGGCGTCGCGGGCCTGTTCAAAGATCGACTGCATCGTCTCCGGCTCCCACTCCTGCCCCAGCACGGTGCGCTCCTGAATGCGTTGCCCCCCGATCGTGGCGTTGCTCCAGATGGGCACCTCCGAGTCCCCGTGCTCGCCCAGGATGTAGGCGTGCACCGAGCGGGGATCCACCCCGTAGTGTCCCCCGAGCAGGGCGCGGAAGCGCGCGGTGTCCAGCAGGGTCCCGGTGCCAATGATGCGCTCGTTGGGCCGATCGCTCATCTCCTGCGACAGGTAGGTCAGCACGTCCACGGGATTCGTGGCCACCAGCAGGATGGCCTCCGGGGCGTGCTCGTCGAGCTCGCGGATAATGTCCCGGAAGATGCGGGCATTACGAGCAAGTAGGTCGAGGCGCGTATCGTCGGGCGACTGTTGGCTGGCTCCCGCCGAGAGCACAATGACCTGCGCGTCGCTCATCGCCGGATACTCGACCGCCCGACAGGTCACGCCCCCCACGAGAAACTGCCCATGCATCAGGTCCATGGCCTCCCCCTCCGCGCGGCGCGCGTCCTTATCGAGGAGAAGGATTTCGGTCGCCAGGGCCTGGTTGAACAGGGCGTAGGCCGCCGCCGTCCCGACGTTTCCGGTGCCGACGACGCCGACGGTTCGGCGCTGAATCATAGAACGAGTGGAGGCGAGATGGGACAGAAATGAAAGGAACGCACAGTGCGGGCAATCACACCCACATGACAGCAAGAATCGTCGCTATGAAGCTGACGACCAGGACGAGGACGAACGTCATCGCCATCGCCGTGCTCGTCCGGGCCTCCTGGGCGGGGCCGGACGCCACCGGGGAGGTCTTGGGGGACGGGGCCTCGGCGGACGGCGACGGGGCTTCTTCGGGGGCCGGTTTTTCTTCGCCCGTCTCGGGGTCCGTTCCAAAGTGGGCGGTGTCGCTCCAGGGCCCACTGGTGTCGTTGGGAAAGAGGGCCCGCACCTGCCAGTATAGCGGCGACGCGTCTTCCGGCAGCCGGTCGAAGAGGGTCATCGACGTGACCTGGTCAACGGTCAGGTCCACCACGGGGTCGTCAACGGCCTCGGTCGGCCCCACCCGAAGCCGATAGCCACTGGCCTCCGGCACCGGCTCCCACGTAAACCCCGCCCGGCGGGCGTCCACGGCATCCCCCTCGATCGGATGGATTGGCACCGGGGGGGCATTCACCAGAAACTGACCCTCCTCCTCTTCCTCGTCGGGCGCGGACACGTCGAAGCGCGCCGGCTCGCTCCAGGGAGCCTGCGCCCCCGTCTCCGCCCGCACCCGCCACGCAACGGTGGTGGCCTCGTCCGGCAACACGTCCGCAAGCAGGAGCGACGTTGGCCCCTCCACGGATTCGTCGTGGTAGATTGTCTCGAAGTCGTCGGACCCGGCGAGCTGGAGGCGGTAGGCGTCCGCGTCCGGCACGGGGGTCCAGTCGAACGTCGGGGCGTCGGCCGCCACCGACCGCCCGGCCACCGGATGGGTGGGGGTTGGTGTCGGCATTGCGGCGGTCGGAACGTCCTGCGCGGGAGAAGTTGAGGGAGCCATGGGAACCGAAGAAAACCTGAGAATGCGACGGGTGCACGTGCCCGCAACGTAAGGAAGCGCAGAGACTGCGTCCATCCTCCGGAGGTGCAACCGGGCAATCGCACCTTGGAAGGAGTCTTCTGGATGGAGGCTCTCTTCCCTCCGTTGGGCGAGATTGCCCGGAAAGCACGAGTGAAAGGGCGCTGAGGGGCGCGGGGCACATCCAAGCTGCCCCCCGGAACGAATCAACCGAAACGAAGAGGCGATCGCCGCGCATCTCCCGATCAACCCTCCCAACACGGGGCGAGGCAAAAAGGGGCTCGCCTTTCCGGAGGTCCATGGCTTCTACCAGTCGTCTTCGGAAAAGATGCAGATTCCGGTCCCCTCCGTTGTGGACGAATTGCGGCTTTAAGTGTGGGGACGCCTCCCACGTTTCCCTACTCGTCCGTGTGTCCTCGTCCAAGCGAACTGGCTGATGAGCAAAAATTTAGCCCACACGCTCCCTTTTGCCCATGCTCGCCCCCGTTCGCGGCAACCCCGGATAGTGGAAGGGGAAATGAGGTGCCAGCCTTCGATCAACGC
>CAYULG010000225.1:0-2137 GCA_964445365.1 uncultured Salinivenus sp. | reverse complement strand
GTGGATGAATTGCGGCTTCCGGGGTGGGGACTCCCCCCACGTTTCTCCTCCCGTCCGTGCGTCCGCGACCGAGCGAACTGGCCGATGAGCAAAAATTTAGCCCCCCACGCTCCCTTTTGCCCATTCTCCCCCTCGTTCCCGGCAACATCGGATCGTCGAAAGCAAATGAGCCGCCAGCCTTCGATCAACGCTCGAACGGTGCAAGGTCCCGTCTGGCTCTTTGTCTTCTCCGTCGTCCTCGTTATCCTGTACTGACCGTACAAGCGGGACGCCTCACCGAGCCCCACACTCTTTTCTACAACTCTTCCCCCCTATGACGCTGGACCTCGACACGATTCTCTTCCCCACCGACTTTTCGGACGTGGCCGAGGGGGCGTTTGCGCACGCCGCCCACCTGGCCCTCCAGTACAACGCGACGATCCACGTCTTCAACGTCGTGGGCCCCGACGCAGACGAGAGCGCCAACCCGATGGACTTCCTTCCCGTGCAGTCGGCGGAGGGGGCCCCCGACGAGGAAGCGGTCCAGCAGATGGACGTTCAGACCGTGACGCAGGAGCGCGGGACGGTGCCGGTCGTCTACGCTCAGACGGACAGTGACTCGCCGCCCGACGCCATCGTGGACCGGGCCGAGGAGCAGGACGTGGACCTCGTGGTGATGGGGACCCGCGGCCGCCGGGGCATGAACCGGCTGCTGAGTGGGAGTGTCTCGGAGGAGGTGGTTCGCCGCGCGCCCTGTCCCGTCTTTACGGTGCTGGCGCGCGAGGAGGGGGCCGGCCCCGCCATCAGCCGGGTGCTCGCCCCCGTGGACCTCTCCGAGCAGTCGGAGCTCGTGCTGAACCACGCAGCGGCTCTGTCTGATTCGTACGCCGCGCCGCTCGACCTGCTGCACGTGGTGGAGGAGGCCGCCTACCCCAACGTCTACGGCCTCGACCCGCTCACGCCCTCGGCCCCGAATGTACAGGACCGGGCCCGGGAAGCCCTCGAAACGCTGGCGTCGAAGCTCGACCTGCGCACCGACCCCGTGAACGTGCACGTGCTGGCCGGCAACGCGGCCCGCGACATCGTTGAGTTTGCCGAGGAGCAGGCCGCCGACCTCATCGTGATGGCCACCCACGGCCGCACCGGCCTGGAGCGCTTCCTCATCGGAAGCGTAGCGGAAAAGGTGGTGCGCCGCGCCCCCTGCCCCGTCTTCACGCTCAAGAGCTTCGGCAAATCGCTCGTGCCCGCCGACGACTGACGGCCGACCGCCCCCGGTCTGGCAGCATCCGACGATGCTTTTTCCTCACCGCGGGCCGCCGCTGGTCTGCCGTCGAATCGGTCCCGTGCCCCATGCACCCGCTCCGATCCACTGCGTCCCTTCTCTTGGTCCTCGTCCTCCTTCTGGCCGGGTGCCAGCTCGAGGATCCGGCCCCGACCCCGTCCGACCGCGTCCCGGGCTGGGTGCAGGACGCGGTGTTCTACCAGGTCTTCCCCGAGCGCTTCGCAAACGGCGACTCTACGAACGATCCCACCCGCGCGAGCCTCCCGGATCCCGAGGCGGTGCCCGCCTCCTGGCGCGTCAGCGACTGGACGGGCGACTGGTACGAGCAGGCCGACTGGGAGCGCGAAAAAGGGGGCTTTTACGACGGCGTCTTTGACCGCCGGTACGGGGGCGACCTGCAGGGCGTGATCGACCGGCTGCCGTACCTCGACTCCCTCGGCGTCAACACCCTCTATTTCAACCCCGTCTTCTGGGCCCCCTCCCTCCACAAGTACGACGGCCGCAGCTTTCACCACATCGATCCGCACTTTGGCCCCGACCCGGCGGGCGACAAGCGCCTGATTGCTCAGGAAACGCCCACCGACCCTTCGACCTGGCACGTCACGGCGGCCGACTCCCTCTTCTTTGCCCTCCTGGAGAGGGCCCACGCCCGCGACATCCGCGTCGTGATCGACGGCGTCTTTAACCACACCGGGCGCCGGTTCTTCGCCTTTCGGGACCTCCTGAAAACCCAGCAAGAATCGGCGTACGCCGACTGGTACCACGTCCGCTCGTTCGACGACCCGAGCACCTCCGACACCAGCGAGTTCGACTACGCGGGATGGTGGGGCTTCGACGCGTTGCCCGAATTTGCCGTGACCGCCGACGGCACGACCC
>CAYULG010000224.1:0-4532 GCA_964445365.1 uncultured Salinivenus sp. | reverse complement strand
AGAACTCGGTGCAGGAGGGCTTCGGGCTCACCGTCACGGAGGGCATGTGGAAGCGGGCCCCCATCCTCGGCACCCACGCGGCGGGGATTCAGGAGCAGGTGAACGACGGGGAGCACGGGCGCCTGCTGCCGGACGGGGACGGGCCCGAGGCCATTGCACAAACCATCCACGAGATGCTCGCGGCCGAGGAGGAACGTGCCAAATGGGCCCGCAACGCCCGCCGCCGCGTGTCGGACCGCTACCTCGTCTTCACCCAGGTGCGTCGCTGGCTGGAGGTCCTGGTCCAGACGGTGGAGCAGCACGAAGCGATGTCGGTAGACGGGCGAGCCGGCGCGCAGGCGACTCAGAATCCGTAGCGTCGCACGGGCCGGGGGTGGGCGGCCCGGAGTGCATCACCGGGGTTCAACGGGCTTTCGGGACGAGTCGTCTCCCGACCTGTCATTCCTTCAACTTCCGCCGCGCCCATTCCTCCGAGGCGGCGTCTTTCATCTCCGCCCACGTGTCGAAGTCGGTCGTCTCTCGAACGTGCCGATCCAACCCGTCGTCGGCGAGCGTATCCCAGTCGCCGTCGTGCTCAGGGTCGAAGTCCCCGGCCACCAGAAAGGCCTCGATCGCCTCGAACGACGTGTGCTCCTGCACGAACGAAGGGGGAAACAGCTCCTCTGCGGGGATATTGTGCGTTCCTTCCAGCACCTGCGCCCGCTGGTGGGCCTCATCGATGGCCGTTCCGATCGCATCCAATATCTTCTCCTTGAAGTCAGAACTCATTCGACGAACGAAATCTTTTGGGGGAAGTCGGGCGCGATCTCGGAGGCCTCCATCTCCTCGTCTGCGAAAAACCGGACCTCTCCCCCTTCGGTGACAACCCATACTTCTTTGGCCCCCGCCTCCCGGTAGAGGCGCCGTTTCTCGTCCATCTCGTCCCAGTCGTTCGTGTCGGACATCACCTCGACACAAATTTCCGGCGCAAGCGTCGTGGGATCGCCCGTCTCTCTCATGTCGAGAAGCCGCTCGTCACTCGCCCAGATGACGTCAGCTTGCTTCGTGCCGCCGGCAGTCGCGATTGCCCATTCCGGAACTGCTTCTCCGTCCGACAGGAGGGCATCGAGCTCTTTTTCAACGGACTTCTGCTGCAGAGAGTGGCGGTTTGTTTGCGGACTCAAGACGAGCTGGCCTCGGTGATTGGTTTCAACTTTGTAGGGAAGGTCCTGAAGCGTCGGGTCCGCAACGATCTCCTGCCAGCGAGCCTGGTGGTCCGCCGCACGGGTCGCTGTGGTCGGCATGGGACGATGGGTCGAGGAATAAAAGCCAGTGCGATGACAGATGGGTGAACGGGGGACCCGACAGACAGGGTCCGGCGAAGCTTATTGGCCGTCGAGCCAAGTGTCCACTTCCTCCGTCAGGGAAAACGCGTGTTCGGGCGGATGGTCGAATTCGCGGTGGACCCAGTCGCCGCTGCCGTCGGGGACGGGGCGGTACTTGGACCGGTACCACTCGGGGCGCTCGGTGATGTCGGTGAGGGCCTCGACGGCCGTGTCCACGTCGTCTTTCGTGTTGTAGAGCCCGAGCGACACGCGTACCATGCCCGGCTGCCGGCCCGGCATGCAGTCCCCTCCGTCCGTCTGCCCGTTGGTTCCCCGCCGGCCCAGCAACTCACGCACGAAGGGCTGGGCGCAGAAGCACTCGTTGCGCACGGCCACGCCGAAGTAGTCGTTGAGCGCAGCGGTGACGAGGCCGTGGGGGAGATCCTCGAGGTTGAAGGTAATGACGCCGATGCGCTCGGCCACCTCCAGCCGATGGGAGCCGTAAATCTTAAGGCCGTCGATGGCCTCGAAGCGCTCCAGGGCGTACTGCGTAAGCTCGTGCTCGTCTTCCTCAATGAGATCCATTCCCACGCGCCCAAGCAGGTACGTGGTGGCGGCAAGACGAAAGGCCCCCGGCAGGTTGGGCGTGCCCGCCTCCTCCCGCTCCGGCAGCTCGTCCATGATCTCGTAGGACTCGGTCTCCACCCGATCCACGATGCCGCCGCCGACCTCCTGCGGCTCTAGGTCGTCAAAGAGCGACTTCCGCGCCACGATGACGCCCGGGCTCCCCGGCGCGTAGATCTTGTGGCCGCTCATACAGAGCACGTCGACGGCCTCGTCGGCCCCCGTCCCCTGCACGCTGAACGGCGTATGGGCGGCCGACTGCGCGGCGTCCACCACGCAGAGCCCCCCCGCCTCGTGGGCGAGCCTCGCGATCTCATGGACCGGATTGATGATGCCGGTCACGTTCGACGCCGCCGTGACCGCCACGTAGTTGAGCCGGTCGGCGTGCTCGTCAATCGCACTCCGCAGGGCCGCGACGTCCACTCGCCCCGCGTCCCCGTCCGGATCCTTTCCCAGCGGGACGTGCACCACCTCCCCCGCGTGCTTCCGGTGGGGCAGGTCGTTGGCGTGGTGCTCCATCATCGTCGTGATTACCACGTCGCGCTCCGGCCGCTTCTCGGCCAGGACCCGGGCCATGCGGTTAAGCCCCCCGGTGACGCCGCTCCCGTTGAAGACCACCGTGTAGTCGTCGGGCGCGTCCACGAAGTCCCCGACGATCTCGTGGGCCTGGTGGTAGAGGTGGGTCATGATGCGCGCCCCGTAGTGGAGCTGGGAGTGCGTATTGGCGTAGTGCCGGAGCGCGCGTCGCACGATGTCGTCGGCCACCGTCAGCCGCAGGGTCGAGGCGGCGCTGTCGAGGTAGGTGCGGGCGGCCGTCGAGCCGTCTGCAAGCGGGTACTTAGTTTCGAGGCCGTCGAAGGCCGATCGAAGCGCTTCCAACCGCTCAATGCGGTCGGCACGCGAGCCGAGCGGTTCAATACGGGTCGGCAGGGTCGATTCCATCATGGCGGCGGGCAGAGTCGTGGCGAGGGTAATGCATTGGACGAATAAGTTTAACATACACACCGTGGGGCTGGATTCAAGCGAATTTCGATGGAAACCGACGGTTCGCGGCTCCCCGCTCTCAACCACCGGTGGCGATCCGCATGCTCGCCTCCCTGTGCCCGGGTAGCATGGTCGCGTGGAGGCGTGGATGCATGCACGTCCCGAACTTCTCCCCCAGCGTCCATGCTTCCACGCTTCCATACACGCTGAGCACTCCCCCTGAAAATAGCACCTGAAGCCGAGTCACTCGGAAGACCTCTCCTCATCGAGACGTGCTTTGCGAAAAACCTCGTCCGGACTTTTCTTACCCGCAAACGGCAATCCACGAAATCACCAATTCGTCCCATGCGCCGCCTCTCTCTTCTTTTCCTCGCTCTTGCTCTCGTCTCCTCCGTACAGGCCCAGGACCACGGCCTGTGGACGATGTACGAACACCACCTGAAGGGCGCAAAGTACGTCGATCTCACGTTTGCGTTTGAGCCCACCAGTCCGGTCTGGCCCGGCTTCGACAACGCCTCGTTCCAGCCCACCACGGCGGGCCGTCCCATTCCCGACTACGTGGCCGAGGGCGACACCTTCACGTACGACGAACACGGCTTCGTCGCCACCTCCTACCGGTTGCCCACCGACCAGTACGGCACGCAACTCGACCCGCCCGCCCACTGGAACAAAAAAGGCGCGACCATCAGCGACCTCCCGCCCACCTACGCGGTGCGCCCCCTCGTGGTCGTAGACATTCACGAGAAGGTGGCCGAGGAGCCTGGCTACCACGCCAAGGTGGACGACGTGAAGGCGTGGGAGGAGGAGCACGGCGAGATTCCCGACGGGGCCGTCGTCATGTTTCGGTCCGACTGGCACGAGCGCTGGACCACCCAGCCCGACCGCTACAACGAGAAGCCCTTCCCCGGCGTGGGGCTGGAGGCTGCAAAATACCTCCACGAAGAGAAAAACATTCTCTTCCACGGCCACGAACCGCTGGACACGGACACCACGGCGGGGCTCATCACGGAGGACTGGCTCCTGAACAACAACTACGCACAGGCCGAGGGCGTGACCAACCTCGACAAGGTGCCCGAGCAAGGGGCCCTTATCGCCATCGGCTTCGCCAAGCCGAAGGGCGGCACCGGCGGCTACGCGCGGTACATCGCCATTTGCCCGCCGGACTGGGAGCACGGCGTGACGATGGAGGAGGCGCCCGGCGCGCCCCTCCCCGAGCACGAGCACCCGCTCCAGCGGGACGAGAACGGGGTGATGCGTCCCACCCCGATGGACGCCGGTCAGGAGTAGAGCGCCGTCTCGATTGACCTCATTCCAACGTCAGGTAGCGCGCGTTGATTGCAACGATCACCGTGCTTAGGCTCATGAGGACGGCCCCCACCGCCGGGCTCAGCAAAATGCCCACCGTGGCCAGCACACCCGCCGCCAGCGGGATGGCAACGACGTTGTAGCCGGTGGCCCACCACAGGTTCTGCACCATCTTGCGGTAGGTGGCCTGGGCCAGACGAATCACGTCCACGGCGTCGCGGGGATCACTCTCCACCAGCACGATGTCCGCGGTCTCCACGGCCACGTCCGTCCCGGCGCCGATGGCGATGCCCACGTCGGCGGTGGCGAGGGCCG
>CAYULG010000223.1:3992-4541 GCA_964445365.1 uncultured Salinivenus sp. | reverse complement strand
GTGATTAACGTCTCGCCGGAGGATCTGGATCGAGAACTTGATACGTGATGCCGGTCTGTCTGCCCGACACGTCTTGCTTGATACATCTGGAGCGGATCGACCGGCTCGATCTGCTCCATGCCCTCTACGACGACCTCCGCGTTCCACCGGCGGTGCGCGAGGAGTACGGCGGCGTTCCCGACGGCATTGATCTCGTCGGGGCTGCCAACCGCCCATTGATTCGTCTGCTGCGCCGGACCGTGGATGCCGGCGAAGCAGAAATCATCGCACTGGGAACTGAGTTCGACGCTGCGCACGTCGTGCTAGACGATGCGGCGGCCAGAGCGGAGGCACGAGAATGTGACAGTGATCGGAACGGTTGGGCTGGTGATCCGGGCAAAACGGGCCGGCCACATTTCGGCCGTGCAGCCCCTTCTCGATGCCCTTCAGGGAAGCGGATTCTGGATGTCGAACGCCCTGTACGAGCACGCCCTCCGCCGGGCTGGAGAAGAGTAACGGGTAAGCGAACAGAAGCAACGAACCGACCGTCGCGGGGCCGCCCCGTCGCTG
>CAYULG010000223.1:0-3982 GCA_964445365.1 uncultured Salinivenus sp. | reverse complement strand
TTGGGCGTTGAGGGTTGGGCGTTGAGGGTTGGGCGTTGTTCAGGACCCGGGTGCGGTCGTGGGTATGATGGGGGTGGGAGAATGGATCCGGGTTCGTAGGGAATTGGGCGGACGACGCTCGGATGGGAGGCCCCCTCTCTTGTCTTCGGACCGGTTCGGCCCGTAACGGGTATATTTTCAAGACGTACCACCAATTTCCGTATCCGCTCCGGCGCTCGTTCGCTCCCCTCGACGCCATGCTCTCAGACGCAGACCGAACCGCCCTTCAGAACGCACTTTGCGACGACGAGACTGTTCGCCTCGCGTACCTCTTCGGCTCCCACGCCCAGGACCGCGCGGGCGAAGCGAGCGACGTGGACGTGGCCGTCCTGACTGAGAGCGACGACAACGAGCTCCGCCAGCTCGTCGATCTCAAAACAATGCTGGAGGAGAAGATCGACCGAACGGTCGACGTGACCCTCGTCCCCGTCTGCGGCACCGATCCCCGCCTCCTCAACCAGGTGCTCCAGCACGGCGAGCTCCTCTACGCCCGGGACGAGAAGACGCGCGTCGACTTCGAAACCTCGGCCCGCTCCAAATACCTCGACATGAAGCCGCACATCGAGGAGTACGACCGACGGGTGCGGGAGGATTTGACCTCATGAACAGCGATCCAGAAATCATCCGAGGCAAGCTCGAAATCATCAGGGACCGCCTCCAGTTTCTCGAAGAGGAAGAGCACGATCTTTCGGTCCAAAGGGACCGGCAGGCGGTAAAACACACGCTCCAGGAGGCCATCGAGGCCTGCCTCGACACCGCCAACCACATCATCTCGGCGGAGGGCCTTGGACGAGCAGACGATTATGCAGACTATTTTCCCCGCCTCGCCCGGCACGGCATTCTTTCCGATTCTCTGGCCGACGACCTATCGGAGATGGCGAGATTCAGAAACGTCTTCGTCCACCTCTACGACGAGGTCGATCCGGATACCGTGGTAAGCATCCTGAGTAACGACCTCGGTGACCTCCGGGCATTTGCCCGAGCAATGTACGCATACCTGGATGCCGACGCGTAATCAATCTGCTGGCACGTAGCCTCCCCTTCCAACGGACGCGGGACCCCGCACGTGCGACGGGCCGGACGACGACTCGGCGCACACTCCTCCCGGAACCGCCCCCGACGGGCAGAGTGAGAATGCCCGCGCCGTATTGTCTCCCTACCCCTCCATGCCTCCCCCATGCACGTCGAAACCCTCGGCGACGGCAAGCCCACCCTCACCATCGTCGCGTGCGTCCACGGCGACGAGACCTGCGGCTGGCACGCGTTCAACCGCCTGAAGGCCAGCGACGTGACCCTGACCGAGCCGGTGAAGTTCGTGCTCGCCAACGAGCGGGCCTTCAAGCTCGGCTACCGGTACTGCGACGTGGACCTTAACCGCGTGACGCCGGGCGACGCGGCGAGCGAGAAGCACGAGGAGCGGCTCGCCGCCCGCCTCCAGCGCGAACTGGCGGGCACGACCGTGCTGGACTTCCACTCGACCGAATCGAAGGGCTGCCCCTACGCCATCGTCACCGGCGGGGACGCGGCCTCCTTCGAGCTTACCCGCTCGACGGGCCTCGACCGGGTGGTCGACGTGAGCATGATCGGCGGTGGCGTGACGAAGGACGTGACGGGCGTGGCCGTCGAGTGCGGCTACTACGACGACGAGGACGCGGCGACGATGGCCCACCGCATTCTCCTCCGCTTCCTGGCCGCCGAGGGGGCCGTCGATCACGAGGCGGCCCGGTCCGATCCCACTATCTACGAGGTCGTGGGAGAGGCCGAGGGCCGCGGCTACACCTTCCTCGCCACCAATTTCCAGCGCGTGGAGGAAGGCGAGCCGTTTGCCGAGAAGAACGGCACCGTGCGCCGGGCCGACGACTCCTTCGTGCCCGTGCTCATG
The DNA here is from genome assembly GCA_964445365.1 of uncultured Salinivenus sp. Lineage (GTDB taxonomy): Bacteria > Bacteroidota > Rhodothermia > Rhodothermales > Salinibacteraceae > Salinibacter. Next base: position 2,061 of record CAYULG010000223.1, on the reverse strand, counting down.
TCCACCCACGGGTACGAAAACCGAATCGGATTCAAGGCTCAGCGGGTCGAGGCCGGCTCCGTGTAGCGTTCATCACCGGAGCAACGCCGGGGGGACCGCCGTTTTCATGATGACAGGTCGCTGCTCCCCGCCGTCCCTTACTCCACGGGCTGAATCACTCCCCCGCCGCGACGGCAACACACCGGGCGTACCGTTCTCTCGTCGTCCGATCTGTGCGGCAGAGCAGCACGCGATCCGTCGTCGGCTCAATCGAGAAAGCGAAAAAACCCCACCGAAAGACGAGTCGCCGGGAAGGGGGGCTCATCTTCCGATATAGCAATCGGGGCGTTTGCCTCCAGCTCAATCTGCAGTTGCCAGGAGGAGCCGAGGTCAATGGGCCCGTATCCCATCGATCCCCCAATCACCGGATGGGTCTGGCGTGCCGTCGGACCGGAGTCGCTGACCACCTGACCACGCCCGTTGATCACGCCGACCTGTCCCCCGAAATACCAGGTGTCGTCGCCAGCGGGCACTTCCTGCACCCCGGCCAGCACGAGGTTCGTCCACCCCGCCAGGCCGGCCCCTTGCACCTGAAGCTCAGCGTTGGCCCTGTCCGTGAGGTAATATCGTCCTGTTATCCCGATCCCGGGAAAGACGACGTCTTCGGTCGGGACCCCGCTCAGATTCAGCGTCACATCCTTTTTTCCCTCCAATCCCTGGGTAAGCTGTAGATTGAAACGAGGAATGACTAAAATCCCTGGCTCATCGATGCTTACGCTTCCGACCGTCTCCCCCGTATCGACCTGAGTGGCCGGGAGCATCGCGGTCTGAACACAGCCGGACGTCAGAAGAAGGACGGCGAGAAAAATCGGGAGACGGGCGTCCAGGGTCATGTGGGCGCGCTTCTAAGTCGGGGATACGGACTGTTCGGGGCCCTATTTGTCGCCGGCTCCGGAGAACGTCTTCGGTCGTGGAACTCTGATTCCCAGAACGTAGATTTCCAACCGCCCTCAGGATGGCCGAACGTCGTGGCGATTGCGGCGAGTCTTTCGCCACTAGACTCTTTGTCGCGTCGTGGTGCTCTCTTCTCCGCAAAACGACTGAGACGACCATCGCCGCTTCTCTCCTGGTTTCTCGTCCGACCGGGACGAGAAACATGTTTGAAATATGTGTGCCAGTTCCTATCTTGTGCGGTGCCGGTTGTTTCACACACCCCACCGCCTGTTGTATGTCCCATCGCTCAGACACTGCTCGTCTCATCGCCACCGACGTCTACCGCGCCCGTCGGGACTGCCTACGCCCCCTCGCCGTCTACCTCTCGCGCGTGCCCGCCGGGTTCCCCTCTCCCGCCGACGATTACGTGGAGCGCCGGCTCGACCTCAACGAGCACCTTATTCAGCACGAGTCGTCGACCTTTTTCGTCCGCGTAGCGGGGGACTCGATGCAGGAGGCCGGCATCCACGACGGCGACCTGCTCGTGGTGGACCGGGCGGTGGAGTCGACCGACGGCGCCATCGTCGTAGCCGCCCTCGACGGGGAACTCACCGTCAAGCGCTACCGGTGCTACGAGGGCCGGCCCTACCTCGTCCCCGAAAACGACGACCACACCCCCATCGCCATCCAGCCGGGGCAGGACCTCGTGGTGTGGGGCGTCGTGCAGCACGTGGTGCACGACGTGTCATAACAGGAGAGGGGGGATGGACGCCCGGGATTGAACGGGGAACTTGGGACACGCTCGCCACCCTCCCCCTTGCTGAAGGGAGTTGCCGACCATCTGGACGTGAGGAGGGAAGCCTGACGCCCCGCCCCAAACGAGCCTCGTTGCCGAACAGGGCGCGCGGACGCATCAGAACGGCTAGCGCACCAGCACCATCTTCTTCGTCGCCGTGAAGTCCCCGGCCTCGATCCGGTAGAAGTACACCCCGCTCCCCGCCGGCTTCCCGTGCTGGGTCCGCCCCCGCCACCGCTTCTCGTGGAGGCCCGCTTCCTGTTTCTTTCCATCGACCAGCGTCCGCACCCGCCGCCCGAGCACGTCGTAAATCTCGATGGTCACCGCCCGCTCCTCCGCCAGCGTGTAGGCGA
>CAYULG010000222.1:0-4543 GCA_964445365.1 uncultured Salinivenus sp. | reverse complement strand
CGCTCGCCTACTCTCCAGACTGGCGCACCTCGGGGCTCGTGCCTGAATCGATCCTCATTGACATTACGGTTGTCATCCTGCTCGGCATTGGGGCTCAGTGGTTGGCGTGGCGCTTTCGACTGCCGTCCATCCTGCTCCTGCTTGTCGTTGGGTTTCTTGCGGGGCCCGTGTTGGGCTTTTTGAGCCCGGAGGCCCTGCAAAGCGACTGGCTGTTTGCGTTTGTTTCCCTCTCGATTGGGATTATCCTCTTCGAAGGGGGGCTCAGTCTCCGCCTCTCCGAGCTGCGCGAGGTGGGCAGTGCCGTCTTCAGTCTAATCACCATTGGGGTGCTGCTCACGTGGGGCCTCGGGACGGCCGCAGCCCACTTCATCCTGGAGTTCAACCTGAGCCTGTCGGTCCTCATCGGGGCCATTCTCACGGTCACCGGCCCCACGGTCATCGTGCCGCTGCTCCGCCACGTGCGGCCGAAGGGGCGCGTGAGCACCATCGCCAAGTGGGAGGGGATCACCATCGACCCAGTGGGGGCCATTCTTGCGGTTCTCGTGCTGGAGACGTTGCTCCTCCTCAATGATCCACAGCGTGCCGCGGCCGACCCCTCCGCCGCGGCCGAGCACGTCGCCATAGGCCTGGGCCTCGAAATCTTTGTGGCCCTGGGCGTGAGCGTGGCCGCCACCATCCTGCTGGTCGTTATCCTGCGGCGGCGAATGGTCCCCGACTTTCTCCGCAACTCCGTGACGCTGATGGTGGTGGTCGTGGCCTTCGCCATCTCCAATGTGATGCAGCACGAGTCCGGCCTGCTTACGACCACGCTCATGGGCATCGCCCTGGCCAACCAGCCCTACGTCTCCGTCCAGCGCATCATCGAATTCAAGGAGAACCTCCAGGTTCTGCTTATCGGGTCGCTCTTCGTGCTCCTGAGCGCACGGCTGGAGCTGAGCGCGTTGAACTACATCGACGTGAACGTCCTCGTCTTCCTAGCCATTCTGGTCGTCCTCGTGCGCCCGCTTGCCGTGTTTGCTTCGACCCTGGGCACGAAGCTGGAGTGGGAAGAGAAGGTCTTTCTCTCCTGGCTGGCGCCGCGCGGCATCGTGGCCGCGGCGGTGGCGTCGCTTTTTGCCTACCAGCTCCGCCCTATTTTTCCGGAGGCGATCGACGGCATGGTGCCCGTCGTGTTTGCGGTCATCGTGGGCACGGTCGCCATCTACGGCCTCACGGCCGCCCCGCTGGCCCAGTGGCTCGACCTGGCGGACCCGAACCCGGACGGCTTCCTCTTCGTCGGGGCGGCCCCGTGGGTGCGCACGGTGGCCAAGCGCCTGCAGGACCTCGGCTTTTCGGTGTCGCTCATCGACAACAACCCCACGCGTGTGAGGCACGCGCGGGAGGAAGACCTCGACGCCCGTCAGGCCAATGCCCTCTCCGAGGCGGTGCTCGACGAGCTGGACCTGAGCGGCGTCGGGCGCCTTCTCCTTACCCTCCCCAACGACGAGGTCGCCTCCCTCGCCGCCCTGCACTTTTCCGACGTATTCGACTCGACAGACATCTACCAGTTGGCCGCCAGCCCCGAGAGTCGGGGGGAGGAGGACGCCGTGATGCCCCAGCATCTGCGGGGCCGCCCGCTCTTCGGGGAGAACACCCATTACCAGTCGCTTAAGACCCACGTGGAGCGGGGGGACGAGGTCAAGGTGCTGAAGCTGTCCGACGACTTCGCCGACGGGGAGCACCAGGACTACTATACGTACGACGACCTCGCGACGCAGTACGACGACTACACGATCGTCCCCCTCTTTATACTGCACCCGGACGATTCGCTGGAGGTCATCTCCGAGAGGAGCCAGTTTCAGCTTCGGCCCCAGGACCGCCTCGTGGCCCTCGTCGGCACCGGGCCGGACGTGCGCACGGACGAGGCTAAGTCCTCGAACGACGCGGCCCCGGCGCGGGAAGAACCGATCTTCGAACTGGCGGACACGTCTCCGGGGCTGAGCGGAGCGGGGAGGGAATAGGCGGCCGGCCAGGGGGGCTCGAGAGCGAGGAGCGCCATCGATGCGTCGTTCAGGCCCGCTCGTCGAGAACGGCGTCGAGGGGATCCGCCTCGGCCGCCGCGAGCTGTTCGTTCTCGCGGCGCCAGAAGACGAAGAGGGCCCCGCCCATGATGAGCGCCAGCAGGACGCTGCCGTACCGCATCAACGTGAAGGCGCTGGCGGAGTAGGAGTTGGTGTCGGGGTGAAACTGGGCGCAGGCGAGGAAAACCTTGTCGGCCACCGATCCGATCTCGCCGTTGGAGGCCTCGACGAGGGCCGTGCGCAGGTTGCCGGGCGTCGGGTTGAGCGTCGTGAAGTAGCGGGTAATGGTGCCGGAGCCGCTCAGGAAGATGATGGCGGAGGGATGGGCAAACTGCTCGGGCTTGTCTGGCAGGCGCCGGTACCGAAACCCAACGGCGTCGGCCAGGGCCTCGATGGCCGGTTTATCCCCCGTAAGGAAGTGCCATCCGGCGAGCGCCTCGTCGGGCTGGTCGAAGGCGCCCCGATATCGCTTCTGGGCCGTCCGGGCCGTCTCGGGTCCCTCGTCCGGATTGATGTCTACGGTCAGCACGCGGAACTTGTCGCCGGGCGTCCATGAGAGGGCGCCCACCGCGGTCGCAAACTTGCGGAGCTGCACCTTGCAGAGCATGGGGCAGCGGTGGTAGTTCAGGGTCAGGAGGACGGGCGTCTCCCCGTCGAAGTACTCGCCGAGCTGTACCGGCTCGCCCGCCTCGTTCCGGAACGTGAGGTCCTGCGGCACGGTGTCCTCCAGCTTCTGGGTGACCCCGACCCCCTCCAGTTCCTCGCGCTGCTGGCCCGAGCGCTGGGCGTGGACGGGAGAGGCCCAGTGTCCGGCGAGCAGGGCCCCGCCCACAAGCACAATCGCCACGGTGCGGAGTGAAGCCGTTACGAACGCCGGAAGGAGACGCTGCACGGTCAGAAGGGCCATCACGTCACTGTGCCGATGGGTTGGAACAAGTATGCAAGCTCAAGTTGTGGATTGAGGGTTTTAGGTTGAGCGTTTTCGCAATTGAACGCGAAAACGGATTGAAAATGCAGGACGGAGCCCGGATTTACACGGTTTCGGATTGTGTGGCCCGAGAACGTACCCCTCAACTCGCACAACCCATAATCCACAACCTAGGTCATGTAAGATATGCAACGAGGACCGGCGGACGGAGTTTGTGACTGGACGGACATTTCATGAGTGGTGGGCGCGTGCGCACGCACCCAGAGCGATGGGGATGTAAAAGTTTTCCCCGATTCCGGCGGCTAGGACGAAAGGAGCTTGCAGTCTCCTTTCATGTCCGCTTCCTTGCGGGGCGCGTTCGGGATGCTGTATCGGCACGAAGGGGCAATCGTGAACGAGGCGACACCCGACCAGAACGGGGCTTGTGCTTGCGTGCAGGAAAGCGAGCACGACCCGCTCCCCTCTATCGGTCAATTGCATTGTCATGGCACAAGATGACCTCCGCCGCGAACTCGGCTTTGGGGATGCCTTCGCCATCATTCTTGCTGGGTTTTTGGCCACCGTCTCGTCGGCCAACGCGTGCATCATGGCGTCCTCGTGCATCAACCTGGCGATGGCGCACGACCGCACGGTGCCCAACTGGCTGAGCGCGATTCACAACATTCTCCTCATGCTGCACCGCTTCCATCTGTCCTCTCGTACCAATTGCTCCCAGAAATGAAGCCTGATCTCGATTCGCTCCAAGGATCCGTCGAGGCCGACAAGGAGGAGGTCGTCGCGTCGGGGAAGCCGGGGGGGCTGGGCACCTTCGGCGGCGTCTTTACGCCGTCGATCCTCACCATCCTCGGGGTCATCATGTACCTGCGGTTCGGGTGGGTGGTGGGCAATGCGGGATTGCTCGGCACGCTGCTCATCGTCACCATCTCGACGGGCATCACGTTCCTGACGGCGCTGTCGATCGCGGCCATCGCCACGGATCAGCGCGTGCGGGTGGGCGGCGCCTACTACATGATCAGCCGGTCGCTCGGGATCGAGATCGGCGGGGCCGTGGGCATTCCGCTCTACATCGCGCAGGGCCTCTCCGTGGCGCTCTACACGGTGGGATTCGCGGAGAGCGTCGTGAATACCTTTCCGACGCTGCAGACCCTGAGCGTGCTGGGGATTTCGGGCATTCAAATGGTGGGGGTCGTGATTACCATCCTGGTCGCGATCCTGGCGCTGGGGTCGCCGAATATCGCGATCAAGGCGCAGTACTTCATCCTGGCGGCCATCGTGGTGTCGCTCGTGTCGCTGGTGGCGGGGAGTCCGGTCGAACAGTCCGACATTCGGATGTGGGGGGCGGTCGACGCCAATCAGGCCGCGGGCTTCTGGGAGGTGTTCGCCGTCTTCTTCCCGGCGGTCACCGGCATCATGGCGGGGGTCAACCTGTCCGGCGACCTCGAAGACCCCAACAAGTCCATCCCCTGGGGCACCTTCGGGGCGGTGGGCGTGGGGTACGCTGTGTACATGGGCCTCCCCATCCTGCTGGGCCTGTGGGCCAATTCCGTCACGCTGA
>CAYULG010000221.1:0-4583 GCA_964445365.1 uncultured Salinivenus sp. | reverse complement strand
TTCCTTCCGGCGGTACGAGAGCACCGGCGACCTTCTCCAGCTTCTGGGCCTGCCTATCGTCGAAACCTTCGGCTACCGGCAGCTCAACGCCTGGTGGCGGATCAAAGGGCTCTGGTCGTACTTCCGCGGGAGGGAGGGATGGGGCGTCATGGAACGTTCAGGATTCGATGCCGATGATGCGTAGACTTTCTGCGGTTTCCCTCACTGCGTTTGCTCTCTTTTCCACTCTCGCGTGTGGCGGGCTGCCTACCGTTCAGGCCCAAGACGAACCGAGCACAGATGTGCGCCCAGGGCGCTCGGCCCCCTGGGAGGCCTCCGCCCGCCTGGATTTCGACCGTGTCTCCGACGGGCGCGAGGGCTGGCGCTCCTTCGTGGTGTCGCTGAAGCGAAGCCTGGGCAGGACCACGGTGATGGGACAGCTCGTTCGGCAGTCTCGCTTCGGGGTTTCAGACCACGGCGGTCGCCTCAGCGCGTGGCGGGACCTCTGGAACGGGGCCTGGGGGCACGTGCAACTGGGCTTTGGTCCTGAGGCCACGGTGTATCCCCGCAGCACGGTCCAGGCGGACGTAACGCAGTCTGCCGGGGCCTGGGAACTGTCTGCCCAGTACACCTGGCGCACCTACGCGACCGACCAGACCCACGCAGCGCGGCCGCAGGTGGCCTACTACGTAGGTTCTTGGTACCTCCGAGGGTTTTCCATCGTCATCCCCCGACCGGAGAAATGGGCCGTGACAGGAGGGGTCGGCGCCCGGCGCTTCCTAGGAGGAAGCAGGTCTTACGTCGACGTAGAGGCCGGGCTCGGCCGCAGCGTCGAGTTTGTAGGTCCAGGCTCGGAGTTGCTCGATGAGCGCACGGCCTTCGTAAGTGCCCGAGTGCAATATTTCTTCTCTGAGAGGCTAGGGGCTCTTGCGGGCCTCCGGTACAGCGATGACGGGTTTTTCCAGCGAGCGGGCGGATCCGTTGGGCTACTTGTCCAGTGGTAATCTGTCCAGTGGTGATCTGCCCAGTGGCAGTTTGTTTAACGGCGGCTTGCTTATTGGTAGCGTCTGAGGAGGAGCGTCTAAAGCGGGTCAACCGAGACATCCGACACCACCAGTTCGGCAGTGCGGTCAGATCCTGGATCCGCGCCTCTGTAGAGCCACAGGTTTATGCAGAGGCGGTCGTCCCCTTCAGTCGGTACCTCATCGCCTGAGTATGTCCACTCTTGAATTTGTGTCTGGGTAGTGGGCCTCTCTTTCGGTCCGCGCCAGCTTCTGGCCTCAACGTAGGTTGGCGCCCAAGTAAACTGGTGCGTGGAGCCTCTCTCTTGAGACCCCATCCGGAAGGACGTTTGGCCGACGGGCGTGCGTTTGCCGTTCCAAACCGTGTAGTGGCCGGTGCGAGATGAATCGCGGGTTCCCCATCGGGAAAACTCGATGTCGATCTCCGTCGGGCCCTCGCGGTACAGGAACAGCCCTGCCACGACATCCGGAGCATAGCTCTCTACATTGGTGGCAACTTGAAAGGTGTACGTGCCGTGTCCAGGCGCCTCCGTGCACACCTCGGCGCCCTGCCAGGTGCCGCCGACCTGCCGGAGCCGCAGGTGAAGGCGCCCACGCTCGCCCACCCATACGCTCTCGCTGTCGTCGGACCACTCCATCGGACCTGGGCCCCCGTGCTCGCTTCGAACCCTCCACTCTCGCCCTGAAAACTCAATCGTCCGCGACGAGGTAGAATCCGGAGAGGTAGTACTTGGAGAGGCAGAACAGGCCATCAAAAGAGGCACAGTTCCGAAGAGCAAAAATGTAGCCACCTGACGGATGATCATGGGATCATGGCAACAAGGTAGGCCTCTGCGTCGTCTGCAGTCTCAAGCCGCCGTACTGCTTGTTTGTCGCCTTTCGGCTCTCGAAAGCACATTGCGTAGCGCTGTTCTGCCGAGAGGGTTGCGCCGGCACACTCAAGAGAATATTTGAAATTGTGCGGGCTGTAAAAAATTCCTGCCTAGGTCTCCAGAGAATCCGGCTCAACCAGAGCCACTCTGAACGCCAAGCAGGGACAAGCCGTGCCAGGCCGATATCCATCCGATTTGACCGACGAGCGATGGGATCTGATCCGCCAATTTCGTCCAATCGAGCAGGAAGGCCCTGGTTGACCAATGGAGCTGGGGCTCCGGGAGGTCCTCAACGCGATTCTCTACGTTCTGCGCACTGGATGCCGGTGGGCACATCTCCCAAATGACTTTTCGAATGCCAACAGCGGCTACTACCATTGCCGGAAGTGGTACCTCAGTGGCACGTGGCGCCGTGTCAACCGCGCGTTGCGCCAGCGAGAGCAAGCCGAACAGGACCGGGAGGCCGAACCAACTGCGCCGATCATCAACAGCCAAAGCATCGAGACCACTGAAGCTGGTGGGCCTCGGGGCTACGACGCCGGCAAGAAGGTTTGGGGACGAAAGCGACACCTCATCGTCGATACGGCCCAAGATGTGCTCGATGTGGTTGTCCATTCGGCCGACATTCAGGACCGAGACGGCGACTCAGCAAAGATTACGAACGCTGTCTGCGAAGCAGTGGGGGGATGATTTACCACGCGTCCATCCACAAGATGGCAGAGCGCCTGGCTACTGATGGCTAATTTTCAAATGACCTCTAAGTGGTCCCGTACAGTAAGTCCTGATCACTATCTACGCGATTTTCCAGTCGATACGGTCACGTACACTCTTCTGGCGGATAGTGCCCTCGAGTGGTCAAATGCTAAACAGAGGAGACTGGCTTCGACCTGGCGCAGGTGACCTGCCATGCGTTCCGGGCAACTGGTATTAGCAGCTCACTCTTGTCCTCGTGTCCTCCCCTGAGCCTTGCACTTCCGGAAGTGCCCAGACGTCCGTGGGCGATTCCACCAGCTTCGGGACCTACGAGGCCCTATCCCTCTCGTGCCGGAGGAGCAACCGCGCAAACGAGTGGGCCTCATTTTTGCGGAGGTGTGAGCCCGGCATACGAAGGGTGGCTTCGACGCCCCACCGCAGCGAGCCCCCGGACTCCGGCCTCCTGCACGGCCTCCAGCCCCGGGACCGCTCCGCAGGGCACACAGGAGGGCCCTGCGCTCGTGGTGCGTGCAGGCACTGAGAAGGGGGGGCGATCACGACTCCACATCCGCCCGCACGAAACGCCAAAAACCGAGAAAAAACGATGCCTGAAGACGTTGTTTTCCGGGCGGAGCCAAGACTCTGGATGGCTCATCCATTCAGCACCACGCTCTTTGGCCTGCTGTCGGCGACGGTCGCACCGTTTGTGCTGGGTGGGGCGCTGGTCGGAACCGGGTGGGCGGCAGTGCTGGTGGCCGGGCTCTGCGGGCCGGCACCGCTGGTCTGGATGTGGCTCCGGGCGCGAAGCCGAGAGCTCGTCGTCACCCGCTCCCGGGTCCGAAAGCGATCGGGAATTGTGGCCAACCGCACGACCGAGCTCGCCCACCGCAACATCAGAAACGTGCAGATCGAACAGGGCCCGATCCACCGGCTGATGGGGTGCGGCACGCTCCGGCTCTCGAGCTCGGGCCAGTCCGGCATCGAGCTCACGATGCGGGACCTGGAGGATCCGGAGGGAATACGGGACCTTATCTACCGCCAGCACGGGTAGGGACCGGCAACATGATCCATCAATTTTACGCCTGTCCCCGATCAACTTCGGACCTGGACCTCTGTATACGATGTATCATTCTACAGATAGTTGACTCCTGTACCAACCCAACCTGACCGTATGCGCGGCCAATCCGCTCGACCCCACACGCAAGACCGATTCGACAGCAGTAAAGACAACTCCCTCCGAACCTACGGTGGCTTTTACACCGGGATGGCCTCCACCTTCGCCGGGGCGCTTCAGGTCTCCCGCGAGGCGGTCGTCGAGGCCGTCGACGGCTCCGACCCGGTCGACACCTTTATTTCCATCAACGGCAACCGGGGAACCGACGCCCCCGGCGGGAGCACCAACCGGATCACGTCCGACGAGCACGACCTGACCGGCGTGGACCGGGTCTTCATCGCGGTCACCAAAGAGCAGTTCGAGGCGCTGGCAGACCGGGTTGGGGCCGACGTGAACCTCGAGTAGCACGGCCCGAGTGCCGGATGGCAACGGCCGGGGGGACGCCTATTCTCGACCGCGGCGGTCTCGTGACCCGGTTCACGCTCCTCTCGCGGCGTGTTTTTGCCCGGTCGCAGTGCCCCTTTATTGAGTTCCGACACAACCCCCCGTTACGGGGCTCCGGGATGCTGTGTCGTCCCCACCCGTTTCGGGCAACGGTTTCTGGACGGAGGCGCGGGAGACCAAGAGTGGCCCGTTGACGAGGCACGTCCCCAGTTGCCGAGCGGCCGCCGCCCGGCAACCGGGGGTTCGTGCGGCCGCCCGTCCTGAAAGATCGGCACAACGACCGCGCAGCGGTCAAGAACCGTCGGCGGCCGCGTGCCCCGGCGGTGGTGGAAGCGCGTAGTGGTCGCGCGCCTCGGCACCGGGGGATGTCCCTACGGAAGGAAGCACTCCTCGTAGCGCTGCACCCCCTCGTCCGTGCCCACCACGACGAGCTCGTCGCCCGCCTCGAACACGAACGCC
>CAYULG010000220.1:0-4590 GCA_964445365.1 uncultured Salinivenus sp. | reverse complement strand
GGTGCTGACCCTGCTCAGCATCGTGCCCGTGGTCGTGGCCGCCCAGATCGGGTGGATCGTGATCACGGAGAAGGCCGAACTGCGGGATCGTGCGAAAGAGCAGGCGCGGTCCACCGTTGAGATTCCGGCCATGCGGGGGGCGATCCGTGACCGGTCGGGGCGCACGCTGGCCGCCAATACGGCCCGGTACGACTTGGCTCTCGACCCAACCGTGGACGGCTTCGAGCAGATGGCGGGGCAATTTTACGAGGAGCTGGCGGCGATCACGGACCGTTCGGCGGCCCACTTTCGCGAGCGGGTACAGGGCCGCTACAGCCCGCAGTACGTGGCCCTCCACGAGGGGCTCACGGAGCGCCAGTACGACACCGTGAAGGGGTGGGACGTGCCCGGTCTCATCCTTACGCCCCGCTTCGCGCGCCGCTACATGCATGGTGCTACGGCGGCGCACCTCCTCGGCCATGTGGGCGGGGACGGCCACGGCCTTGCCGGGTTAGAGACAAAGTTTGACGACGTGCTTGCGGGCACGCCGGGGAAGCGCATCGTGAAGCGCGATCGGAGCGGGCGCATCAAGACCTTTGTGGGCGGGCAGGTGACGAAGCCGGCGCACGGAAGCGACCTGGTTCTCACGATCGACCTCTCCCGGCAGGCGGCCCTTGAAGACGAGTTGCGCCGGGGCGTGCGGGAAAGCGGGGCGGCATGGGGAACCGCCGTGGCCATGGATCCGGAGACCGGTGCTATTCAGGCGATGGCCAACGTGCCCACCTACGACCCCAACACGCCAGGCGATGCCTCCCGCGGGGCTCGTCGCAACCGTGCCATCACGGACCGCTTCGAGCCCGGCTCCACGTTCAAGCTCATCGGGGCCACCGCCGCGGTCGATCAGGGGCTCGTCTCGATGGGGGACTCGGTCGAGACCGGCGAGGGATGGGCTGTCTTCCACGGACACACTATGAAGGATGTGAAGGCCTACGGCACCATCTCCTTCAAAGAGGTGATTTCCAAGTCGAGCAACGTGGGCATGGCGAAGACCGTGCGTGAGCACCTCGATCGCGGCACGTTCTATCAGTACGCCCGCAACATGGGGTTTAGCACGCCCACCTGGATCGACCTGCCGGGGGAGCAGGAAGGGGTGCTGAAGCGGCCAAACGAGTGGAGCCAGACCACCCTCACCTCCATGGCCATCGGCTACGAGGTCTCGGTGACGCCCCTGCAACTGGCGACGGCGTACAGTGCCCTTGCCAACGGCGGTCGCCTCATGAAGCCGTACGTGGTAGCCGAGCGACGGGACGTGCGCGGGCGGACGCTCTGGCGCAACGAGCCCGACTCCATCCGCCGCGTGATGACGCCGGAAACGGCCCGCACGCTGCGCCCGGCGTTCGAGCAGGCTGTTGAGAAGGGGACGGCCACCGAGGCGCAGATCGAGGGGCTGCGCGTGGCGGGCAAAACGGGGACGGCCCTCCAGGTCACCGACGGCCACTACACGAAAGAGCAGGCCCGCGCCTCGTTCGTGGGCTTCTTCCCGGCCGACGATCCGGAGGTGACTATGCTCGTCGTCTTGGGGGCGCCACAGACCAGCATCTACGGGGGCGCCGTGGCTGCGCCCATCTTCCGGCGGGTGGCGCGACGATGGGCCGGCACGTTCCCCTCGGTCGTGGATCGCATGACGGCGGAGCGGGCCGTCGATTCACACCGGGCGCCGAGCGTCGACTCGCTCCAGCCCCAGCCGCTCCGTCCAGACACGACGAAGGGCACGCTCCCGAATCTGACGGGCACCAGCATGAGAACTGCGGTGCACTGGCTGCGGGCCCATGGGGTGGACGCCCGCCTCGTAGGGCAGGGCGCGGTTGACAATCAGCGGCCCGCTCCCGGCGATCCGATCCCGTCTCGCGTTCTCCTCGAAAGCGGCTCGTAGACCGATGACGACCGACGATGTCCATACGACCGCGGTGTCCGACCCCGAGGCGGAGAACGGCTCGGTGGGCTGGCCGTCCGTGCGCCGCCGCCTGGAGGACGTCGGTGTGCTCGACGGCGTGACGGCCGGCCCCGAGGCCCCGGCGCCCGACGCGCTCACGGTCGACCACCTGACGGACGACAGTCGGGCAATGGAGCCCGGTGGGACCTTCGTGGCGATTCGCGGGACGGACGCCGACGGTCATTCGTTCATTGATAATGCGATTGCGAACGGCGCGCGCCTCGTGGTATGCGAGGCGGTTCCGGATGCTGTGCGGGAGCGCTTCCCGGCGGTCGTTTTTGCCACAGTCTCGGACACCCGCGTGGCCCTGGCCGAGATGGCGGCCGCCCTGTACGGGGACCCGGCCGATGCGCTGCGCCTAGTGGGCGTGACCGGCACGAACGGCAAGACGACGGTCGCCTTCCTCGTGCATCACCTGCTGGAGGCATTGGGCGAGACGACGGGGCTTCTCAGTACCGTCGAGGTACGCATGGGGGCGGAGACGACGACAACGGATCTCACCACGCCCGGGCCCATCGAGCTGCAGCGCACCCTCCGCCGCATGGTCGAGAACGACTGCACGGCCTGCGCGATGGAGGTCTCCTCCCACGCCCTCGACCAAAATCGGGTCCACGGCCTCGACTTCGCCGTCGGCGTCTTCACGAACCTCACGACCGACCACCTCGACTACCACGGCACCCCCCGTGCCTACCGGCAGGCCAAGAAGACCCTCTTCGACGGGCTCTCCCCCGACGCGACCGCCCTCTACAACGCCGACGACGAAGCGGGAGCGCAGATGGTGGCCGACGCCGAGGCTACGACGGTCTCGTTCGCGCTCGACCACGAAGCCGACATCCAGCCCGAGATTCGAGAGAGCCGGGTCGAGGGCCTGCGCCTTGCGATCGGCGGGCGCGAACAGACGTTCCGGCTGGCCGGGCGCTTCAATGCTCACAATCTGGCGGCCGCCTACGGCACCGGGCGCGCCCTCGGCCACGGGGCCGACGCGGTGATCGACGCATTGGCCGAAGCGCCACCGGTGCCCGGCCGCTTTGAACAGCTGGCCGTCGAGGAGGGACCGACCGTTGTCGTGGACTACGCGCACACCCCCGACGCGCTGGAGAACGTCCTGCGGGCCGTGCGCGACACCGCTCCCGACGGCGCCACTCTCTGGTGCGTCTTCGGCTGTGGGGGCGACCGCGACAATTCCAAGCGGGGCACGATGGGGCGCATCGCCGAGCAGTTGGCCGACCGCGTCCTCGTGACGAGCGACAACCCGCGCACCGAGGAGCCGGAGGCCATCATGGACGACATTCGGCACGGGGTGAACCGGCCCGACGAGATGGGCTGGATCGTGGATCGCGAGGAGGCCATCCAGGCAGCGGCCGAGCAGGCCGGGCCCGGCGACGTCGTCCTCATCGCCGGCAAAGGACACGAGAGCTACCAGACCATTGGCACCGACAAACACCCCTTCGACGACCGCGAGATGGCGCGAAAATACTTTGGGTGAGAGAGCACGGGAGTATGGGAGCATGGGCCACAGAGCGCCCGCGCCCCCGTCCCCACGCTCTCCACCCGCACACGCGATGCTTTACTACCTCATCGACTACATTGAGCAAGTGTACCACCCGCCGGGGTTCCAGGTGATTCGGTTTATCACCGTGCGGGCGGCGCTGGCGTCGATTACGGCGCTGGGCATTGCGATGGTGGCGGGGCGCGGCATCATCCGCTGGCTCCGGCGCCAGCAGCTCGGCGAGCGGGTACGGGAAGGAGAAGAGGCCGGGGTCGTCAGTCACGTTCACAAGGAAGGCACCCCAACCATGGGTGGCATCATCATCTTACTGGCCGTACTCGGGGCAACCCTGCTCTGGGGCGCGGTGGCCAACACGTACGTGTGGCTGGCCATGGCCGCGACCGCTGCGCTGGGGGCCCTGGGCTTTGCCGACGACTACGTTAAGACCGTAAAGAAGGACAAGGAGGGGCTCCCCGCCTGGGTCAAGATCGTTGGGCAGGTGGGGATCGGCGGCGTCGTGGGCGCGGTGCTGTACTTCAACCCTGCGTTTTCGGAGTACAATACGTTCACCTTCGTCCCTTTCCTCAAGGACCAGGTGCTCGACTACGATCTCTTCCGATTCTGGGACCTGGGGGTGGACCTCGGCTGGCTCGTGTACATTCCCGTGGTGATTTTCATCATCACCGCCGTCTCGAACGCGGTCAACCTTACCGACGGGCTCGACGGCCTCACGACGGGGGTCACGGCGTTCGTGTCGCTCGGGCTCATCGCACTCGTCTACATCTCCGGGAACGCCGAATTGGCGTCGTTCCTGAACGTGATGTTCCTGCCCGGCACCGGCGAGCTCACGGTGTTCGTGGCGTCGGTCACGGCGGCCTGTTTCGGCTTCCTCTGGTACAACGGCTATCCGGCGACCGTCTTTATGGGCGATACCGGCTCCCTCGCCCTCGGCGGCGCGGTGGGGGCGACCATCCTCATGGCGCGCAAGGAGCTTTTGCTGCCGCTGCTGGGCATTGTGTACTTCGCCGAGGCGGTGTCCGTCATCCTGCAGACGAGCTACTTCAAGTACACCCGACGCCGCACGGGGGAGGGGCAGCGGATCTTCAAGATGGCGCCCCTCCACCATCAC
>CAYULG010000219.1:0-4607 GCA_964445365.1 uncultured Salinivenus sp. | reverse complement strand
CACCCACACACTCCCATACGCCCATGCGCAGTCGTTAAAGGTGTTCGTACACGTCTTCAAGGTCGAGATCACAGGCGATCATCATGACCTGGAGGTGATAGAGGAGCTGCGAGATTTCTTCGGCCGTGCGCTCAGGCGACTCGTGCTCGGCGGCCATCCACACCTCGCCGGCCTCTTCCAGAATCTTCTTGCCGATAGCGTGCTGCCCGTCGTTGACGGCCTCGACGGTGCCCGAGTCCGGATCCTGACGCGCGACCTTTTCCTGCAGTTCGGCGAAGAGCTCCTCAAATCGTTTCATAGAGCGGTGGGGAATCGACTGGAAGAATCGGCAGACAGCATAGGGAATACGGCACGGGGCCGAAACGACGCCACCCGCGATTTGTGGAGAATTCAGGCTGGTTCCACGCGGGCTCCATCCCGAAGGCGGAGGAGACGGTTGACGTGTGCAGCGATCTCGTCCACGTGGTGGGTCGCCACCAGCACCGTACGGTTCTGCTCCCGGTTCAGTCGTGCGAGCAAATCGATGATCTGCGCGCCGGTCTCCGCGTCGAGATTGCCCGTCGGCTCGTCCGCCAGTAGGAGCGGGGGATCCCCGACCAAAGCCCGGGCCGTCGCCACGCGCTGCTGCTCGCCCCCGGACAGCTCCGTGGGCCGGTGGTCCCTGCGGTCGGCGAGGCCGACCTGGTTTAGGGTGGCAGTTGCCTGTTGGGTGCGCTCCTCCGGGGGAACCCCGGCCAGAAGGAGGGGCAGCGCGACGTTTTCCCGGGCCGTCATGGTGGGTACGAGATGAAACTGTTGGAAGACGAGCCCAACGACCGATCGCCGATACTGGGTCCGGGCCGACGGATCGAGCGAGTCGAGGGACCAGTCCCCCACTCGGAGGGTGCCCGCTGAGGGCTGGTCCAGGGCCGCAAGCAGATGAAGGAGCGTGGACTTCCCCGATCCGCTGGGGCCCTCGATGCCCACGAATTGGCCTCGGCGAATGGTCAGCGAAACCTCCTGCAGGGCATGAACGGGGGTGCGCCCCTGCCGGTGCATCTTGGTAACATCTCGGGCGCTGATGAACGCAGAAGCCCCAGAGGCACACGAGGGCGATGATGTATCGGGGGGAACGGGGCACATGGCAACCGTTTGCCGAAAGCCGGGGGGGATGACCTATCCAACCCAGCAATAGACCGTCGGTTCAGGGAGCGCGTCGCCCGAGCAGAGCCCCTTGCTGGAAGTCGGAAAGACCAGGGGGAGTAAAATTCGAAGTGAGCGTATCGAATTTGGGATTTGGGGTTTGACTTCGTATAATTGCCCTGTCCTCCACCATAGAATTTGAAGTTGAAAATCACGACTGCGCTGCGCCCATGGCCCACCTTCTGCCGCTCCGAACCACGTACTCTGCCCTCGTCGATCGTCTCCGTGAGGAAAACGCGTCGGCGGTTCTGCAATTAACGGGCATCTTGGGCTTCGCCCTGCTCACGATTCTCAGTGCGCAGATCCAGTTTCGGATCTACCTTTGGGAAGTCCCCATCACCCTGCAAACGGCAGCTGTCTACGCGAGTGGCTTGTATTTGGGGGGGCGCAATGGTCTGCTGGCTCAGCTCCTTTATCTCCTCCTCGGGCTCTTCCTGCCCGTCTTTGCCGGGGACGGATACGGCGCGAGTTATTTGTTTGGGGCCGCCTCGGCCGGATATCTACTCTCCTACCCAGTGGCGGCGGCCGTGATTGGGGCGCTCTCGAAGCGTTGGAAAACGTTTTCCGGAAGCACGCTGGCGATGCTACTTGGATCGGCCCTCGTGTTCGCGGGGGGAGTGATCTGGTTGCACTACGCCGCCGGACACACCACGTGGATGGAGTCCATCGACAAAGGCTTCCTACGATTCATTTTGATTGACGTGATGAAGGTCGTGGGCGTGGGCGTGCTCTATTCTGCTACCCGAACGCTAGGGATGGGGCAGAGGAAGTAGGGGGGAAACGCGCCGCGACTGCCCTCATTCAATGAAAAATCGTCGCTCAACGAGGCGACTGAGCTTCCTTAGGCTCATTGGGCACAGGTTTTGCTCGTTGTTGGGAATACCCATGGCTGGTCCCCCTGCGTACCAGCTCCGCTGAAGCATCATTTTCTGCCGCATTTTTCAAGGTGAGTCTGATGCGCCGCTCGTCTTTCCCCCCCGAGCTTCAAGAATTCGTTGATACCGTCGAGGAAAAAGCCCAGGATGCAGGTCATTCGTCTACGCTCGCTCGCATCTTTGGCGCCTGGGCGGCCTGCTTCGTTCGGTTTTGCACCGTCCACGACCACTCGTGGCGCGAACCGGACCACGTGTCTTCCTTCCTGGGCTATCTTGGCCGCCGCGACGACGTGGACAAGGCCTCTCGGAAGCACGCGGCCAAGGCGCTGGCTTTCCTGTTCGAAAAGCTTCTGAAGACCGACGTCAGCGAGGCTGCCTGGCATCCGGATCGGCAGTCCGAGACGGAGACCGAAGACGCAGCCGCCGAGACGACGACCGACGAGGACGCGGACGAGGACAGCGAGCAGAGCACGCTGCTCACCCGTCTTCTCTTCCACACGTCGCTCCCCATCAACGAAGCACTGGACCTCTGCGCTGGAGATGTCGACCTGGACGCGGGGCTCATCTACGTCAGCGACCCGATGGGGACGCCGAAGCAGATCATCGACTTGCCCGAGACCCTTTACGATCCTCTTCGCCGCCACCTCGAACGCCTGCGGAAAGAGCATGGTCGGCGGTACTTTGACGCTCCGCTCTTCCAGGCCCGTGCCATCCAGGGCCGCGTGGACGAGGACGAGGCGTCGTCCGAAGCGGACGACCAGGACTCCGAGCCCGTCCCGACCGAGGCGCCGGACGAAGACGACCGGCCCGCTTCCCTCTGGGGGTATGCGAACGATTCCTGAACCGATCGGGAGAGGGGAAGCGGCGTAGTCGGCACCTGCATCCGAAATGCTTTGACAAGCAACGGTCGTTTGCCTGCGGCTGGAACGCGACCTGCAGTGGGTGCGAAAAGACGCGGTGGGCCGATCCAGAACGTCGGGGGCCACGGTCGAGGGGGGCTACAGGTCGTCGAGATTGACCTTCTCCTTCACGGCCTTGTACGTCTCCCAGGAGATGAGAACAGCGTGCGGTTCGTTGTTCTTCTGAATCAGAACTCCGCTTCTCGTATCCTGGACGTGGTCGATGAGGTCAGATGTTTCGGAGCGAAGTTCAGTAATGGTCGCGACGGAGTCAACACCTTCAGTGTCGTACATCTTGTGGCCTAATTTTTCGACGATAGAATGGTGCAGCGATACCCCGAGGAATGAGGAGGTCTTTCCCACGGAATAACATACAATTGTTCGTGTCGTCTGTATTGAAAGGTTCCTCTTAAGACTCCGTAAGCGTAATATTCTCGAAAGAGCAGGAGAAGGGTTCCGATCCGTTCTGGCTTCCGCTCAGACGCGAGCGACCCCGAGATCGAGTTCTCGAATTTCTGGGTGAGTTTGTACACATGCCGCCTCCACTTCCCGCCACGTGCGGCACGCTCATGCGGTCGTTTGGTCGGCATGCGCAGTTCGGCGTTGCGGATCAGTTGGTTTTTGTGGGCGGTGCCGGTGGCGCGGTCGGCTCTACGACATCGTTTCCGGGGGGCTGGGAACGGGTGCGGTTCACGGCGAGCTGTCTCGCCTCCGCAACCCACTGGTTTGGAGCGTCCTCGACTGCTACGAGGGATATGACCCGGAGCGTGAGGACGCGTCGCTGTTCGTCCGGCGGCAGGTGTCGCTGGAGGCACCCGACGATCAACCGGAGAGGGGATGAATATACGGTAGGACCAACCACGATGGAACTGCGGTCACCGGATTGCGTGTGAGCGCTACAACTTTTTCTCTTACACCACCGTTGAGGTGGGGCGCATTGGCGACGACGTGTGTTGCGCGTTTGCCCCGCCGATCGGTGCGACACCAAAATACAAACCAGTATGAAGAACGGAACGATCAAGTTTTTCGACGCCGAGAAGGGATTCGGTTTCATTGCGCCGGAAGACGGGGGAGAGGACGTCTTTCTCCACGTCAGCAATATCACGGGAGCAACCCGAGGTGAAGATCTTCAAGAGGGGCAGAAAATGGCCTTCGAAACGGAGGAGACGGATGAGGGCCTCAGCGCGCTGAACGCGTCCCCGATTGGTTAGGAGAGCCCTGTACATTTTGGTACGATGAAGGCCCGTCCGACTCTGGACGGGCCTTTTCTTTTGCGAGGGAAGTGGATGCCGACGCGGACTCGTCGCGAGATCAGTCCTCTAGAACCTGCCAGGTCAAGACGAAACCCCCACTCAGCGACTGCTAAGCAGGGGGCGAGACAGAAATACGGCAGGCCCGGCAGGATTCGAACCCGCGACACTCGGCTCCGAAGGCCGATGCTCTGTCCAACTGAGCTACGGGCCTGTGTATCACCAAGACACTACGTACAGGGGCAAACTTGGATTCGCGCAGATGGTGCAGTCCCCGTGAACTGAGCACGGCAGGGGGCGTAACGGCCCGCTTGCAGAGGGCAATCACATGTCGGAGTGTTGATTGGAGGCTGGAGACTCATTCGCCTTCCGACGATCCGATTCTGCCGATAGAGAGTGGG
>CAYULG010000218.1:0-4621 GCA_964445365.1 uncultured Salinivenus sp. | reverse complement strand
CTGCCCTCGGCCGCATGCGCTACGCCCTCAAGAACCTGCGCAAGATGATGAAGGAGTCCGACAAGGCCTCCCTCGCTGGCACAACCGACTCGTGAGTGCTCGCGGGCACGGGCCGCCCCAAACACACGTTCGCTCCGCCGCATCGACGATCCTCCACTGCATCCTATGGACGATTCGCTACGCATCATTCAGTACCTGTACGGGGACGAGGTCGACGACCCCGACTTTCCCCACCGGGTGGCGGAGGACGAGCACCTCCGCCGGGAGTTCGACCGTCTGCAGGAAACGAAGGACGCGCTCGACCGGCGCTCGTCCCCCTCGCCCAACCCCGACGTGGTCGATCGCGTCGTCGACCGGGCGGCCGAGGCGGCCCGTCCCGCCACGCCCGGCGAGCGCGCCCCCGACCGCACGGCCCACGCCCCGGACCGCGACCGCAACTGGTCGCGGCGCCTTCGGGACGCGAGCGCGGCCCTCGCCCTGCTTCTTGCCCTTGGGCTTGGCTGGTGGTACGCACCGGGCAACTCCCAATCCCCCCAGGCGGCCACGAGCGCGTCGTCACAGCAGATGGATGCGGCGACCGCCTCGTCGGGGCAGGCGGAAACCGCCGACGCCCTGCCCGAGTGGGACGACCGCGACAAGGTGGTGCGCCTCCACCGCCGCATCGAAACGCTGCAGACGCAGAACCGCTCGGACGCGTGGGGCGGCGACCTGCAACCGGCAAGCCAACCGAGGCCGTGATCTCTCTCCTATCGGACCGCGAGAAGCGCCGGTCCGCCCGATCCGCCCGCCCGAATGAATGATGAACGACCGACGCAATGACTCGCTTCTCTGACCTTGTCCGTGCCCTTCTCCTCGGAACGTTCCTGTGGAGCGTGCTCGTGCCCGCGGCCCTGGCCCAACAGGTGCGCACCCTCACGATCCGCGACAGCGCCGTCTACGTCGACGGCCAGGAGCTCTCGCCCGATCAGATGCCTGGCGACGTGGACCTGGACGGCATCACGGCCCGGTATCAATTCGTCGGCATCCAGCGGCCGGTCATCGAGCTCAACGGACGGCTCTTTGCGGTAAACAACGGGCTGACCCCCGTCTCCGAAGAGGAGGTCAACGCAGAAGAGTCGTCCGTCATCCTCCAAGAGATCGACGCCCGTCCCTCTGCGGTTGCCTCGGCGGACAACCGGCAAGGCCCCCGGGCCCAGTCGACCCCGTCGACGGCTGCCCGCTCTCCGGATCGGCTTCGCACCGCGCAGGAGCGATACCTAAGTGAGGTGCAAAAGGCCAACCGCGAGCTCTACGAGCGCCTCGTGCGCGAGCGAACCATGGAGAACCGGGCGAAGGACCTCGCCCGCGCCATCCGGATGCTTCCCGAAGACAGTGGGAAGCGTCGGACCAATGTCGACTCACTCCGCAGCCTGCTCAACAACATCTTCGACCTCAAGCAGGAAAACCGCCGTCAGGAAATCGAACGACTGCAGCGCGAAATTCAGAAGCTGCAGCGAGGCCTTCAGGAGCGTAGGCAGATGCGAGACCAGATGATCGACCATCGGCTCAACCAGTTGGTCGGCAGGTCAGGCGGACGCTAATGTACACTCCCCGCTGAGCGGTGGACCGTCACAGGCCTCGTCACGCGAGTGATCGCTCATTTCCCTGTGAACGTGTGAATTGCTGAGGAGGGCTTACACCTCAAGCTTTACTTTAAGTCCCCCATTTCGCATCATGTAGTGCAGATTTCATTCTAGCAGGTGCCCCGGCGCTCTCCTGTTCGGCCCTCGACCGGCCCGATCCAAAGACGGCCCGATCCAAAGGACGCTCGCTCGGTTCGCTCTTCTGCACGTGAGGATGGATAAACCCATGCGTCATTCGATCTTCGCCCTTTCCCCCGAGAGGTGGACTTCCCGATGTCGTCGAGGGTTGGCGTGGTTGCGCCTACCTCTGGCGATGATCGGGGTGCTGGTGCTTCTGGGCGTCGAGACTGCCCCGGCAACGGCGTTGGTCGAGAACGTGCTGTTCACCGCCCGATCCGACGGGCAGGGATACGTCGTCCGCGTCCGCACGGCGGACACGATCAAGGCATACGGCATGCCCCGCTCCGCTGGCGAGCACACGATCGAGTGGGTACTCTACAACACCGCCCTTCACGACAACTACCAGAAGAGTTCCCCGAGAGGCCCGGTCCAGACCTATAGCACGACCGCCCGGAATGGCCACCTCATCCTCCGGCTCGAACTGGATCCGGACCGCGAAGTGGATCTACAGGCCTACCGCGACGGGGCCTCCAGTGACCTGCTGCTCAACCTCGCGTATCGGGGCGGAAGCGTCCCCGTGGCAAATGCGCAGCAAGAATCGTCCCCCGAGGTCGTGCAAAAGGTCTCGGATCCGCCTCCGTCATCGACCAAGACATCCCAAGGATCAAACGGGGCGTCGAAAGCGGAGCGCGAACGATGGCAGCTCGACACGGTGGTCATCGATCCGGGGCACGGGGGGAAGGATCCCGGCGCCGTGGCCCATGGGCTCCACGAGAAAGACGTTGTGCTGGACATTGCGCACAAGCTCGGCGACTACGTCGAAAACCGGCTGGGCGTCAACGTCGTCTACACCCGCAAGGATGACCGCTTCATTCCACTAGAGGAGCGCGGACACATGGCCAATGAGGCCGGGGCTAAGCTCTTCATCTCGCTCCACGCCAACGCCGCTCGCGCCCAGGCCGCCCACGGGAGCAGCACGTACTTTCTCGGCCCCTCCAAAACCGAAGCCGCCGAGAAGGTGATGGAGCGCGAGAACAGCGTAATCAAGTACGAGGACAACACCGAACGGTACAACGACTACGACGAGCAGGCGCTCGTCCGCCAGACGCTTACCCAGAGCGCGTACATGCGGCAGAGCGAGCAGCTCGCGTCGCTGGTCCAGACGCAGTTCGAAGAACGAGTTCAGCGGAAAAATCGGGGGGTCCACCAGGCTGGATTCTACGTTCTCTGGAGCGCGTCGATGCCGTCGGTGCTCGTCGAGCTTGGCTTCCTTACCAATCCGAAGGAGGCCCGTTACCTCAACAGCGATCAGGGCCAAACCTATCTGGCCAGTGCCATCTTCCGCGCCGTCCGGTCGTACAAAGTCAAATACGAGAAAGGCATCTTTGCGAGCGAGTAGGCGCCCCGGGAAACGCCGTGCCGCCGCAGTTGCACCCGCTTGAGGACGATCTAATTTCTCTTCCGGGCGGTGAGTTCTCCCTGCTCGGCCGACCCGTTTCATTTTCTTAGCAGTCCCGGACGGTCCCGGCGAGCGTAGGTGAAAATCGCACCCCCATCGAAGGGGAAGGGAGCGATCTCTCCCTTCTGCCCCCACAAATGCTTCCGCCGGGCATCAACCTGCTACCGCACAGCGACGCACGAGATCTCAACCCGAGCGTTGCGGGGCAGTGCGGAGACCTCCGTGGCCTGACGGGCTGGAGGCTGCTCGCTGAAGTACCGCGCGTAGACCTCGTTGACCTGTGCGTAGTCGTTGATGTCGGTCAAGAGCACCTCGCAACGCACGACATTCTCGAACGTCATACTCGCTGCTTTGAGAATGGCCCCGAGGTTTTCGAGGACGCGCTCGGTTTCCTCCTCGACGGTCCCATCAACCATACTCCCGGTCTCCGGATCGATCGCAATCTGCCCGGACACGTACAGTCGGTCGTCTACCAGAATGCCTTGACTGTACGGCCCGATGGCCGCCGGGGCAAGGGGCGTCGTGACGGTACTGCGAGACGTAGAGGTGGAGGTCGACATAGCGGACACAAAGAAGGATCGGGGAAAAACAAGACACTCTTCAACATCCCTCTGCTGGAAGCGGGGTACAAGCAAATATCGTCTGAAGACAGCGAAGAATGTCTGAAGAGCCTGTTCACCGCCAACTGCCTGGGGGCTTCTCCCGACATGGATCGTACCGGTCTCCTCAATACGCCCCCTGCACGGTGCTGGTTGTTTTTCTCCTCGGCGTGAGGGAAGGGAGGCGCTCGCTGACGACAGGGGAGGGGCCGCGCCAGACGAGCGGGGGCTCGTTGTCCGTCTCGGAGGCCGACACCATCCAGGTCCCCCCACGGATCGACGGAGCCGCGCTCTATTCCGTGGGAAGCCCCCTGCTGCCTACCCCCCTGCTGCCTACAACGAATAGAACGATCCCGGTCGACCGGGCCCGCGAGGAGCCGGGCTCGCCGTCCGCATTCAATTCTGCGGGAAGTTATGGACCTGAGGGAGTGGCTTTCCGGAACGCCGCTCCACGCAGGCCGGTTCATGCGAGTGTCCAATAGCCTTTCCCCATCTATCCTACACACCGGTCATGAGCAAGAAGGGACGCGTTCTCGTGGCCATGAGCGGCGGCGTCGACTCGTCGGTGACCGCCGTTCTCTTGAACGAACGCGGCTACGAGGTCATCGGTCTCACCATGAAAACGTGGGACTACTCCACCAGCGGGGGACGCGACGACAAAGAGGTGGGATGCTGCTCCATTGAGTCGATGAACGACGCCCGCGTCGTGGCCACCAAGCACGGCTTCACCCACTTCGTCGTCGACCTCCGGGAGGAGTTTGGCGACTGGGTCATCGAGCGGTTTACCGACGAGTACCTGTCGGGCCGCACGCCCAACCCCT
>CAYULG010000217.1:0-4667 GCA_964445365.1 uncultured Salinivenus sp. | reverse complement strand
GGCCGTAGGTGCGGTGCCAGGCGCGAACGAGGTGGTCGGCCCCCGCCTTGCTGGCCGAGTACGGCGAACTGGGATCGTAGGGCGTCTCTTCGGTGAAGGCCCCGGTCTCCCCGAGCTCGCCGTACACCTCGTCGGTCGAGACGTGCAGGAAGCGAAAATCGCTGGGCTGTCCCTCCTCTTCCCAGTAGGTGCGCGCGGCCTCCAGCAGCACCTGCGTCCCCACCACGTTCGTCTCCACGAAGGCAGCGGGCCCGTCGATCGAACGGTCCACGTGGGACTCGGCCGCGAGGTGGAGCACGCCGTCGGGCTCGTACGCCTCGAACAGCCGATGCATGGCCGGGGCGTCGGTAATGTCCAACGGTTCGAAGTGGTGACGTGAGCTGTCGGCCACGGGCGCGAGGTTTTCACGGTG
Source organism: uncultured Salinivenus sp. (assembly GCA_964445365.1). Taxonomy (GTDB): domain Bacteria; phylum Bacteroidota; class Rhodothermia; order Rhodothermales; family Salinibacteraceae; genus Salinibacter. Next base: position 4,255 of record CAYULG010000217.1, on the reverse strand, counting down.
GCCCGCGTAGGTTAGCGCATCGACCGTGACAACGGTGGCCTCGGTCTCTTGAATGAGGTGGCGCACGACCGCCGAGCCGATAAAGCCGGCACCGCCGGTGACTAAGAATGTGCCGTTCATTTCCTGTCGTTGGCCTCAGTTGCTTTGAGAACTTGATGCGTCCTCACCGGACTCAAGGTGCCACTCCACCCCCGCCACGACGCGTTCGGCGATCCCCACAGTTCGCTCGTGCTCTTTTTCCGTGACCGGCTCTCCAACGCCGATCAGACGTCGATAGATGCGCTGCGCTCATTTGCGGCAGTGAACGCCGGTTTCAACACCAGCAAATCAACGTCGCTGTGCGGCCCCCTCTACGATGCGATCGATGATGGAATCGAGAACGTCGTCGTCCACAATACCACGCATTCGTTGTGGGAAAGTACGTCGGCGTTTATGCGTCCCCTCGGGCCATTTGTTCGAGGGCGTCGGCGAAAGTCTGAAGGTCGTCGTAGACGTGCTCCACCGTCTCGGGCAACCGCTTCATGAGCAAATCGATCTGCTCCGGGTCGAAGTCAAACGTATACACGTTGCGCACCACGTGCCGAAATCCTCGATACCGGTCCAGCTTCTTGTGAGACGTATCCGTGAGCACCGCCGGGCGCACGCCGGGCAGGTCGGTGTTCATCTGCTCGAGAAGCTCCTGATGCCAATTTCCTCCTTCCGGCATGCTCCGATCAACCCGAGTCGCGATGGTCTTAAAAATGCGTTCCAGGCCCGCATAAAAGCCGTGCAAATTGAGTGCGACAGCGTCGACGCGGTAATCTGAATCGTCTTCGGGCTCAGCGTCCGCCCAGATGGCCTGTGCCCGATCTACGACGGTCTCTATCCGATCCAACTCTCGACGGATGCGCCCGGCGACAGCAACATACGACTCCGTCATGACAAGGGAACTGAACGTGCAAGGAATCCCGCTCACGTACCTGAGTGTAGGGTTACTGGTCCTCATCGTCCGGCAACGCACGTCCCTCCTCCTGAACGAGATCGTGCAGCGAGTCAGGGGCCCGCTCCATCCGGACGAGGTCGACGCTGAACGGCGCTCCCTCGTCCTGCACCCGCCCCACGGCCTCGAAATAGTCGTCGGCGTCGAGCCCCCACACCGCGAGATCCAGGTCCGAGTCCTCCCTCAGGAGCCCCTCTCGAACCATCGACCCAAAGAGCACAACGCGGGACACGTCGTATGCGTCGTGGAGATACCCGGTCACGTGCCGTGCAGTGGCCCGAGCCCGCTCGCGACGCTGTTCCCATTCTCGGCGCGCACGCTTCTCCCGCTCCTTCATGGTGGTTCGGTACTCCGCGAGCGAGTCGGACATCAAACAAGTCAGCAGTGGGTGAAGGGTGGAGTTACAGGTTCCCTACAGCCAAAGCACCGAAATGATCGCGACCGAGATCGTCATCACGAGAATCGTCACCGGCCACCCCACCCGGGCGTAGTCCCGGAAGCGGTAGCCGCCCGGCCCCATCACCATGAGGTTGGTCTGGTAGCCGATGGGTGTCAGAAAGCTCGCGGAGGCCGCGATGGCGACGATGAGGCCAAACGCAATGGGCGGGGCCCCGAGGCTCGACGCGGTTGCCATCGAAATGGGCAGCATGAGCACCGCCGCGGCGTTGTTCGTGATCAGCTCGGTGAGCAGGTTTGTCACCAGGTAGATCGCAACCAGTGCCGCAACGGGCCCGTAGCCCGCCGTGGCGCCGATCACCTGCTCCGCCGCCAGCGCCGCCAGGCCGGTCGATTCCAGGGCCTGGCCGAGGCCGAGGGCCGCGGCAATGACGAGGAGCACCTGCACGTTGAGCGCCCGCTGGGCCTCGATGGGCGTGATGCAGCCCGAAAAAATCATGAGAAGAGCCGCCAGGAAGGCCGCCGTGACGATGGGCACCAGGTCAAGGGCCGCGGCGAGGACCATCCCCCCCGTCAGCGCAAGCGCCAGCGGCGCGAGGGCCGTTCGATCGTCCTCGTCCGCCTCGTCGCCGTCGTCGGCGTTCTCACTCAGACGCGCTTTCCCGTCTCGGGGCGCAACAATGTAAAACTCATCACGGCTCCCGCTGCTCCATCTACGTTCGAAGTCGCTCGGCGCCTCCACGATGAGGAGGTCGCCGGCCTGCAGGCGCGTCGTGCCCACCGGGCCCGTCACCGGCTCGTCCTCGCGCTGAATGCCGAGCACGACGCCCTGGTACTCCTCCCGAAAATTGGCCTCGCCGAGCGTCGAGCCGACCAGGTTTGAGGATTCGGCAATCACGGCCTCGTAGAGGGGCAGGGTCTCGTAGCGCACCGGATCATCCGCCCGGTCCCCGAGGTTCGGGAGCGTCCGCTTCAGTCCCGATCGCCGGAGCAGTCGCTCCCGGGCCGCAAGGCTGCCGTTGAACGTCAACACGTCGCCTTCCTCGAGGGTCAGCCGAGGCGTGGCCTGCAGCACCTGCGAGCCGCGCCGGACGTGCGTGAGGTAGGCGTCGCCGAGGTCGCGCAGCCCGGCCTCCGCCACCGTCTGGCCGACGATCGAGGAGCGCCCGGTCGCTTTCACCTCGAACATGTTTTCGTCCAGCTCCTCCTCGACCGCCGGGGCGGGGGTGCCCCGATCCGGCAGCAGCCGATGCCCCCCGAGGACGAAGTACAAAACGATCGCGATCGCCGCCGGCACGCCCACCCACGTCACGTCAAACAGATGCAGCGGCTCGTAGCCCTCCGCCTCCATGAGCCCGGCCACGATCAGGTTGGTCGACGTGCCGACGAGCGTCATCATGCCGCCCGTGATGGCCGCGTAGGAGAGCGGAATCATGAGCTTGGACGCCGGGATGTCCTGCTCGTCGGCCCAGGCCTGCAGGCGCGGCGTCAGCATCGCCACGATGGGCGTGTTGTTGAGGAGGCCCGACAGGACAGAGGTGGGGACCATGAATCGCGCCAGCAGCCCTCCCATGCTGGACGCCCGAGAAAAAAGCACGGCGTCGAGCCGCGAGAGGGCGTCGGTGTGCTGCACCCCTCCCGCGACGATGTACAGCGCCCCAACCGTCAGGACCGCCGGATTCGAAAAGCCCGCAAAGGCCTGCCCCGGCGAGACCACATCCATGACGAGCAGGACCGCAAGGCCGCTCAGCATCACAAAATCCGGTCGGCCCCGGTCGCTCACCAACGCCCCCACCACCCCAACCACCACCCCGATCGTTACCCAGGCGTCCAGACCGAGCGAAGCGAGGGATGCCATGAAGACGAAGAAGAGCGGCGATCAGAACCGGACCCGGCCCATTCCGGCCAGAACAAAGAAGACGCTCACAGAAAGCGCACAACGATGCGACGGAGCCGGGCGGCCATCTCATCGAGAAGCATGACTCCTACTTTCCCTCTAAAGGATGCCGTTCGCTTCGAGCGCCTCAATAATCTGATCCACGCAGGCGTCTACGTCGTGGTCGTCGGTATTGACCACAAGTTCCGGGGCGTCCGGCTCTTCGTACGGGGCGGAGACGCCGGTAAAGTTGGCAATCTCGCCCTTCTCGGCCTTCTCGTAGAGGCCCTTCGTGTCCCGCTCCTTGCAGACCTCCAGCGGGCAGTCGACGTGGACCTCAAAGAACCGCCCATCCGGCAGCAGTTCGCGGATGCGGTCGCGGTCCTCCTGATAGGGCGAAATGAACGTGCAGAGCGTCACGTTGCCCTGTTCGAAGAACAGCCGTGCCACCTCGCCGACGCGACGGATGTTTTCCTTCCGGTCGCGGGGCGAGAAGCCGAGGTCCCCGCAGAGTCCGTGGCGCACGTTGTCGCCGTCCAGCATCATCGTCTGATGGTCGCGGTCGAAGAGGCGCTGCTCCACCGCCTTCGCGATGGTCGACTTGCCGGACCCGGACAGCCCCGTGAGCCACACCACCGCCGCCTGGTGATCGTTCTTCTGCTCCCGCTCCTCGCGCGGAATGTTCAGGCCCTCCCACACGACATTCGGGGAGGTTTCCTGCTCCTCGGTCGTAATCGTCTCTTCTCGCCCGTACGGCGCCACATCCTCGGCCTCCCCTCGGATCATGCCGGCGGCCACCGTGTCGTTCGTATCGGGGTCGATGAGGATGAAGCTTCCGGTCGACCGGTTCATCTTATACGGGTCGATGAAGAGCGGATCCGCCGTCTCCAGCTCCACCCGCCCGATGTCGTTGAGGCCAAAGGTGTCCGCCTCCTCGCGGTGGAAGGTTTCCACGTTGGTTCGGTAGACGATCTTCGACACGTAGGCCTGGGTGCGGCGCGTGG
>CAYULG010000216.1:0-4721 GCA_964445365.1 uncultured Salinivenus sp. | reverse complement strand
GCCCCTCTTCGGCGACCCGGCGGACCGCATCGACGAGGGCGTGATCCGCAAGAATAAGAGCCGGCACTATTCGCTACTAACGGAGGAGGGCGACGCGGTTATCGAAGACATCACGAGCCACATGCCCTCCGACGAGGCGCGGGTCGAGACGCGACTCGTCTCCACGGCCCTCCGCCACGGCTCGAAGGTCGATTTCCTCGTGGAGCAGCTGGAGAAGGCCGAGGGGTCGATTGCCTCCTTCGGCCGGGCGATGGCGAAGGCCCTCCGCGCCCATGCCGACGACCACGAGGTGACCTGCGACAAGTGCGGCTCCTCAAACGTGCGCCACGTCGAAAGCTGCATGCAGTGCGCGGACTGCGGCCACTCGCGGTGCAGCTAGGCGCACCGCCGACGGCTTCCGACCTCCCATATTCCGCCCGATCGCCCGGCTCTGCCCCCGTTTGTCCGAAACGGGTGGGGCCGGGCGTTTTTAGTATTTGTGAAGAGGTCGCATCGCTGACGAGAGAATCACTGTCTCCGCCCTCTCGTTTTCATGAAGACTGGAACTATGCCCCTCGCGAGGAATCAGTCCGGACGGGAAAATGGGCCGTCGTCCCGGACGGAGTGGCACGTTCTTCGGCCCCGTCCTCTTAGACGACCAATTCTGATCTCGACCTCGACCGGAGTCCCTGCCGATTCGCGGGCACGTACGTGAACATACGTCCCGGATAGATGGGGACCGAGAACGGACGAGGGCGGAAACGGACTTCAGAAACGGATTCGCGTATCGGTAATGGCCGACGAGCGCTCCGACGTTACCCATCTTCTGGCACAGTTGAGCGACGGGCGGAAAGCAGCGCTGGACGACCTCATTCCCGTGCTCTACGACGAGCTCCGTCGCATTGCCCACAACCAGTTGCACAGCGAGCGGGAGGACGTCACCCTCCGCACGACGGAACTCGTGCACGAGGCGTACCGGAAATTGGTGGATTACCATGCGCTCGACTGGCAGGACCGCCATCACTTCTTTGCGGTGGCGGCCCGGGCCATGCGACAGGTGCTGGTGAATCACGCCAAGAAGCGGAAAGCGGCGAAGCGGGGCGGCGAGCATCCGGACGTTCCCCTTGGACGAGTGACCCTGCCGCAGGAGACAAAAATTGAGAAGCTCATTACGCTCGATGAGGCCCTCGGCCGCCTCGCCGACCGGGACGAACGGGCGGCAAAGGTGGTGGAGTGCCGCTTTTTCGGCGGCTACACAATTCAGGAGACCGCCGACATACTGGACGTTTCACGCTCGACAGTCAAGCGGGACTGGCGCGCCTCTCAGGCCTGGCTCAGGCAGGCCCTCGACGAGGAGGCTCCGTCCAATTCGGAGGGGGATTCGGCGTAGTGCTTTTCCATTCTCTCCAGAACGATTTCATCTCGCTTCGGCATTTCCACTTCCGAATTATTCCCACGTCTCGGTCATGGAGAGCGACCAGTGGAGCCGTGTGAAGCGCATCCTGAATGATTTTCTCGACGAGGCCCCCGACGACCCGGAGGCGTGGCTCGACGAGCGGTGCGGGTCGGACACCGACCTGCGCCGCGAGGTTGAGCGCCTTCTGGCGGCCTACCGGGAGGGAGACAGCCTGGAGGCGAACGACGCCGCCGGTTGGGTCGTCGGAGACGCGGAGGACGAGGCCGCGCTCTTCGGGCAGATTTCCGATTCGACCGACGGGCCGGACCGGCGCATCGGCAACTACCGGCTGGGCGAAGAGATCGGCGCCGGGGGCATGAGCGTGGTCTACCGTGCCGAACGGGTCGGGGAGGACGTCGAGCAGACCGTCGCCGTCAAGCTGCTGCAGCGCCGCCTTCGGGCCGGGGACGCCGAGCGCCGCTTCCGCGCCGAGCGGCAGGTGCTGGCCAGCCTCGACCACCCGAACGTGGCGCAGTTCCTCGACGGGGGCGTGACGGAGAGCGGACGGCCCTACCTGGTGATGGAATACGTCGACGGCGTGCCGCTCACCGACTACGCCGAGGCCCACGACCTCGATCTTGACGCGCGGCTGGACCTGCTGGAGCAGGTTTTCGACGCGGTGGAGGCGGCCCACCGGCAGCTCGTGGTGCACCGCGACCTGAAGCCCTCCAACGTGCTGGTCGAGGAGGACGAAGAGGGCCGCCCTCGGGTGAAGCTGCTGGACTTCGGCATTGCGAAGCTGCTGGACGATTCGCTTCCGGTGACCCGGCCGCAGACGCAGACCGGGCATCCCCTCATGACTCCGGAGTACGCCACGCCCGAGCAAGTGTCTTTCGGGGACGTGTCGACCCGCACGGACGTCTACCAGCTCGGGATGCTGGCCTACGAGCTGCTGGCCGGCACCCGGCCGTTCGACCTCGCGGAGAAGAGCCTGACGGAGATGGAGCGGATTGTCACCGAGGTCGATCCAGCGCCGCCGTCCGAGCGAAGCAAGGCGGTTCCCTCCGATCGGGTGAAGGGGGACCTGGACACCATTTTGCAGAAGGCCCTTCGCAAGGAGCCGGAGCGGCGGTACGACTCAGTAGAGGCGCTGGCGGCGGATGTGGGGCGCTATCGGCGGGACGAGCTCATCGAGGCGCGGCCGGCGACGGTGCGCTACCGGGCGCGGAAGTTTGTGAGGCGGAACGCGACGGGGGTGGGCGTGGCGGCGGCGTTCCTGGCTGTGCTCGCGGTGGCGGGCACGATGCTCGTGCGGCAGCGCAACCGGGCCCGGCAAAACGCCGAGCGGGCGCAACGACAGGCCGAGACGGCCCGATCTGTGTCGCAGTTCATGCGCGGCATTCTCGGTCCGTCTCAGATGGGGGAATATACGATGTCGGGCCACACGAGCAACGAGTACAGGCTCCAGAGCCTCGACTCGGCGCCGAGGATCAAGCGGGAAATCCGGAAGAGCCTTGACCGGATGACGGAGCAAACGGACGATCCGCGCGTGCGGGGGGCTGTGCTGCATGCCGGCGGCAAGCTGTTGAAGGTCAACGGCCTGAACGCCTGGGCCGACTCGCTCCTCCATCGGAGTCTCGCGCTTCGCCGGCGTTATCTCGGCTCGTCGCACCCGTCGGTCGCGCGCACGCTCGGCGTTCTCGCGAATTCGAAGTTCCACGAAGGGCGACAGGACTCGGCTCGCATCTACCTGCGTCGCTATCTCCAAAAGAAAGAGCAGGCCGGTCTTCCGGCGTTGCGGGATTCGGCCCGCTACGCCATCTCGTCCTGGCACTACGCCGTAACTCTCCAGGACTCGGCCCGTCGCGCCCGCCGGTTCGAGACCGCCCTCCAGCGCGTCGACGACGTCTTTGGGCCTCGAAGCGAGGAGCGGGCCCACGCGCTCGCCGAGTACGGAGACCAGGTGACCGGCCCTACTCCGGAGTTTCTGGAGCGGGCGGTGTCGATTTTCAGGGAGCGGGTGGATTCGCTGGACGCCAATCTCGCGTACGCCGAGCTTCGCCTCGGGGCCGACTACGTCGCGACCGGCCAGGTCGAACGAGGGCTCGATCTCGCCCGCACGGCCATCCGCCGGTTTCGTCAGTACGAGAGTATGGGATGGTACCAGTTTTCTCGTCTCGAGTACGCCCGGCTCCTCCGCACCGTCGGGCGCCTCGAAGAGGCCCGATCTGTGGTGCTCGACGTCCGCGCCTGGCAGGAAGAGAACCTTGCCCCTGTACACAAGAAGCGGGAGTTCGCCCAGCATCTTCTCGGCCGGATCGCGTTTCAGCAACAGCGCTATGAGGCAGCCGTCGATCACTATCGCCGCAGCTTAGAGATCGGGACGCAACTGTATAATTCCCAGGTCGGGCCGATCCGCTACGCTCGACACTTCCTGGCCCAGAGCCTCATCGAACGGGGCCGGGACGCCCGCGCCGCCGAGCTTCTCCGGACGAACGTGCGCCACGAGGGCGTGTCCGGCAAGTGGACGTCCCGGTCCCGCCGCCTTCTCGATTCCCTCGCCGCTGCGTCGCCCACCGTCGATTCGGTCGCCTCTCGGTGAGTGCTGGCCCCATCTCGTAACGGCCCGCCCGCGTGGCGTCCTCGATAAACGGATCGGCCGAGACACGGTAGCGGCCCAGTGCCTTCCCCAACGGCTCACGTCCCGCGGTTGCCCCTGCCCCAGGGAGCCACATCCGCGTCGAGAGCGGAGCGAGAGGGAGTGCGGAAATCCCCCGCTGTCGGCGGGCCGAAAGGATGTTTTTCCGATTCATCTTTTCTTCATCGAATTTCGTGAGCGGGTTTCGGGGCGTTTGCTGCATAAACCAGTAGAGCGACGAAAACTTGCTCCGGGTTCTCCTTGCTTTTCTACCGTTTCTGCGGTCCGCCGATTTGAGACATTCATTTCGGGCGGATTCCGCCGACGGAAGAGCCTCCTTGCACTCCTGTTCGGTTCACGGAGGGCTTCTATGTTCGAAGCGTCATCTCCGGAGGACACATTCACAGAGGCCCCCTCTCCAGAGGACCCGTCCCCGGTCGACATGTCCGCACACACGCCGCCGATTCTGAGCGCGCCGTACCGGACGGACGAGCGGGGGCTCTTTCTCGCGCGCCTCCGTCTCTACCTTGATCGCCTGGAGCTCTCCGGGTGGCGGTGGTGGCGGCGCGTGCGGCGCGAGATTCCGCTCGCCCGCGTGACCGAGGTGGAGGCGCCGGACGAGACGACGCTCAGGGTGCATCCCCGCGACGGCGACCCGTTGTTCCTCCAGCTTGACAACGCCGAGCGGTGGGCGCGCGCCATTCGCTC
>CAYULG010000215.1:1662-4755 GCA_964445365.1 uncultured Salinivenus sp. | reverse complement strand
TGGGCTGGATGGGCAGGGAACGTGTTTACGGCGTCCAGTCCCACCATCAGGCCGTAGGCGGCGTACGCGGTCGGCGAATCGATCCAGGCGGGGACGGGAAACCGCCGGGCCGCACAAATGACACTCGGCCGCACGATCGTCAGTGGCGTCGCGCCCCGCTGTTCCGCCATGAGCCGCTCGGCCAAACACTTCGTGAGGGTGTAGGTGTTTGGGTGCCGGGTGGCCGCCAACAGGTCGGCCTCGTCGGCGTCGCCGGTCTGAATCGACTCGTAGATCTGACGGGGCGGGCGGGGCAGCGAGACCAGCTGTTCGGGGATGGGGGCCGAGGAGGCAGGGTGGGGCGCCACGTAGGCCGTCGAGACCGCCACCATTGATTCGAGCCGCCGACAGGACTGCGCCAGCTCCAGGACGCGCAGGGCCGATTCGGTGTTGGCGGCGAGTGCCGCCTCAATGGGAAGGTCGAAGCGCACGCTGGCCGCACAGTGGATGAGGTGGGTCGTGCGGGCCGTTTGCTCGCGACGGGCGGACCGCGAGAGGCCACAGCGCGGCTCCGACAGGTCGCCGGCCACCACGTCCACGTGCTCATTCAGGATCTCTGCGTCGGCGTCGTCGAAGCAGCGCGCGCCGATGATCTCCCGCCGCAGTCGCTCTTCGGGGGAGCGCCCCTGCTTGGGACGAACCAATACGTCGACGTGCTCGATGCCGAGTGCGGAGCGACGTCGCATGAGATCCGCCAGTACGACCTTTCCCAGAAATCCGGTCGCACCGGTCAGCAGGACGCGGCTGGCCGAATCGGCAGACATGGCGGGGAGCAGGACGGGGTTCGATGGAAGCGGAAAGGAGAACGTTCAGACCGAGGGCGGTTCCTCCGTGCGTCGGTCGGAACGAGTGCGCTCCTCAATAAGGGGGGCGCGCGCCGGAGATGCTTGTCACAATGTTGCAGATCCTTTTCTCAATGTTGCACGGGGCCGCAAGATATCCATGGTCGACTCCCGTGAGGCCGGTCTCGCTGCCGGCGGCCATCTTCGGACCTTGCACCACGGGTGGAGGCGTGCTTATACCAGCTACCGAGGATCGTTGTGAACCTCATTGGTCCGAATGGGACGGACGGCCCGTCGCAAGGCGCGCCTCGCGACGATTCGTTCCGAAGGGCCCGTAGCGAAGTGCACAGTCATCTCCAGCAATTGGTATTAGTGCGTATTGCCGAGGCCCTGGTTGCCGGTGTCAAACACACCGTCGGGGTCGATTGCCTTCTTGAGCTCTTCCTTCGCCTCAAGGGTCGGCTCCGAGACGATGTCGTCCATAAAGTCGGCGCGCAGCTTGCCGACGCCGTGGTGGTGGGAGAGCGAGCCTCCCGCCTCCAAGATCTCTTCGCGGATGTTGTGTTCGACCTCCAGGAAGACCTCGTCGGGATTGTCGAGGCCCTTTCGGTAGAGGCCCAGGTAGAAGTAGATGCAGACCCCTGTGTCGTAAATCTGGGTGATGCGGCCCGTCACGAAGGGGCGCCCGGGGAGATCGCGGGCCGCGTGCTCCTGCCGGGCCCGTTGCTTGACGCGCTCGATCAATTCTGTGGCCTGCCCCCACGGCACCGCGGTCTCGAAGGATTCGGCCACCATCCAGTGGCGAAACACGAGGTCCCGGATGTAGGCGATGGCGAAGGTCAGCTCGTAGCCGCGCCGCCCATTTTCGGCCCCGCCCCGCATTCCGCCGTGCTTTTTGGCCAATTCGTAGACGGTGTCCTGCTGGAGCTCCACGTCCCGTTCGTCTCCCTCGAACAAGAGTGTGGCGGTCACCAGTTCGTCCTCGTCGTATCCCCGGAGTTGGGTAACGTAGAAGGATTCAAGGCGGCTCTTCAGGGCATCGAGGCCCTCCTTCTTGGGCTTGAGGGCCTGCCCAAAGTGGAACTGGGTGTTGTCCATCAGGCGCACGCTGGCCGGCACGTGACGCGTCTGGCCGAGGTCGTACAGAAAGTCGACGCCCTTCTCCATCGACGGGAAGATGACGGACCCGTAGCGCCGCACGTCCGGAAGCGGGAAGAGCTGAACGGTCACGGCCGTGATGATGCCCAGGGTGCCTTCCGATCCAAACAGGCACGACGTAGGGTCGAACCCGGTCGAGACGCGGGGGTGCGGGCCGTGCTTCTCCAGCTGCCCTGTGGGCGTTACGACGTCGACGTCCAGGACGATGTCTTCGATGTTGCCGTACCGGTTCTTTTTCATGCCGCTGGCGTGGGTGGCCACCCAGCCGCCAATCGTCGAAAATTCGATGCTGTCGGGCTCGTGCCCCATCGTAAACCCGTACTCGGCCAGCTGATCTCGGATGTGCCGCCCGATCGCACCGGCCTGAATCTTCGCCGTTCGGTTGACGGGATCGATCCACTCGATCCGGTGCATGAGGCGCATGTCGACCGACATAATGAACCGGTCTTCGTCCGGGTCGCACCGCAGGGCGTCGGTGACGTTGGTGCCCCCGCCGAAGGGAATGAGAACCACGTCGTGCTCGCCGGCCAGGTCAACGAGGCGCTCGACCTCCTCTGCCGTCTCGGGGTAGACCACGAGGTCGGGCACGCGCTCGAATCCGTCTTCGTAGTTGAGTTGGTAGATCTCCTGCTGGGTCTGGCCGTGCCCGTGGTCGAGACGAGCCCCGTCGTCCTGCGTCATCCGCTCGGGCCCGACCACCGCTTCCACGGCCGAGAGCAGGTCCGGCGCCGGGCGCGGAGGCGGCACCTCCGGGTCTTGGTTGGGGGTCGCCACGTCGTCGGGCGCCAACGGAGCCTGCATCACCTCCCGAAACCAGGGGAGGAGCTTCGGCATCTCCACGCCACTGAGGTCGTAGCGGCCGCCCGTCAGCTTGACGTTGCCCTCGTCGGTGACCACAAACTCCGTGTCGTCGAAGCCCCATCCGTAGCGGTCCTGTCCCTCGGTCGGGTCGACGTCGGGGGTGGGGGGAACGAATCGTGCGGAGGGGGCCTCGGACGAGGCGTGTTCGCCGTTGGTTCGGAAGGACTCGGCAATCCAATCGAAGAACTGCATGAGTGAAATCCGTCTTGCTGGTGGGTGGCACGGACGCGCCGGCGTCGGCGGTAAGCGTCTC
>CAYULG010000215.1:0-1562 GCA_964445365.1 uncultured Salinivenus sp. | reverse complement strand
CCGCGGTCGGCGGCCTCCGGCGCCGACGACCCCGAAGCGGACGAGCATCGCCGGCGGGCTCGGGCCTTCTTCGGCGAGGCGGCGCTTACGGAAGACCTCGACGCGGAGGAGATGGACGTGGTCGCCACGGCGGCGGAGCGCATCGATTTCAATGGGGGAGAGGTGCTCCTGGAGGAAGGGGAGACCGCGCCCGCCCTCTACTTCATCGAGACGGGCACCGTGGAGGTGCTCAAGTCCGACGAGGAGCAGGAGCACCGCTTTGCCATCGCGACGCTGGAGGCCGGCGACTTCTTCGGCGAGATGTCGTTCGTGGACGACGAGCCCGCCTCCGCGACCGTCCGCGCTCAGGACGACGTGCGCGTCTGGCGTCTGCGGAAGGAGTGGCTCCACGATGCCGGGTCCACCGGGCGCACCGTCTACTACCATCTGGTGTCCAACGTCACCCATACGATCAGCGAGCGTCTTCGGGCCACCAACACATCCCTGACGCAGAGCCTCCGCGAGAAGCTCGACGCGGAGAAGATGCGCAACCGGTTCGGGCACTTCTTCATCACAGTCATCATGATCTTCGGTCTCCTCTCTGTGGGGACGGCCCTGCTCTCCGGACAGATGTCGCCCGTGGGGGAGGTGGCCGGGTCGTGGGCATATGTGCTGACGTTTCTCGTGCCGGTCGTGTACTACTACAACCAGCACCACGAAGTCTCCCTGGCGGCGTTTGGGCTGACGCTCGATCGCTGGCCCATTCAGGTGGCCGAAGCGGTGACCTGCGCGGCCGTGCTCACCTTCATCATGATTCCCCTGAAGACGCAATTCTACGCGGGCGACTCGCTGTTCTCGTTCGCCCAGATGCAGAACTACCCACCCCTTCTCTTCTGGGGCTTCTTCGCGCTGTACCTGCCGCACTCCTTCATCCAGGAGTTTGTGGCCCGCGGCCTCATTCAGGGCTCCCTGCATCGGTTCATGGCCGAGGATGCCGACTGGGTGCCCATCGTCGTGGCGGCCTTTCTGTTTGGCATCGGGCACGTGCATTACTCCTATGGATTTGCGGGAATCACCTTCGCCACCAGCCTGCTCTTCGGCTGGCTGTACCTGCGGCACCGCTCGCTCCTGGGGGTGACGCTGATGCACTACCTGAGTGGCCTCTCGGCGATGGCGCTGGGGATTATCTAACTGGCCCGCGGACCGCCAGTAGTGTGTGCCTCGTCCGTCCGGGTGTGCATGAACTGCGGTCGATGGTACCGGTCTGGTCGTCGGAGCTCAAGAGCCCGCCGTCCGGGGGGTGGAGCACGTCAACCGGGCGGCCCCAGTTGTCGCCGTCCCGCAGCCAGCCGGTGGCGAACGGCTCGTAGAACGGCTTGTGCTATAGTGCGAAGTATATGCATCACCTCGGGATTCAGCTTTTCACGAGAAAAACAGCACCTTCGTCGCTCTAAGACATCTGAGATGTCCAAGCTCGACTCCGGAGATCTAGATCTCCAAGCCCCTCCGACGATGGTCGAAGCCTCCCCCATCGGCTGGATAGGCCTGGACATCTTGGATGTCCTCGAGCAAGTCTGGAGCGA
>CAYULG010000214.1:0-4757 GCA_964445365.1 uncultured Salinivenus sp. | reverse complement strand
CAGCAGGAAAAGAACAGCACGCTCCCGCTGATCGTGGCGCGGCGGGAGGCCGGGCGCAGCGAACGCAGACGCATCCTCAAACTCGTCGATCAGGACGACAAGAGCCGGGACGACCTGCAGGCCATCGCGACGTTCGTGCGCGAGCACGACGGCATCGCGTACGCCCGGTCCCGCATGGAGTCGCTGGCGGAAGAGGCCAAATCCCACCTCGCCGCCCTCCCCCCCTCCGACGCCCGCGCCTCGCTCGTGGGCCTGACCGAATTCGCCATCAAGCGCGACCGGTGACGAGTTTGGAATGCGGAGTGCAAGATGTGAAATCGCGCCCCTCCGGTCGTGCACCTCTGTTCTCGCTCGGTTCGACGACGGACCACGAGTCATCGACTGTGGCTTCTGAGAGCACCAGCTGTCTGCAGTCGGTCGTCAGTTTCAACATGATGGCTGCCCCTCCTCGCCTGGGCTAGCTCTGTCGGGACGGTCCGTACCCGACTGGTCAAGAAGCCGAACCAACCTTCAACGTTCCAACTTTCAACCTTCCCATCTCCCTGCTTGTAAGGCCCCTGCGGTAACCTGTAGAGCAACCAGTATCGAACCATGCCAACCCTCCACCTCCTCGGCACCGGCGCCGCGATCAGTGATGCGCACCGTACCACCACCATGCTCGCGGTCTCGGACGACGCCGATCCGCCCCGCACCCTGGTCGTGGACTGCGGCGGCGACGTGCTCCAGCGCCTGCAGGCCTGCGACCGCCCCATCGACAGCGTCGACGGCCTCATCGTCACCCACGCCCACATGGATCACACCAGCGGCTTCCCCCTGCTGATGGAAAAGGTGTGGCTGGACGGGCGCGATCGAGCCCTCCCGGTCGTCGGCATCGAACCGGCCCTGGCCCAGGCCGAACGCCTGTGGAACGCCTACGAGCCCGTCCATAGCGGCTGGGACGGCATCCCGCCCATCGACTGGCGCGAGGTGCCCCACGAGTCGGGCGCCGAGGTCTGGGCCGAGGCGCCCTGGACCATTACCGCCGCCCCCGTCGACCACGGCGACACGCCCAACGTCGGCCTCCGCTTCGAGCATACCCCCACGGACCGTGTGCTCGCCTACTCCTGCGACACCGCCCCGACCGAGAGCGTCGTGCACCTCGCCCGGGACGCCGACGTGCTCGTCCACGAGGCCAACGGCACGCCCGGCGACAACCACTCGACCGCCCCCGAGGCCGCAGAGGTCGCCCAACAGGCCAACGCCGATCGTCTTCTCCTCGTCCACCTCCCCCCCGGCGACAAGAGCGACGCCCTCCGCAAAGCCCGATCCATCTTCCCCCACACCGACCTGGGCGAAGAACTCGGCTCCTACTCATTTTAATGTCCGAGGCTCACACGCTCCCGTCTGCTACAGCCCTGCCTGATCGCCGCACACCTCCAGCCCCAACCGCCCGTCCCGCTTTCCCAATGAGCCAATGATCACGGAAGAACGTAGAGGGCCACGGCAATGAAGTGGCAGATGCTCCCGACCAGCACGAACACGTGCCAGATCGCGTGGCTGTAGCGGAGCGAGTGCCACCCGTAGAAGACCACGCCCACCGTGTAGGCCAGGCCGCCGGCGGCGATGAACAGGAGTGCCCCGGCGGGCAGGGCCGCACTCATCGGACTGGCAAAAAGAACCCCAATCCACCCCATAATCAGGTAGAGCGACGTGGCGGCCGGGTGGAAGCGATGCTTCGAGAAGAGCTTAAAGAGGAGCCCGGCGATGGCAAACCCCCAGACGAGCGCCAGCAGGGTCCAGCCCCATCCTTCCCGCATAAGCACCACCGTGAATGGCGTGTAAGTGCCTGCGATGAGCAGAAAGATGGCCACGTGATCGAGCACGCGGAGGATCCATTTCGTCCGGGGGCGCCGCACGCTGTGGTAGAGGGTCGACACACTATAGAGAAACACCAGCGACCCACCGAAGACGGCCGAGGCCGCAAGGTCCCAGCCGTCACCGGCAAGCCCCGACAAGACCATGAGCGCGATCCAACCCACAACACTCAGGACGAGGCCGATTCCGTGCGTGGTGGCGTTCGCCACCTCTTCGGGGTAAGACTGGCGTTTATGCGGCTCTTTGGACGGATCCATAAGCTCCCGTGCGGCATGGAGAGAATTGGAGTGACGGGAGAAGGTAACCCGGGTAGTTGATAACGTATTACCTACACCGGACAAAACTGTTACCTGGAGATTAGATCTTCGTTGTCCACTCCGGGGTCGTCCGCGTCCGATCGCCGAGACTGGGTCCGCCACTGTCGGTAGTCGGCCAGGTCCTGCTCGAGGAGGGCTAAGCAGGCAGACACGACCGCGGCGTCGTCGAGCACGCCGATAAGGGGCAACGCGTCCGGAACGAGGTCAAGAGGATTGAGCACATAAAGAAGCGCGAAGGCCGCCCCACTGACGGTCCACCACGGGACCTGTGGATAGCGTCGCCCCCACACGTCGCGGACCAGCGCCAGGAGCAGTTGCCCGTCGTCAAGCAGGCGGCGGAGGGGGCCGTGGTCGCGAAAGCGGTCTTCAATCGCGTCGGCCTTCTCCACCACCGTCTCCACGTCGGCTTCGGTCATCTCCCGCGCCCCCTTCTCTACGAACGACGGATCGATCGCGTCGAGCCGGTCCGCAAGCGCGCCGTCCCTCAAGGGCCGCAGTCGGCGGCGGGCAAGCCGAGCGTGCGCCTTCAGCCGCGGAAGCGCATCCTGCAATCGATTCCGGACCCGTGCCGCGTCGGGCATCAGACGCGACAGCCGGGACTCCGAACGGGTATTGGGCGGATCTGCCATAAAAGTGGGTCACCAGCGAAAGAATCGTCGCTCACGTCGAGAACGTGCCGACGATGAAAAAGCTCCGTGCTATATCAGTAGTCACAATCTACGGGCGACCAAACGTTCCTAGAAACTACGGGTTCACCCTGAATCATGCCCCTCAAGCGAGCGTAGCGTGCATGATCAGGGTGAATCGGGATCCACGCTGTGTGCTGTACGATCCAAACTCGCTCGTTCTCCCGAGACAGAATACGCAACACGCAATACGCACTTTTTCCATGAGCGACCTCCTTGAAAAGAAACCGGCCGCCCTCCGGCAAAAGCTAGACAATCTGCCCACCGACCCGGGCGTCTACAAGTTTCTGGACGACGAGGGCTCGGTGCTGTACGTGGGCAAGGCCAAATCCCTCCGCAAGCGGGTGCGGACCTACTTTCAGGAGAGCCGTCAGCGGGACGGGCGTATCGAGGTCATGGTCAAGAAGGCCGCCGACGTCGACGTCATTGTGACCGACACGGAGGTCGAGGCCCTCATCCTCGAAAACAACCAAATCAAGGAGCTCCAGCCCCGCTACAACGTCAACCTGCGGGACGACAAGACCTACCCCTACATCTGCATCAAGAACGAGCGCTTCCCGCGGGTCTTCAAGACGCGCACGCTCAAGGAGGACGGATCGAAGTACTTCGGCCCGTACACCGACGTGTCGAAGATGAACAAGATGATGGACGCCATTCGATCGGTGTTTCAGCTCCGGACCTGCTCGCTGGACCTGAGTGCGGAAAAGATCGAGGCCGGCAAGTACGACGTCTGCCTCCAGCACCACATCGACAACTGCAAGGGGCCGTGCGAGGGCCTGCAGTCCGAGGCGGACTACATGGAAACGATTGAGCAGGTCGAAAAGCTGCTCAACGGCCAGACGCAGGAGCTCATCGACCTGCTCGAAGACGAGATGCACGCCCTGTCGGACCGGCACAATTTCGAGGAAGCGGCGCGGCTGCGCGACCAGATCGAGGCACTGAAGAAGTATTCCCAACAGCAGAAGGTGGTCAGCGAAGACTTTGCGGACCGGGACGTGTTTTCGATCCACGTGGATCGGGACGAGGGCATCGGGTGCGGCGTGCTTTTCCAGGTGCGGGAGGGCAAAATGATTGGCAAGCGGCACAAGTACCTGAAGCGCATCGAGGGCCGGACCGACGAGGAGCTGATGCTCTCGTTCGTGGAGACCTATTACGCCGACGCCCACTTCGTCCCCGAAGAAGTTCTGCTCTCCCACGATCCGAACGACCACCCGGCCCAGGACACCCACGCGCTCGAAAAGCTTCTCCGACAGGAACGGGGCCGCCAGGTGCCGATCAAGGTCCCGCAGCAGGGAGAGAAGGCCAGCCTCACGCGCATGGCGAAGTCGAACGCGAAGCTGCTCGTCGGGGAGTGGAAGACCCAGCAGATGAAGCGGGAGCGCGACCGGATCCCCGAGTCCGTCAAGTCGCTAAAAGAGGAGATCCGCATGGACGAGCTTCCCCGCCGCGTGGACGGGATCGACGTCTCGCACCACGGCGGCAAGGAGACCGTGGCCTCCTGCGTCGTCTTCACCGACGGCACGCCCCGGAAGAGCGACTACCGGACCTACAAAATCCGCTCGACCGAGGAGGGCCGTCCGGACGACTACCAGGCTATGCGGGAGGTGGTGGAGCGCCGCTACCGCCGCATGATCGACGAGGACGGCCCGTGGCCCGACCTCGTGGTCATCGACGGCGGGAAGGGGCAGCTCAACGCGGCCGTCGAGGTGCTGCGCGACCTGGACGTGATGGACCGGTTCCAGGTGGTGGGTCTCGCGAAGCGGCTGGAGGAGGTCTTCCGACCCGGCGACGCCGATCCGGTGCTCATCGGCAAGGACAGCCCGGCCCTGCAGCTGCTGCAGAAGGTGCGCAACGAGGCCCACCGCTTTGCCGTCACCTACCAGCGCAAGCGGCGCAAGAA
>CAYULG010000213.1:0-4763 GCA_964445365.1 uncultured Salinivenus sp. | reverse complement strand
CGTGCTGCCGGTCGAACTCCGTGAAGCAGAACATGAAGCCGCCCCCGCCGGCCCCGGAGATCTTGCCACCCATGGCTCCCGCCTCCCGGGCCGCGTCGTACATCTCATCGATGGCCGGGTTCGTGATCTTCGACGCCATCTGCTTCTTCACTTCCCACGCGGTGTGCAACAGCTTGCCGAACTCATAGAACCGCCCTTTCAAAATGACCCGCTTCATCTCCACCGCCAGCTCCCGGGTCCGGTCCATCGCCTCGACGGCGGTCATGTCCTTCTCCTCGTAGTTGTCGATCTGGTCCTCGATGATGTCGGACGAGTAGCGGCTCTGACCGGTAAACGCCATCACGAGGGCGTACTCCAGCTCCGCCACGCCGTCCTCGGGGATGCGGAGGGGATTGATGAGGGCCACGTCGTCGCGGAACTCCATGTAGTTGAAGCCGCCGAAGGTGGCCGCGTACTGGTCCTGCTTCCCGCCCTCAATCTCCAGGTCGATGCGCTCGATCTCGTAGGCGAGGCGCGCCGTCTCGTAGGGATCCAGGCCGAGCTGCAGCCACTTGTCGAAGGCCCCAATCAGGGCCACGACCATCGTCGAGGAGGAGCCGAGGCCCGAGCCCGGCGGGCAGTCGGCGTGGGTGTAAAGGTCGAACCCCTGTCCGCGCTCATCCACGTCGAACCGGTCCACCACGCCCCGCGCCAGCTTCATCTGATGGGCGTCCTCCGGCATGCCGTCCTCGAGGTCGTACGCGAGCTCCTCCTCGTAGTCGAGCGACCGCATCCGAATCTCCCCACGGTCGTTCGGGATGATCGTCACGTACGCGTAGCGGTTGATGGTGGCGTTAAGCACCAGGCCGCCGCGCTCGTGGACGTAAGGCGGCACGTCGGTCCCACCGCCGCCAAAGCTGATGCGGAGGGGGGCTCGTGCCCGGATGACGGTGCGTCCGTTCTCCTCCGGATCGGCATCAATGTCGAGATCACTCAGTGCTGGGTCAGCCATGCGTCTGCGGTTCGGTAGTCGTCGGGAGTGCCAATGTCGAGAAAGTCAGCGTCGGGGAAGCGGCAGCCGTAGAGCCCACTTCCCACCCATCCGGGAAACACTTCGCGCTCGATCGAGACCGTTTCCCCCTCGGCAATTGAGCCCCATACCGCCGGCGACAGCACGTAAACGCCCGCGTTGATCCAGACGGTGCCCTCGATGCCCGGCTGCTTTTCGTCGAACCCGGTAATCGCCCCGGCGCCGGGGTCGAAGCGAACACGCCCGTAGCGGTCGGGCTGATCCGTCTGGACGAGTGCGATGGAGGCGGCGGCGTCTTGCGCGTCGTGGAACCGGACGAGGCGCCCGACCGAGCCGCTGAAAAGGGTATCCCCGTTCATCGCGATGAACGTGTCGAGCCCGGCCGCGTCGGCCACGTGGCGGAGCGCCCCGCCGGTGCCCAGCGGCTCCTCTTCGCGGACAGTGCGAAGCGAGAAATCCCAGTCGGTCCGGTCCACGAAGGTGTCCACCTGCTCCGCGAGGTAGCCCGTGCTCAGAATCACCTCCTCGGCCCCCTCCGCCTCCAGCCGCTCCAGCAGATAGGAAAGGAACGGGCGACCGTCCACCGGCACCAAGGGCTTGGGACACTCGTCCGTGATGGGCTGGAGCCGGGTGCCTTTCCCTCCACAGAGAATGACGACGGGGAGCATGCCGATAGAGAGGAAAATCGATGCAGATGATGAGTGCTATTTCCGACCCGCCCCGCCCCTCTTTTAACCGAGTCCGGTGTGGGAGTACGGGCGTGTAGGAGTGGGTGCGTTTTCCATGTCAAATCGTAGAACACGCCGCTTTCTGGCCCCGGCAACCCGCCCGAATAGAACCCCCTTCAATCTCCCAATTTCCCAACCTTCAATCTTCCAACGTGAAACGTTCAACGGCGTCATACAACGGCTCCCACGAGTATTTTTCTTTCTCCCGGCGCACCCCTTCTGTCAGTTCCGCCTGCCGGTCGTCCTCGAAGAACCGGTGCACCGCCCCCGCCAGCGCATCCGGATCCTCCGGCGGCACGACCAGTCCGGCCTCGCCGTCGGGCATCATCTCGGCCAGCCCACCCACGTCGGTCATGATGAGCGGGCGCTCGAAGTGGTACGCAATTTTCGCCACCCCACTCTGCGTCGCCGACACGTACGGCTGTACCACCACGTCGGCCGCTGAGAAGTAGGCCGCCACATCTTCGTCGGAAACATACCCGTCATGGAGGTGAATGTAGGAGCCAAGCTGATGGGTTTCGATGATGTTCTCATAAAACGCTTTGTCGTCGTAGAACTCCCCGGCCACCACCAGCTGCAGGTCGGGCAGGTGCTCCACGATCTTCGGCAGCGCCTGCAACAGCACGTGCAGGCCCTTGTACCGCCGGACGAAGCCGAAGAACAGCAGGACGGGCGCGTCGGTGGACAGGTCGAGTTCGGCGCGGGCCTCATCGCGGGGCAGCGGATCACCGAAGGTGTTGTAGATGGGGTGGTTGATCTGCCGGATGGGCGCCTCAATGCCGAGCTCGTGGAGGTCCCTCTTCACCTCGTCGGACATGACGATGAGCCCGTCGCAGGCCCGCAGAAAGAATTTACCGAGCACGACGTCCCCCGGTCGACGCTCGTGGGGGAGCGCGTTGTCGACGACCGACACCACGCGCACGCCCTGCCGTCGGAGGTAGCGGGCAATCGATCCGAAGGCCGGGGCGAAGAACGACATCCAGTACTTGAAAACGACCACGTCCGGGTCCTGCGCCGCCAGGTGACGCGCCGTCCGGTACCAGGTCCACGGGTTCAGTGTGTCTAGGAGGCGCTCCGGACCGTCCACCGACGTCGCCGCCTCCTCCACGTACTGCGTTTTTCCGGGAAAGAGGAGCTCCGGATACTGTCGAGTGAAGGTCACCGGGACCGTCTCGTGCCCCCGCTCCAACAATCCCGCCTCCATCTTCTCCAGAAAGTGTGCAATCCCACCCCGGTACGGATGCATCGGCCCGACGATGGCAATTCGCATTTTCCCATTTTCCATTTGCCCATTTTGAATTCTGCGATCGTTCTACCAGCACCCCCATTTCCACTCGACCATGATCTTCCGCCTCTCGACGTTTCTTACATCCCCACCTTCAAACCTTCCCACCTTCAAACCTTCCCACCTTCTCACTTTCACACCCCGATCTGCCAGTCGCCTACCGGTTGACGCTGCTCATGTCCGGATACCGATCACCGGCTGCGGCCCCCATCGGCGCGATCTCATCAATCCGGTCAAGCTCCTCGTCGGTCAGGGTCACGTCGAGTGCCGCGAGGTTTTCGTCCAGGTGGTCGGGATC
Source organism: uncultured Salinivenus sp. (assembly GCA_964445365.1). Lineage (GTDB taxonomy): Bacteria > Bacteroidota > Rhodothermia > Rhodothermales > Salinibacteraceae > Salinibacter. The sequence goes on along the minus strand of CAYULG010000213.1, from coordinate 1,443 downwards.
CGTCGTGCCCGGAATCGGCACAATGTCCTCCCCCTGATGCAGCACCCAGGCGAGGGCCAGTTGGGCGGGCGTCACGTCGTTATCGTCGGCTAGGCGCTCCACCTCCGCGACGAGGTCCAGGTTTTTCTGGAAGTTCTCGCCCTGAAAGCGGGGGTTGTGGCGACGCCAGTCATCCTCCGGCAGGTCCTCGGGCGCCTGGAAGCGACCGGTGAGGAAGCCGCGCCCTAGTGGACTGTACGGCACCAGGCTCACGTCAAGCTCGCGGCACGTCGGCAAAATTTCCTCTTCGGGATCGCGGCTCCAAAGCGAGTACTCCGTCTGCAGCGCCGTGATGGAGTGCTCCTCGTTGGCGCGCCGAATCGTGTCGGCCGCCGCCTCCGACAGACCGAGGTAGCGCACCTTCCCCCGGTCCACGAGCCGCCCCATCGCCCCCACCGTCTCCTCGATGGGCACGTCCGGATCCACACGGTGCAGGTAGTACAGGTCGATGGTGTCTACGCCCAGGCGCTGAAGGGAGTTGTCGCAGGCCTCCTTCACGTAGCTCGGCCGCCCATTGATGCCGAGGACCTCGCCCGCCTCGTTCCGCATGATGCCAAACTTCGTGGCGATGGTCACGTCGTGCGCATGCGGGCCCAGGACGCGACCCAGCAGCTTCTCGTTCGTGAACGGCCCGTACATGTCAGCGGTGTCGAAAAACGTGACGCCGCGGTCGATTGCGCGCTGAAGCGTCTTGATGGCCTGGTTCTCGTCGGGGGTGCCGTAAAAGTCGGACATACCCATGCAGCCGAGGCCGAGGGCCGAAACCGTGAGATCGCCGCCACCGAGGGTCCGTTGCTTCACCATGCCAGTGAGAGTGGATCATCCAAAGTCAAGCGCGAGTGGAAGCCGCTCCCTCCAACGCCCGCCCTGTTCCGCTGTTGCGTGCATTCACAGAAAAACGCCCCGTCCGGGTTGCCGAACGGGGCGCTCTCAAACGCCGCAAGAGAGGTGGATCGACGTCAGCGAGCGAGGGCCGCGACCCACGCTTCCTCACTCGATTCGGTTACTCGAGGTCGAATCGATCGAGCGTCATCACCTTGGACCAGGCGTCCACAAAATCGTGGACGAACTTCTCCTCGGCGTCCGCGGCACCGTAAACCTGTGACAGGGCACGAAGCCGGGAGTTGGAGCCGAAGATCAAGTCCACGCGGGAAGCGGTCCACTCGACCTCGCCGGTCTCTCGGTCCCGAATTTCGAAACGTTCTTTGGCGTCCGAGACCGGCTCCCATTCGTAGTCCATGTCGAGGAGGTTCACGAAGTAGTCGTTGGTGAGCGTCTCCGGACGGTCGGTGAAGACACCGTCCTCGCCGGCCTGCTCGTGGGTGGCGTCGAGCGCCCGCATCCCGCCTACGAGCACCGTCATCTCGGCGGGCGTCAGGTTCAGCAGTTCGGCCTTGTCGACCA
>CAYULG010000212.1:0-4764 GCA_964445365.1 uncultured Salinivenus sp. | reverse complement strand
GAGCCATCGCCGGGGCCGGGCAAAACGGACGGCCTCATGCCGGACGACGCGGCATCGGACGATACGGCTCCCTGATTATCACCCAGGGAAGGCCGGTGTGAGACCGGGCCCCTTCCCAAGGACGCCTCAGAACCGAATGGTCGCCAGAGAGACGCTCACGGCATAGCGTGCGCCGCTGCCGAGCGTGGACGTACTGGGCGTGACGCTTGCTCCTAGGTCAAAGCGGTAGAATCCGAAGTCCAACCCGAAGCCCGCCGAGTAGGCCACTGCCTGCGTCCCCCAGAACCGGGCGCCGGCCCGGATGGGAAACGGCCCGAGGTTCAGCGTGCCGCCTACGTGTACCGCCGCCGGATCCGGCACGGCCCCTGCCTTCTCGTTGATCCCGACGGAGAGCCCGCCATTGAGGGTAACAATCCCCTGATCCCACGTGCTATTCAGGTGCACGGTCGTGGGCAGGCCCGTCGTGAACGATGAGCGGTCACGATCGACATCCTGGTAAGCCTCCTGAGCGAGGCTGTCGACCTGATCCTCGACGTACTCCCCGATGTCATCGTCGTATTCCTCTTCGAGCCGATCGAGGTCCAGGTCGACCCCCTCAAACCGGAAGGCATCGTTGGACGGCGTCACCGTTTGGGCGTCTTGATTCCACGTGATCTGGCCCAGGTCCGTGATGCTGGCCGACACGTGCAGGTCCGGTCGCACCTTGTAGGTCGCACCGAGGTCAACCCCACCCCCGATGCCCGCGATGCCGGACGTACCGCCGCCGACCTCGTCCACCGGATCGGAATTGAAGGCGTTGAACGTATCGAAGAGGCCGGTACTTACGGGCCCCGCCGCACGAGCGGTGTAGTCGAACTGGTGCGTCAGGGAATCGCCACTTACCGTCGCCCGCGAATCGAGCGTGCCATCCGCGAAGGACGTTCCGAAGATGACCCGAGGAGAGATGCCGATCGAGAGCGGGAGGGACGAGAACTGGTAACTGAAGGCCCCGGTCACGTCGACGGTGCCGTACTGACGGGAGCGTCCGTTGACCGGGACGGTTCGGTTCGGGCTGGTGCCCCGCAGCAGCACGTCGAAGAAGCCCTCGTCGATGGCGGCCGTCTGAAAAGCGCGCCCCCGGATGCCGAACCCAATTGCCCACGGCTTCTCACTGGGGCGGTAGGTGATCGACAGCGGAATGGCTTCCAGGTAGGTGCTCGCGCTCCGCTGTTGGCCGCCAAACCAATCGTCAAGCGCGGACTTCTGCTCTTCGGCAGAAAGGCGATCGGCGTTGTCGTAAAAGAGCCGATCGATGTGCTCGAACTGGTAAAAATCCCCCCCGTGATAGGCACCGATCCGGAACAGCTGGATTTCCAGGGAGTGCTCGGCCGGTCCCACCGTGAGGTTGGCCGGGTTGGAGTAGAGGGCCGCCGGGCCCGTGTCCAGGACCGACGGCCCCCCGCCCGTGCTCATGGCCTTCACGCTCCGCATCCCCGATTGCCCGAGGGCCGTTCCGGGACCCAGGGCTACGAGAAGGCCGCATAGGAAGAGAGCAAGAAGCGAGCGCAGCAGAGTGATCTGAGTGGTCGTCATGGTACCAGCGCAGTAGATGTGATAGAAGAGGGTGCCGGGAAAGTAGGAAAAAGCGCAGCGAGGTCTCAGTCACCGGTCTGGACCGAGGCCTTGACGTTAAGGCGAATCCGATTGATGGTCAGTTGATCGTCGGCCCGAAGACGCGCGACCGCTTCCGATCCGCCCCCTGATCCTTCCTGGTCCATGTTGAGGACGAGCTGGATTTCTTCGCCGTCGGCAAGGTTACGGAGCTCCTCCTGCGTGTCCCCAAGATTAAAGATGAACTCGCCCGATTCGGGACGTTCTGCCGCGTTGTCATCGTCCTTCTGAGCCGGCTTAAGCCGAAAGTCGCTATCGTCGAAATTGTCGTTGAAGGTTTCAACCTCCGAGCCCTGCTCATCGACCACGACCATCTTCACGTCGGCCCCCAGCGGAAGGCCGTTCGTATAGCTGAATTGCAGTTCCGCCGTAGAAATGTTCAGGTCCTCGTCCGGATCGGTCAAATCTTCCAGGTCAGAAAAGTCCGCGTCAATGGTGTCCCGGAGTTTAAATCGCTCCTTGATGCGAAGGGGCACGTTGAGCGTAAGGCCCGCGTCGAGCTCAATAGGCTTGCGAACCTTCAGGTCGCCCTCGTCCGTGTTCAGTCGGGCCTGTCCGGCGAATCGGACCTCCGTGGGAAGCGAATTGATGAAATTCGCGACGGTCGAGTTGTCCCCGTCCACAGAGAGGGGGACGTCCACGCGCTGCCCCAGGCTGGTTCCCAGGTCGTCCTCGGTTACGGGAAGCCGAATGAGCGAGTCCCGAGTAATGGACTGGCCCTGCTCCACGAAGTCTGTGTCGAACGGAAGGGAGGAAACGTCGCGGTCCTCCGGGAACCCCTCTCGCTGCATGTTCTGATCCTCCGTGCCCGCCAGGAAGACACTCTGCCGTCCTCCATTCTTCGTCCCCTGGATGGCCGCGTACAGTTGCGCGTCGGTCGATACCAGGTTGAGCGTCTCGATGGTGAAATCGAGACTCGTGTTTGCGAGCTGGAGTCCATCGACCCGATCGGTGACTCCCTCGAATCCGTCGAAGGCGGCCGTTTCCACCTCGGCGTCGTTGGCAACGTCAATGTCGCCGCCGTCTGGGTTAGGGGTTGCGGTCACGGAAAAGGGGCGCGCCTTGCTAACCTTGAGTTCTTGGATTTCGAAGTCCCCGACGGAGGTCGTTACGCCGAGAGCAACTTCGTCGTTATCCTCGACCTGTAGATCGGGGTTAATTTCGCCCTGAATCTCGAAGCCGATTTGCCCGTCCTGGTCGATCTCCGGCTTGTCGGGATACACCCTCGTATCCTGAAGGGAAAGGTCGAACCCGCTCTCCAACTCGTTAATGTCTCGCTCAAACTCTCCATTTTCTCCGCATGGGCCACTTCCACACGGATTACTCACAAACTCGACCACGAGGGAGTCGTCCGGATTATACGGGTCGAGTCGAATGTCCGGATACACGTACGTGAGGGAATCGAACACCCGCTCGTTGGCGTTCGGTTTGATATCGACCGGATCTTGTACGGTAACGCTGGTGTTTCCCAGTTCAACGTAGTCTTCGTCATCGCTTGACTGCTCGAACCCAACCTGTCCACTTCCACTCACGGTAATCGAGTCGCTCACCGATACGCCCAGGTTGTCCTCGGAAACCACGTCGCCGATTCGTTGCGGATCATTCGGAACGTTCCCCAAACTGACAAACGTCTGTTGGAAGCTCCTTGCATCGAACCCGAGGTCCCCACTGGCATCGTCGAGGGCCCCATCCAACGTGCCAATGTTAAAGTTGTCCACCTCCTGCACGATGGAGATGTCGTTCGACTCGGCGTCCACGACGAAGAGCGAGTCGAACTCCGATGAGGTGGTGTCGATCAGGGGATCAACCTCGCTCTGCGGTCCTCCCAGAAACAAGAAGCTCTTTTCCTGGACGAGGGGCGTGTTGATGTTCGTTTCGGTATTGAGGGAGGGGCTTCCTGTAGGAGCGTCGCATCCCCCGAGGATCACGAATGCAAGAGCGGTCACCGCGACGGACCACCGTCCAACAAGAGACTGAGACATGGCGCGCAAAACTGTATTCGAAAGAAAAGAGTTGTGCGTACGAGACCGACCGTCGACCCGGCGAAGGATGAACACGGAATCGTTTTCCAGCGACGGGTGAGTGCGTTCGCTCTCCTAAAAAAGAAATCAAGAGGGAGGAGGTGCCGACCCCGTCAGATGAGGACAGTCGCCAACGTCGAACGAACAACACAATCAATGTTGGGAGATTTGCAGTTGCGGGGCGGATCTTTTTCACCCCGGACCTTCTTCGCCCGACGTCGAACGGGAGTCGTATTATAACGGCCGACCGGTCCAAAGTCATCCCCGATCCTGTTCTATTCGCGACGATTCCTGTCGTGTATCCGACGCGGGTCCGACCCGTCCCCGCGCGAGCCCCGGCGAACCGCCACCGTGCCTGCTCTCGGGCGCTTGCCGCGTCGTCGAGGTCGCTATCCCCGCACGCCAGGTCCGGAACGGGCACGGCCCAACGCACCTCCGTCATTGACATACTAACAAGAACCGCGCCACGTCGAGACGAACGTGTCCGTCTCCTCGTCCGATACGTCATGAATTCCGCCTTCCCCGTGCCCGACCTGCACTCGCTCCGGTCCGTGGTGGACGACCATTTCCGCTGGGCGGCCTGGGCCCGCTGCGTCGACCGTCGCGGCGTCACCATCGACCGCCCGTACGGCACCGCCCATCCGGCCTACCCCTCCGTCGTCTACCCGCTCGACTACGGCTACCTGCCCGGCACCATCGGCGCGGACGGCGAGCCGGTCGACGCCTTTGTGGGCAGCGGCGATCAGGGCCTGGTGGGTCTCCTCCTTACCTCCGATTATCGACAGGGCGACCGCGAGGTTAAACTACTTGTCGACTGCACGCCGCCGGAGGTCTACACGGCCCACGGCTTCATCAACTACGACCGCACGCTGCTGGAGGGTGTGCTGGTTCTGCGCGATCCTATGCCTACGCTTTGGAAGGATTAGCCCTCTAGCGGACGATCGACCGACGATTCAAGGGGGTTTCGTTTTGCCGAGCGAACAGACGCGAGGACGGGGCATACACGAATTTACAATTTACTTATGGCCCCGTAGCTCAGCCTGGCAGAGCAACGGACTTCAATAGGAGCCTTCATGGGGAAACCCATGAAGTG
>CAYULG010000211.1:0-4828 GCA_964445365.1 uncultured Salinivenus sp. | reverse complement strand
CTTCGGCTTGCCCGTGGTGCCGGAGGTGTACATCAGGAAGAGGATGTCTTCCGCGTCCCGGGACACCGGCTCAACCCGAGCGCGCTCGTTTTCGGCCAGAAGTTCGGAGACAAGCACGTCGCGGCCCTTCTCGATTTCGACATCCGGGTGTAGGGCCCCCTCGTGCCGCTCCCACACGAGGACCGTATCGACCCCCGACTCTGCCTCCTCGACAGCAGTATCCGCCTTTTCCTTGTGATTGAGGAGATCGCCGCGCCGGTAGTAGCCGTCGATGGTCACGACCACGTCCGAGTCGGCGTCGTCGACGCGCTGGGCGAGGGCGCTGGCCGAGAAGCCCGCAAACACGACGGAGTGGGGCGCGCCAATGCGGGCACAGGCGAGCATCGTGATGGGCAGCGCGGGAACCATCGGCAGGTGCAGCGTGACCACATCGTCCTGCTCGACGCCGATGTCTCGGAGGGACGCGGCCATCTTGTTTACCTCTCGGTAAAGACCCCGGTAGGTCAGGTTGCGTTGCGAGCCGTCCTCTCCCTCCCAAATCAGGGCCACCTGATTGGCACGCTCCTCCAGGTGCCGGTCTACACAGTTGGAGCAAGCGTTCAACTCTCCACCGACAAACCACTCGTAGAAGGGGGGGTTGGACCCGTCGAAGGTCTGATCCCAGCGCTCGTCCCAGTCGAGCAGATCGGCATACTCCTCAAACCCGTCGGGAAAGGCGTCGAACCGGTCGTAGATATCGGGATCGGACGCATTGGCCTGCCCAATAAAGGAAGGCGGCGGACGCAAGTATTCCTGCTCGGACAGCCTCGATTCAATCGTAAGGTCTTGTTCGGACATAAGGATCGGCTAGAGATCGCTTGGGGGAAACGGTGATACGAGGACGCTCACAGACAGAAACCGCGCTGGGGTGCCAGGCCTGTTGCGCCTCAACAGAAAAGCCTCCAGCAGCCTGGAAGCCCTTTCTGAAGACCACTGAAAACCTAGTGACCTCCGCCTTGCAAATCAACCCTGGAAAGGGTTCCAAAGCCCGATCCCAGCGTCTCGACGGCCGGCGCAGGGGAACGCCTACGACACCGAAGCGGGGGCGGCCCGTGAAAGCATCACGTCGCACCATCCCCGAACGGCATTACAGCAGTAGACCCCATCGGCCGCTTGGAGATCATCGACAGTGAGCACTTCTTCTCGGGTCCCCTCTTTTGTTTCGAGGACGTAGTTCCGGTACACGCCCGCGAGCAGCCCGCAGTCAACCGGCGGGGTGAGCAGCTTGCCATTTGTTTGCACGAAAACGTTGCTGTAGGTGCCCTCGGTCACCTCACCATCCTGATTCAGCAAAATGGCCTCGTCGAATCCGTCCTGCCGGGCGGACTGCAGGACGCGTTCGTATACCCGGCGGTGCGTGGTCTTGTGGTAAAAGAGGGGATCCGTGCGGTCCACCCGCTCTTCGGCCAGCGTGACGCGCCAGGGCTCGTCTCTCTCCTCCGTGATCGGGGTCTTCTCGACCTCGATGCGTCCCCATTGGTCGAGAGTAACACGCACCTTGAGCAGCGTGTTGACATCCGCGGCGGTGACCGCCCGCTCAATCCGTCGGCGGAGACGGGCCTCGTCGAACGGATAGTCGAAGTAGGCCGCCGAGCGCGCCAGGCGGGCCACGTGTCGGTCCAGCAGCGGCAGGCGCACGCCGTCGAATCGCATCGTCTCAATGAGGCGCGGGGGCGGCGCGTCCGGTTCTGTCTGGCGACTGGTGGCCGACGGCATCAGGAACTGGGTCTTCAGGTTGCACTCCTCGTACTCCGCCTGCGGATCGGAGTCCCACACGATGCCGCTCCCCACACCCATCGTGCCCTTGTTTCCCTCGATCACCGCCGTCCGGATGGCGACGTTGAAGGAAGCGGTCTCGGGCCCGGCCATGCCGATGGCCCCGCAGTAGACTCCCCGTGGCCCCTGCTCCAGATCCCGGATGAGCGTCATGGCGCGCCGCTTGGGTGCCCCCGTCACGGATCCGCACGGGAAAAGGGCCCGAATCACGTCGGCTAGCTCCTGCCCGTCCCGAAGACGCCCCTCGACCGTAGAGGTCATCTGAGTTACCGTGTCGTAGGCTTCGGTGGTATAGAGGGCAGGGACCTCCACCGAGCCCGGGCGACAGGACATCGACAGATCGTTGCGAAGAAGATCCACGATCATAAGATTCTCTGCCCGATTCTTCGGGTCGGTAGCCAACGCCTCTTTCAGCGTCTGGTCCTCACCGAGCGTTCGCCCACGGCGAATCGTGCCCTTCATGGGCGTCGTTACCACGCGATCTCCCTCCCTTCGAAAAAAGAGCTCCGGCGAGCAGGATAAAATCTGACGCTCCCCTAGATTCAGGTATGCCCCATACGGCACGCGCTGTCGCCGACGCAGCCGCCGATAGAGGGTGCGAGGATCCCCGGGTGCCTGAAATCGCACCGGGGCCGTGTAGTTGATCTGGTAGACGTTCCCCTCCCCGATGTGGTGGCGGACACGGTCGACCGCCTCCGTGTATGTGGACTGTGAAACGCCCAGTTCTACGCCGCTGACGGAAGCGGCGGGGTCGAGCGTGGAGAGGCCGCGATCGACTTCAACGGGGACCAGCCGGGAGAAAGAATCGTAGACCCCAAACCATGCGACCGGCCCATCCGGGGACGGCGGCGCTTCCAAATCGACGAACGGATATCCGGCCTCGTAGGACAAATAGCCCGCTACGTAGCCGCCATTGTTCGTGGCTTTTTGTAAAGCTTCGACCATCGCCGGTACTTCGGCGGGCGTGTTTGCGGTGAGCACCCGTTGCGGTGCCGTGAAGCACCAAGACGTGCGGTTGGTCGGATCGGTGCGGCCCGTATCCAGCAGAACCGTGCCGGGACGGGTGAGAACGCAGGGGTCAAACACAAATCAGTGTGGCCACTAGCAAAGCAGGAAAGCACATCTCCACTTCGAGAGATCTTGCAGTGACCACTACGGGCGGCAAACGATGTGGTTGGCCCTCACAGACCGTTCTGATTTTGACCGTCTTGTAATGGGGAGATGTATCCGTCAGGATCGGTGCCTTCTCGTCGTGCGGAAAGACCCAGGCACCCCTTACGGATCATCCCAGGTGGCCGTTATCTTTCTCGTCTATTTTTGTATCCTAGAATGGAGGACAGACCAAAAAAGTGGGGTAGTATGAAAGCAGTTCTTCGCTCTCGGTGAAAAGCTGATGATGTCCCCTGAGTGATCTCGCAATACTGCACAGATCCCCAACGCAGAAGCCATTTTGCGCTGTGAGTAAGGCCATCTAGATGGCCACGACCGATTCGTTCCCAGGCTGCACGAGATCAACGAAGCCGCAGGTAGCAAAGCGTCCGCCAAACATCTACGGAATCAAACAACCTGCAGTTATGGCCTCCCACCTGCCACGCCACCGTTCTACGACTCCTGGTGCGGACATTCACGGATCCGCTGAACTGCAGCGAAAGAACATCCAGATGCCCACGAATTCCACTCGGCCCAGCGCCCTGTGACTCTAATTTTCTACTCGCCAGTGCGACCCTAATTCAGGCAGAGGGAGCATCGACGCCGTTGTGTGCCTTCTTCAACCTGTACCGGAACGGAGACTTCGGCGTATGGAGACAACAGCATCACTTCGTGAGAGGCATTCATCATCTTGGTCTCAAGATGCACCGTCGGGCCGTCCCAGTGCTCACGTCTCCAACCGCCTCTGCGCGCGTCGAGGTCCAGATCTTTAACGTCTGCTCGAAGTCCTCTGACGGTCGTCGTCATGGTCTTTAGCGTCGACCGGATGCGTGACCGAGCAAGCAGTACAAAGGCCAATGTGATCGCAACGGCGGGTAACACCAAGCACGTTGCGAGGATCAGGATGGCGGAAGGCGGGAACGTCATGAGCAAAAAAACACACATCAGGAACTACGTCAGTGGGGCATCTACGACCTCATCAAACCTCGTGCCTGCCAAGCCCCCCCACCTTATTCACTAAAATCGACAAATGCAACCTTGCCCTCAGCCCGATGTGATTCACATCTAAACACTTCAGGAAGGGAATTGGGTTATTATTACACCCCAGGAATAAAGCTCTGGTGACCGCCATTCCTGGATGCATTAAGTAGGTCCTCATCCACGGAACGTTCGGAGGATTATGGTCGGCCGACGGAGTTACATATTGCGCCGGTACTCCCCACCAACCTCGAAGAGCGCTTCGGTAATCTGTCCAAGCGAGCAGTACTTGACCGCCTCCATCAGCACCTCGAAGGTGTTATCGTCCTCACGGGCTGCCTCCTTGAGTTCCGAAACGGCGGCCTCGTTCTTATCGGTGTAACGCTGCTGAAAGGCTTTCAGGTTACGGAGCTGGTGCTGCTTCTCTTCATCGGAGGAGCGCATAAGGGCCACATCCGTTTCGTCATCGTCCCCTTCCTCATCCTCTTCATTCGTAAATGTGTTCACGCCAATGACCGGCCGGTCGCCGGAGTGCTTCGACTCCTCGTACTTCATCGACTCCTCTTGAATCTTGCCGCGCTGGTACATCGACTCCATTGCCCCCAGCACCCCGCCCCGGTCGTTGATTCGCCGGAACTCGTGCAGCACGGCCTCTTCGACCAAGTCGGTCAGCTCTTCGATGATAAACGAGCCCTGGAGCGGATTCTCGTTGGCCGTCATCCCCAACTCCTTGTTGATGATGAGCTGGATGGCAATGGCACGCCGCACGCTCTCCTCCGTGGGCGTCGTGATCGCCTCGTCGTAGGCGTTGGTGTGGAGGGAGTTGCAGTTGTCGTAGATGGCCATCAGCGCCTGCAGCGTGGTGCGGATGTCGTTGAACTGGATC
>CAYULG010000210.1:0-4831 GCA_964445365.1 uncultured Salinivenus sp. | reverse complement strand
GCCCTTAGCTCAGCGGTTTAGAGCGCTCGCCTCACACGCGAGAGGTCCCTGGTTCAAATCCAGGAGGGCCCACCATTTCTTTTCCTGTGCTGCCCTGACTCGAGGGGCAGACCCGTATGCTCTATCTTGAAAGCGGGAGAATGCAACGGGAACCCGACACCACAAACTCGACGTGGAATTCTCTTCTCGACGCGCTCGCCCACCGGCCAAACATGCCTCGTATGGATGTCCGACGCCTCGCCCGTATCCTCTCGCTCCTGTTCCTCCTCGCGGCGCCGCTGACGGGGACGGCCCAGGTCCCCGACACCGCCACCGTGCCCCTCACCGAGACGTCGGCCGACGAGGAGGAGAAGGACGCGCCTTACGTGCCCACGTCCCAGGCGGTGGTGAAGAAAATGCTCGAGGTGGCCGAGGTCTCCGAGGACGACGTCGTGTATGACCTCGGGAGCGGCGACGGGCGCATTCCCATCACCGCCGCGAAGGAGTACGGCGCCCGGGCCGTCGGGATCGAGATCGACTCGGCCCTGGTGGCAAAGGCCCGCGCAAAAGCCCGGGCCGCTGGTGTGGCCGATAAGGTGACGTTCCGACAGAAGGACTTCTTCGACGCCGATCTCAGCGACGCGACCGTCGTCGCGCTCTACCTCTGGCCCGAGATCAACGTCAAGCTTCGCCCAAAGCTGCTGCGCGAACTCGACCCCGGGGACCGGATCGTTTCCCACGACTTCCGAATGGGCAGATGGGAGCCGGAACGGGAAGTGGAGGCCGGGCGCGGCAATACCGGCTGGGAAACCGTCTTCCGCTGGACCGTGCCCGAGTCCGTGCCGGACGATCTGATGAGCGTCCCGGACGACCTGACAAAGAATCAGTAGCCCCCTTCTCCCGAAGGAACCCGCTCCTTCACGAACCCCTGGGTTCCCAACCGGCCTCACGAACGCGTCGCGCCGGCGGTCGGGACCCGTGAATGACTGCTACTGTTCGGACGGCGGGGGGCCTTCCTTCAACTCAAAGTTGACCGGCAAGGTCATCTGTACCTTCACGGATGTGCCGCGCTGCTTGCCGGGCCGGAACGTCATCTCCTTGACGACCCGAAGCGCCTCCTTGTTCAGCAGCTTGTGGACGCCGCGTGTAATCGTCGGGTTCTGCACGTTTCCCTCCTCATCCACGACGAACTCTACGAAGACGCGGCCTTCAATGCCCGCCTTCTCCGCGAAGCTTGGGTAGTCGATCTCCTGCTGGAGCGCGGCCATGCCCCCAATTAACTCCGGTTGCTCTTCCACAACCACGAAGATTTCGTCGGACGGCTCCTCCCCGGTCGTCGGCGGCTCTGGGCCGTTTGCCCTCGGAGGACCCGCCGTGGTGTCCAGGGACGCCGAGAGATCGAGCGTGGCGTCGAAGTTGACATTCTCCTGGTCGACCACCGTATTGTCCGGCACCTCCACGGGCACCGGAGCCTTCGGTGGAGGCGGTGGCTCCGTCTGTTGCTCGGTTTGCGTAATTTCCTCCATCTCTACGACCTCCTGGGTCTGCAGCCGAACCTCAATGCCGTCGTTTTGGGGCGTAAAATCGATCCGGGTGGCCGTAACGAGCAGAATGAGGGCCAGGGTTAGGCCAATTTCCAGGAACAACCCGTAGTACGTGCGAACGCGAGAGCCTCGTTGGTTGGGTCGGGTCATGGGACTGGGGCCGGTTGTTTTCAGAACACGATCAGGAACCCCGGCACGACCGGCGACGGCCGTGCAGGACGCAACGGCTTATGAGAAGGCATTCCTGCGATCATTTCTGCCAAGACAACGAATTGTGACGAGGGCAGGGGGTAGAACCCACCCGTCGGCCCCGCGGCGCCATCGGAAAGCAACACGGCGGGACCTCTCATTTCGTGTAGGTTGTACGACGACCTTCGCCCCGGCGATCTCCCCGATTGCGGGGGGCCTCGCACTGCTCGTGTGGGGCGTCTCCCTATTTCCCCCTCGACGACCGTTCTGACACTCGACCCGTCGCCCCCCAATGGCCTCTCGCGTGCTCTTCGTCTGCAGCGGCAACACGTGCCGCAGCCCCATCGCCGAGGTCCTGGCGCAGGAGCGGGGCCTGGCCGCCGAGAGTGCGGGCGTGGCGGCACAACGGGGCGATGGGGCCGCGCCCTTCGCCGCCCGCGCGTTGCGACAGGCTCGAGGGCTCACGCTCGGGGACCACTCGCCCCGCGACGTGGCCGCTCTCGACCTGCACCGGTTCGACCGCATCGTGGCACTGGACGCGTCCGTGGCCCGCCGTCTACGCGCCGAGCACAACGTGAGCGCCGACGCGCTCGTGACCTGGGCCATTCCCGACCCCTACGGCGGCACGCTCGGCGACTACCGCTACAGCCTCGAACAGATCGACGCCGCCCTCGACCGTCTCCTGTCGAACTGACGACGGACCACGGTTGGCGTCTCTCTTTTCCCTCGGTACGCAGTGAGCGACGGTCGACCGTCTGCCATCGGGTACGCACGAAGCCCAGAAAACAGCGGCTCCGCTGGATCGTACCCCCACCCTGCCGTCTCGAACAACCCCCTTCCGCCATGCCCGACTACGACCTCGAAAAGCTCGACGACTACCGCTGGGAGATTCCGCGGAGCGGCCACATGCGCGTGCCGGCCCGCCTCTACGCCACCGAGGAGATGCTGGAAGATATTCTGTCGGACAACGCGCCCCAGCAGGCGGCCAACGTGGCGCACATGCCCGGCATCGTCGGCGCCTCGCTGGCCATGCCCGACATTCACTGGGGCTACGGCTTTCCCATCGGCGGCGTGGCGGCGTTCGACGCCGACGACGGGGTGATCTCGCCAGGTGGGGTCGGGTATGATATTAACTGCCTCTCGGGGGACAGCCGGGTTCTCAACGCCCACGGCTACACGCGCTCGATCGCAGAGATGGGAACGACGTGGCAGGACGACACGCTTCGGTGCCACGATCTTGAGTCCCCCTCGGGCGACGACACCCCCGTAGCCGCGTACTTGAAGCGTCGGCCCGACGAGCCGGTGTTCCGCCTTCGCACAACGAGCGGGGACGAGATTCTGGCGACGGGCGATCATCCGTTCTGGACGCCCGACGGCATGACCGACCTCGACGAGTTAGAACCGGGGGACCGCGTGGCCCGCCATCCGTTCGAGGGCGTTCCGTACGACGAGCCCGCCGACACCGTGCTCGTTGACGAAGACGACATCCGGACAATCCTTCAAAACCAGGGGAAGAGCGAATCCGGAAATACCGTGGGCCAAGTGCTCCGGTACCTGCGAGACCGAGATCTTCTTCCGCTTCGGGCCTGCGATTCACCCGTCCCGCCCCTCATCAAGATTGCCGGCTTCCTTTTCGGAGACGGCACACTCTATTTCAGCGGGGATCGGGGGAAGGGAACGGCTTGGTTCTACGGGGAGCCGGAGGATCTCGAAGCCATCCGGGCCGACGTGGAAGCAGCGGGCTTCACGCCCTCTCGAATCTACCGGCGCGACCGTGACCACAGCATCGACACGCCATACGAGCACTACGACTTCCAGCGAACCGAGACGTCGTTCAAGGTCGTCAGCACGTCCTTCGCCGTCGTCATGGCGGCGCTAGGTGTGCCCGTCGGCGACAAAGCAGCACAGGACTATGGGGTGCCCCACTGGCTGACGGACGCGCCCTTGTGGCACAAGCGACTGTTCCTTGCCCCGCTCTTTGGCGCGGAGCTGTCGGCCCCGTCGACGATGACAAACAATGGCCGCAACTTTTACGCTCCGGCTCTCTCCCTCACGAAACGCAAGGGATTTGTGGAGAGTGGGCGACAGTTTCTGCACGACCTCGCCTCAATGGTTGGAGGATTCGGCGTTGAGGTGAATGAAATCACTGAGGTTGCCCCTGAGAACGGCCCCGGGGAGCGAGTCCGGCTCCGCCTTCTCTTCTCTTCGCGCCCCGAGTCTCTGCTTGCGCTGTGGAGTCGGATCGGCTACGAGTACAATCAGAAGCGGTCTTCGCTCGCGATGGCGGCTGTCGAATACCTAAAGCAGAAACAGCAGGTGCTCGCCCGACGCAGAACAGCCGCCGAGCAGGCCCAGGCCCTGCACGAGACCGGAACGTCCCCCTCAACCATCTACGAGGACCTGACAGAAGAACACGTAAATCGTCGATTTCTGGAGCGGGCGCTCTACGGAGATCGACAGACGGACGTCCGCATCGGATCCTCGTTCCCTACATTCGACGCCTTTCGTAAACGGGTGCTCGACGGATTGGGACGCAGTGGAATGGTCTGGTCGACGGTGGAATCAATCGAGCTCGTCGATCTGGAGGAGGAGACCGGAGATCCGCATGTATATGACTTCACTGTTGCACACGCGGACCATAATTTCGTGGCGAACGGCTTCGTCGTCTCCAATTGCGGCGTGCGGCTGATGTCATCGAAGCTCACGAAGGACGATATTGAGCAGAAGGACGCGGAGCGCCTCGTCGACACCCTCTTCCACAAGGTCCCGACGGGCGTCGGCTCCTCCGGGGCCCTCCGCGTCGACGAGTCGACACTCCGGAGGGTGCTGCAGGAGGGCGCCGAGTGGGCCGTCAATCAGGGCTACGGGACCGACGCCGACCTCGACGTGATCGAGGAGGGCGGGCAGGTGGAGAGGGCCGACCCCGACGCCGTGTCGAGTCGGGCGCGGGAGCGGGGCCTCGACCAGATCGGCACCCTCGGGTCCGGCAACCACTTCCTGGAGGTGGGCTACGTGTCGGAGGTGTACGATGAGCAGGCCGCCCGGATCATGGGGCTCGACGAAAGATCGGTCACCGTCATCATTCACTCCGGCTCGCGCGGCTTCGGCTACCAGGTGTG
>CAYULG010000209.1:2774-4850 GCA_964445365.1 uncultured Salinivenus sp. | reverse complement strand
GCCCTGGCCGCCGTCCGCCACGCGACGGCCGCCGGCGCCGGGCTGTCCGACATTACCGACGTTCGTGTGGCTCAGGGGGTGTACTACCCGGACGAAGGTCCCGGAGTGACGGCCAACGACAGCAGCGAGAGCTTTCTGCTAACGCCCAGCGGCCTTTTCCTGCGGGGCGGCTTCGCGAATGGCGATGCCCTCAGCGATCGCGACCCGGAAACCAAGCGCACCATTCTCAGTGGCGACATCGACGCCGACGCCGGGTCCGCCGATACCGACTCGAACAGCGACGGCATCATTGCGCAGGCCGGTGACATCAACGGTACGAATAGTTATCACGTCGTGGAGGCCCAGGCGGACGCAGAGCTCAACGGCGTAATCGTTACGGCGGGCAACGCCGATGGATCAAACCTAAATGCGCGAGGAGGGGGACTGGTCAGTGATAATAGTGCCCCGACGATTGTGGGAACGGTCTTTTCGGGAAACAAGGCTGCACAGGGGGGAGGTGGCATTTATACGACGGGGGCCCCAGAGGTCGTCAATAGTGTCTTCAGTGGAAATGCGGCGACCAATGGGGCGGGTGTCTACAGGGGCGGCACTGGAGACTTCACGATGCTGATCGTGAATGGATTATTTACGGGAAATAGTGCATCGTCCGATGGGGGAGGCCTTTACGTAGACGGAACCAGTCCGCGCCTGGCCAACCTCACCTTCAGCACAAACTCGGCGGACCGAGGAGGGGCACTGGCCCACGTGAGTAGTGGAACCAGTCGTCTCGACAACTCGATCGTGTGGGGGAATACGGCAGCCACGTCCGGGAATCAGATCTACCTCGGACCCACGGACGGGGTTGACCTTGAACGGGTCATTCTGGAGGGAGGCACGTCGGCGATCGGGGGGAGCAGCACGAGCCTTGCGCTGAATGTGACCGACAAGGATCCGCAGTTTGCAAATCCCACCGGTCCCGATGGCGTCGCGGGGACGGTGGACGATAGTCTGCAGGTGCTCGGCTCGTCGCCGGCTCTGAGCCGAGGAGACGCCGCCCTCTTGCCGTCCGACGTGGCGGATCTCGATGGGGATAACGATACGGGAGAGCCGATTCCTCTGGATCTTGCCTTCCGTTCGCGGCTGCTCCCCGGATTCGATAGTGCACCGGGAGATCCCGAACTGGGGGCGTACGAGGGAGCGGCCTCGCCGTCGGTGGCGAACTTCGGCGTCTCGAACATTGCCGATAGCAGCGTGACCCTGGACGGGTCGGTGGTTCCGTATGACGCGTCGGTGGATCTGACCTTCCTGGTTCTCGACGCCGGCACGGGAGATACGGTTCAGACCGTTACGTCGAATCTGTCTGGGCTTTCGGCTCCGGACTCGGCGTCGGCGAATCCGGTGGGGACTTCCGTCAGTGGCTTGCAGCCGGCGACGCAGTACGATTACGTCCTCGCCGCCGACGACGGGAGCCGGTCCACGTCGTCGCTCAAGGATCCCTTTACGACGGAAGCGAGCGCCCCAGCGGGGACGGCCGACGCGGCGACCAACGTGGGCGACAGCAGTGCCACCCTCAATGCGACGATCAATCCGGCCGGGGATACGACCCGCGTGTACTTTGACCTCGAAAACACGGACACCGGCGACTCGACGGTCTTTGCGGCGGACACGCTCCGGACGGAGCTCACCAGCGACTCGACGGTGTCGCTGGCGACGCCGGAGACCCTGGAGCCGGGGACCGAGTACGCCTACGAGGTCAGCGCGGCCAACAGCGCCGACTCGACGAGCCTCGGCACCGAGACGTTTACGACGACGGCGTTGGCGCCGGTGGCGTCGGCCGATCCGGCATCTTCGATTGCCGACAGCAGCGCCGTGTTGAACGGGACGGTCAATCCGGGCGGGGGCACGACACGGGTCTACGCGAGCCTGAAGGAGAAGGCGACCGGCGACTCGGTCTTCGTGCCGATCGATACCCTGGAGACGAACCTGCTTTCGGACCAGGCGGTGTCGGAGGCGACGGCGGACACCTTGCTGCCGGGGACGGAGTACCGCTACGAGATTGTCGCAAGCAACAGCGCGGATTCGGTGACGAGCGGGACG
>CAYULG010000209.1:0-2674 GCA_964445365.1 uncultured Salinivenus sp. | reverse complement strand
TCAGCGCCGGTGGCGAAGGTCGATTCGCCCTCGGCGGTAGGCACGACCGGGGCGACCTTGAACGCGACCGTGAATCCGGCGGGAGCACCGACGCGGGCCTACTTCCAGTTCCGCCGCGTGGGGGCCCCGGACAGCGTGCTCGCGGCGGCAGATACGCTGACGACGAGTCTCACGACCGATCAGTCGGTGAGCCTGCCGGTCGACACGCTGACGGCGGGCACCGAGTACGCCTACCAAATGGTGGCAGCCAACAGTGCCGATTCGTTGGCGAGTGCCGACACGCTGACGTTCACGACGGCCTCGGCGCCGCCGGTAGCGATTACGGATGCGGCGGCCTCGGTTGCCGACAGCAGCGCGACGCTCGCCGGCCGGGTGGACCCGAACGGGGCCGAGACAACAGTTGAATTTGAGTACGGGCTCGACACGAGCTATGGCCAGACGGTGAAGGCCACCGAGTCCCCGGTGACGGGCGACGACACGGCGGCGGTCAGCGCGCCGGTCGACAGCCTCCTTCCGGGGACGGAATACCACTACCGGACGGCGGCTTCGAACACGGCCGGAACCGATGCGGGGCGGGACACGACCTTCGTGACGGACGCCGTGGCGCCGGTGGCGAGGACCGATTCCGCGGCGAACGTAACCGACGCCTCGGCCACCCTCTACGGGACCGTCAACCCGGGCGGGGACACGACCGAGGTCCGGTTTCGGTACCACCCGAGCGGGACGCCGGCGCAGGCCGATACGGCCGTGGCGGGAGAAAGCCCGGTCGACTCGACGGCCGACCGGGTCGTGAGCCTGACGGTGGATACGCTAGAGCCGGGGACGGACTATACCTATCAGGTTCTTGCGCGCAACGACGTTGGGGCGACCGCTGGGGGCGAGAACACGTTCACGACCGTCGCCCCACCGCCGATAGCGACCGTCGAGGCGGCCACGCAGGTTGCCGACAGCAGCGCGACGCTGCAGGCCCGGGCCAATCCGAACGGAGACGCGACCGTCGTCACCTTCGAGTACGGTCCGGACACCGACTACGGGCAGACTGCGACTGGGACCGAGAGTCCCCTGACCGGCACGAGCGAGCAGCCGGACAGCGCGGAGGTAACCGGACTGCTTCCGGGAACCGAATACCACTATCGGGCCATTGCGGAGAACGGGGCCGGAGTGGACACGACGGCGGACGCAACGTTCGCAACGCAGGCCGTCGCGCCGGTGGCCCGGACCGACTCGGCCTCGAGCGTAACCGAGAGTGGGGCAACCCTGTCTGGGACAGTCAATCCGGGCGGGGACACGACCAAGGCCTGGTTCCGGTACCATCCGAGTGGGGAGCCGGCGGCGACCGACACGGCCATAGCGGTTGAGAGTCCGGTGTTGGGCACGAAGGACACCATCGTCACGGCCTCGGCAAGCGGGCTTGCGTCCGGCACGGAGTACGTCGTGAGGACCGTGGCGACCAACCGCGCGGACACCACGCAGGGCGACCCGCTTTCCTTTGCCACGGCGAACGCTCCCCCGGTGGCGACCGACGACACGGCCCGGACCGACGAGGACGTGCCGGTAACGATTCCGGTGCTGGCCGACGACACGGCCGACGGACGAATCGATACCTCGACGGTGGCGGTCGTTGACCGTCCAGAGATTGGGACCGTGAGCGTCGAAACGGTCACCGGGGCGATCACCTACGTGCCGGACGTGAACGCAAACGGGCCGGACAGCCTGCGCTACACGGTCGCCGACGAGGCGGGACAGGTCTCCAATGAGGCGACTGTACGAATTGGGGTCACGCCGGTCAACGACGCGCCGGTGGCGTCTGCCGACACCGCCTCGGTGCTGGAGGGCGGTTCGGTTGAGGTGAATGTCCTGGCCAATGATACGGACGTTGAGGGGCGACTGCCCCCCGACTCGGTTGAGGTGGTTGCGGGGCCGGAGCAGGGCACCGCCGGCACGGACCCGCAGAGCGGAGCGATCACCTACGCGCCCGCCGCCGACTACTTCGGCCCCGACAGCCTGCGCTACCGGGTGGCCGACGAGGTCGGCGACGCGTCTGTGGAGGAGAGCAAGGCCGACACGGCGACCGTCCGG
The DNA here is from genome assembly GCA_964445365.1 of uncultured Salinivenus sp. Lineage (GTDB taxonomy): Bacteria > Bacteroidota > Rhodothermia > Rhodothermales > Salinibacteraceae > Salinibacter. The sequence goes on along the minus strand of CAYULG010000209.1, from coordinate 595 downwards.
CTGCAGGTGACGGAGGTGACGCTTACCGCCGGGACGGACACCCAGCGCGTAGGGGCGGTGCGGGTGGGCCGCACGGGCGAGGCCGCCGAGGTTGTGTTTACGAACGAGGGGGAGGCGACGCTGACGGGGCTGGAAGTGAATCTGAGCGGTTCGGAGTCGGGGGACTATCAGATTACCGAGGATCCCGGGCAGGATCCGCTTGCGTCGGGCGAAAGCCGGACCGCGTCGGTGCAGTTCGGGCCGGGGCCGTCGGCCCTGGGGCGACGCGAAGCGCTGCTCACGGCGACCTCGGCGGAGGGAGGCCGGGACACGACGCGCCTGCTCGGGCGCGGAGCACGGCTGTCGGTTGACGCCGACGAGGTACAGCGGGGCGAGCCGGCGACCGTTGGGGTCGAGGTGGAGGGGGGCTTTGCGGTGCAGGCCGGTACGCTGAGGGTGCGGGAGGGGGGAGCACGCAATTACCGGGCGCTCAAACTGACGGACGAGGACGGCGCCGATCCACCCCGGCTGAGCGCACAGGTGCCGGAGGAGCTGGTCACGACGCGGGGCATCGACTACTACGCGGTGCTGGCCGGGGAGGGGGACACCCTCACGG
>CAYULG010000208.1:0-4862 GCA_964445365.1 uncultured Salinivenus sp. | reverse complement strand
TCACGTCCTCCCACGTGGGCCGCTTCCACTGGGAGTTACGGAGCAGGGCCGCCGGATGATACGTTACCATCAGCGGGAGGCCGTAGAAGTCGTGCTCCTTGTCGCGGAGGGTGCCGAGCGCAGAGCTCCGGTCCAGAAGCGTGTTGCCGGCCACCTTGCCCACCGCCAGGATGATCTCGGGTTGGATGAGAGCCAGCTGTTTGTAGAGGATGGGCAGGTGGGCGTCGATCTCGGCCGCCTTCGGGTTGCGGTTGCGGGGCGGGCGGCTCTTCAGGATGTTGCTGATGTAGACCTCCTCCCGCTTGAAGTTGATGGCGTCGAGGATCTTGTCGAGCAGCTTGCCGGCACGGCCCACGAACGGCTCGCCTTCCTTGTCCTCGTCCCGCCCGGGCGCCTCGCCAATGATGACGAGGTCGGCCTCCGGGTCGCCCACGCCGAAGACGGGGTTTTCGCGGTCTTCGTCGATGGGGACGAGCACGTTGTCGGCGAGGTAGTCCTCTACCTCGTCGAGCGTCTCGGCGTCTGTGTAGGGCGCATCGTCTGGAACCAGGGCGTTAATCCGCTTCCAGGGGGGGAGCGTGGGGTCGTCCTCGGGCGGACGAGTGCGGTTGCCGAAGAGGTCTTTATTGGGCATGGGCTCGGAAGGTCCGTCGTCGGGCGATGAGTTGGATGAGGAGGGCAAAGGGTCTGGTGACTCGGCGTCGGAGGTGGACGCCGCGTCGTCGGTAGGGTCTGCGTTGGCAGAAGGATCCTCCGCAGTCGGCTCGGGCGGGGGCTGGGTTTTGGTCTCGGGGGAGGACGTTTCCGTGGATGGGGTTTCTTTGTGCTTGGGGGAAGACGCCTCTTCTGAAGCGGATGCCGTCGCCTCGGGCGCATCCAGGGGAAGGAGCGGGCCGTAGACGACCCGCTCGTGCTCTACGATGCTCCGAAGATCGCGGAGAAGATTTCGCATGGACGCTGGCCGGAAAAGAGGGAGCAAACTCGATCGGTCGAAATGGGCGCATGTGCTGGGGAGTGACCCGTGAGGATGCTGCGCTACGGTTTTCATCCTACATCACGATTCACGCATCACTCGGGCGGGCAGCGAGCACCCGGTCGAGGATTGCCTCCGCCACCTCCGATTTTGGCATCAGGGGGAGATCTTCGGCCGTGCCGTCGCGCGAGAGGAGGGTAACCCGATTGGTGGAGGCCCCGAAGCCGGCGCCCTCCTCCGTCAGGTCATTCAGTACGATCCAGTCGAGGCTTTTTTCCTCCAGCTTGCGCCGGGCGTTGGTGCGGGCGTCGTCGGTCTCCATGGCGAAGCCGACAAGCGTCTGATCCGGCCGTTTGTGCTCGCCGACCGCCTTCAGGATATCGGGCGTGCGGCGGAGGTGCAACATCAGATCCTCGTCCTCCTTTTTCAGCTTCGTGGACGCTCGTTCGGCGGGGGCATAGTCGGCGACCGCAGCGGCCATGAGGACGAGGTCCGCCGTATCGCGGCGGGCCTGCACGGCCTCGTTCATCTCCTCGGCCGTTTCCACGTCGACCACCTCCACGCCGTCGGGCGGAGTGCGTGCCGTGGGACCGGTGACGAGCGTCACGTCGCCCCCGTGCTCGGCGGCGGCCCGGGCCAGGGCGTGGCCCATCGTGCCGGTCGAGCGGTTGGTAAGGACGCGCACCGGATCGACGGGTTCGCGGGTGGGGCCCGCCGTCACGAGGACGGAGGTGTCGGACAGCGACGGGTCTCGTGTCTCGACGGTAGGAGGGTCCGACGCCTCGTCGTCCGTGTCTGGCAGCAGTTCGGTCACGCGCTCCCGGATTGCCGCCGGCTCCGGCATTCGCCCTTTGCCCACGAGGCCGCTGGCCAGCTCGCCGTGTGCGGCGGGCATCACCGTGTAGCCGATTTGGCGGAGGCGCTCCAGGTTCTGCTGGGTGGCCTCGTGCCGGTACATGTCGCGGTCCATGGCCGGGCACACGAGCAGGGGGCACCGGGCCGAGAGGGCTGTGGCCGTGAGCATCGAGTCACAAAAGCCGTGCGCCAGTTTGGCGATGGTCTGGGCCGTGGCCGGGGCCACGACGAAGAGGTCGGCCCACTGGCCCAGGGTCACGTGCTTTGTCCAGCTGCCCTCCGCGTTGTCCGGAAAGATGTCGGTCAGGACCTCGTGTTCAGAGAGTGTGCCCAGCGTAAGGGCGGGAATGAACCGCTCCGCGTCCGGTGTCATAAGCACTCGGACCTCGGCCCCGGCTTTCTTGAACAGCCGGACGAGGGGCGCCGCCTTGTAGGCCGCGATGCTGCCGGTGACGCCCAGGAGGAGGTGCCGGTCGGAGAGGGGGGGTGGCGAGGCACTCATCAGGCGCGCGGGGCGACGGGCACGAGAAACAAACATTCCGGTTCGTGAGCAACTCCCGTCCCGAAATGCCTTTCAGACTGGACGGCAGGTCGCCAGCCGGACGGGGGGCCTAGAGACTGGGGGCGATCCCGTTCAGGAACGCCCTACGCCTCTTCGTCGGGCTTGCGGTAGTAGATCTTGTCTTCCATGAAGTCGTCGATGGCAATCTCCGTCGGTTCGGGTCTCTTCTCAAACTCGAGGGAGACCTTTGCTTGCTCCTCCTGCATACGCACGTCCTCCATCTCGGGACCAAAGCCCTCAAAGTAGGAGAGCTTGTCTTCGAGCTCGGAGCGCGTGTCAGAGGCTACCTGGCGCGAGCGCTTCGAGAGGATCGCGACCGTCTCGTAAAGGTTACCGGTGCGATTTGCCAGTTCGTCGACGTCGAGCGTTTCGATTGCCATGGTCGGTTGGGCTGCTTCGGGATCAGGACAGTGTGCTAGGTATTTTCGCCAAAACCTCAACGGTCCCGGGATGGATGTAAAAGGCTGCCTGTTTGGGGACCTCCCACATTTCCCCGGTAGAAGGTTAGATTGCTACGAATTTAGAAACTGACGGATTCGGCCCAAGGTTTCCCCGACGGCGGTATCGAGGTCATCATTCACGACGACCGCATCGAACGCATTGGTTCGTTCGAGTTCGCGCTCGGCCCGATCGAGTCGATTTGCGAGCGTCCGCTCGTCTTCAGTGCCTCGTCCTTCCAGCCGATTGCGGAGTTCTTCCTTCGAGGGGGGGGCGATGAAAATCACGAGTGCGTCTTTCCCGAAAAGACGCTCGACGTTCAGGGCCCCATCCACGTCGATGTCGAGGAGGACAGGTCCCTTCTCAGATTTTGCCTCGATTTCCGACCGGAGCGTGCCGTAAAACTGGCCGGGATAGACCTCTTCGTACTCCAGGAGATCACCGGCCTCGATTCGCTGCTTGAACTCGTCGGTCGAGAGGAAATGGTAGTCCTCGCCGTCGGTCTCGTCGGGGCGGGCGTCGCGAGTGGTGGCGGAGACAGAGAACTGCATCTCCGGCATCTCGTCGAGCACGCGGTGGGCGATGGTCGTTTTCCCGGCGCCGCTGGGGGCCGTGAGGACGACGACGTTCTGGTTGGGCATGACGTGTTCGTTGAGCGTTCTGCGTTGAGGGTTGAGCGTTAAAGTGCGGACGTCGAAACACAAAATCCTCAACGCCCGCCCCGCAACGCGAAACGGATTATTCGACGTTTCGGATCTGTTCCTTAATCTTCTCGATCTCTTCCTTCATGTCCACGGCGTGGCGGGAGATTTCTTCGTCGTCGGCCTTGGCCCCGATGGTGTTGGCTTCGCGGTGGATCTCCTGGGTGATGAACTTAAGCTTTCGGCCGCCAGGCTCGTCGCTCTCGAGCGCCTCCCGAAACATCTTGAGGTGAGAGTGGAGGCGCACGCACTCTTCAGTCACGTCGAGTTTGTCGGCCAGCAGGGCGATCTCCGTCTCGATGCGGTCGGGGTCGATGCGGTCGTCCTCGACCAGTTCCGTCAGGCGCTCGCGCAGGCGGGCCTGTCGCTCCTTCACTCGGTTTGGCGCGCGTGCCTCGATGGCCTCAAGGTGCTCGTCGATGGATCGCGTCCGGGATTCGAGATCGTCGCGGAGGGCCTCGCCCTCCTCCGCCCGCATCTCTTGGAGGTCCTCAATGGCAGCGTCGAGCGCCTTCAGCACGACGGGCCAGGCGCGCTTGACCTTAGCGGCCTCTCGCTCCTCCTCCGCCGCGAAGATATCCTCGAATTGAAGTAGGTGATCGAGGCGCACCGGCTCCTTGATCTGGGCGGCGGCGCTGAGGCGCTCCAGCCGCTGCTTGTACTGCATCGCAGCGTCGGCATCGACGGCGACGGGCAAGTTGTCGGTGTCCACCTGCTCAACGCTCACGTCCACGTCGAATTGGCCACGCTCGAAGGCCTCCTGCACGCGGGAACGCACCTCGGCCTCCTCCTCGGCCATCGGGTCGGGCAGGTGCACGAAGATGTTGAGGTGACGCTTGTTGGTCGAGCGGAGTTCCACGGCGGCCGTGGCGCCGTCGCCGGTGGCGCGCCCGTGCCCGAAGCCCGTCATGCTACGAATCATGGTGGAGCGTTGAGGATGAGCGTTGGAACTGAGCGTGGAAGGGCAAGGCAACCAAAGGACAGTGCTCAACGCAAGCCGTCCTACGCTGAACGCACGAGGCAAATCAGAAAAGCCGAGCCCGGGTGCGACTCGGCTCCGTTCGGGAAAATAGAATGGCGGAGGGGGAGGGATTCGAACCCCCGGTACCGCAGAACGGCACACTCGCTTTCCAGGCGAGCGCCTTCGACCACTCGGCCACCCCTCCGACTCGTAGAATGTAGAATGGAGAGCGTGGAACGAAGCGTTCCGAGAGGATGCCCTGCATCCTCCATTCCACACTCCAAATTCGCTACACGTCCATGATCCGTTCCTTCTTCTTTTGCAGGAGCGTGTCGACCTGCTCCGTGTGGTTGTCCGTAATCGACTGGAGGT
>CAYULG010000207.1:0-4872 GCA_964445365.1 uncultured Salinivenus sp. | reverse complement strand
AGCACCCTCAAAATGCTGTACGTCCTCTGATGTTGCGACCTCGGTCCGGTGTCGACACGGAAGGACACGAGCGATCCATGCCGAAATACGTCACCGCCCCAGCCTCGACGGTGAGGCAATGGCTGCGGGCTTTTTCTCGGCGCAGTAGCGAATGCTTGTCGGCACGGGTCACGACTCAAGTTCGTAGATCGCTCGTGCATTTCGGGTCGTCGCCTCCGCCACCTGCTCCACCGGCACGTCCTTCACCTCTGCGAGCCGCTCCGCCACATGGCGCACGTAGGCCGGCTCGTTGCGGTCGCCCCGGTGCGGCTCCGGTGCGAGGTAGGGACTGTCGGTCTCGATCACAATGTGCTCCAGCGGCACCTCCTCCACGTGCCGGTCCACCTCGCTGTTGGAGAAGGTCATGATGCCGCCCACGCCCACGAAGAAGCCCAGATTCCAGGCCCGCTCGGCCACCTCCGGCGGGTCCACGTAGCAGTGGAGAATGCCGCGCATCCGCTCCGGCGCGTCGGCGCGGACGTGCTCTTCTTCGAGGATGGCGAGAATGTCCTCGGTCGCCTCTCGGTTGTGGATCACGAGCGGGAGGTCGACCGCCATGGCGAGGCGGATGTGACGCCGGAAGAAGGCTTCCTGCTCGTCGTCGAACGACCGGTCCCAGTAATAATCGAGCCCACTTTCCCCGACCGCCACCACGCTCGGGTGCGAACACCACTCCTTGACCGCCTCAAGGTCGTCCTCTGTAGCCTCCTCCGTCTCGGAGGGGTGAAGGCCCGTCATTGCGTAGAGCCCATCGTGCGCCTCGCACAGGTCCACGGCCTGCCGGATGGACGGCACGTCGATGGCCGGGAGCACGATGGTCTCCACCCCTGCATCTTCGGCGCGCCGGAGCACGGCCTCCCGGTCCTCCGCAAACCGATCGAGATAGAGGTGAGCGTGGGTGTCGATCAACATGGGCAGGGCAGATGGTGGCAAGAACAGGTGGAAACGTATTTCCAACCGAAGAATTCTCCTGGAACGAGGCCCCCATCTCGGATCGTAGGAGGGGCGTTGTATGGCAGGAGACCCAGGAGCTTCAAAGATGAATCGGAGGTCTCGTACTGTAAATGCGTTGGTGTAGATTTCACCGGATGCTCTGGAAACTCATGTGCCGATCGGGACTCCGCCTCTGCGCGATGCTCGGGCTTCTGGCCCTGGGGCCGTCGTTCGGGAGCCCGGCCGTCGCACAGCCTGATGCAGAGCAGTCGAAGTGGATTCAGGTCCGCCTTCACCACCGGGCCACCGTCGAGTCTGCTCAACTCACGCCCAAGGACGACACCCTCGGGGTCGTGCTGCCGAGCGGGGACACCCCGATCCTCGAACTTGCCCCCGACGACACGGTGACGCTGGGACGACGCCAGACCGACATTTTCGCCCGGCACGACGACGCGCGGCTGTACGCCCAGTCTCTGCGTCTCGTGCCAGTCCACGATGCCACCTGGACGCTTGTCCCTTCTCCCGGATCGACCCGCACCTACTCGGGCAGCCTCCGACTCCGGTCTGCAGACGCCGGGTCGGGCATTCAGATGGTAAACCGCGTGCCCCTCTCCGACTACGTCGCGAGTGTCGTCGCCGGCGAGTACGGGCTCGATGACCGGGCGGGCACGCGGGCCATGGCGGTCGTGGCCCGCACCTACGGCCTGTTCTCCTCCAAAGGCACCTTCGACGGCGAGTACGACCACGTGGACGGTACTGCCTCGCAGGTGTATCGGGGGCAGGACGCCATTACCGACCCTGCGCGGCGGGCTGCCAACCACACCAGGGGACAAATTCTGACCCACAATGGCACGCCCATCCAGGCCGTCTACTTCTCGTCGAGCGGCGGGCACACGGCCAGCAACGAGCACGTGTGGACGGGCAGTGACCCGCTTCCGTACCTGCGCGGCAAGGAGGATCCGTACGATCGCGCCTCCCCCCACCATCGCTGGACGACACGGATCGATCGCCGCCCCCTTCTCCGGGCCCTGTCCCTCCACGAAGGGGCCTCTGTGGAGGGGTTCGTGCCCGACGACCGGAGTCCCGAGGGCCGCCTACGCACCATTAAAATCCTCTTTTCCGACGATACGGACACCACGATGGGCGCTGGCACCTTCCGGTCGGTCGTCGAGGCGGAGGTGGACGGCGCAGCGCTGAAGAGCACGTGGTTCGACGCGCGTCGGGCGGGATCGGACTACGTGTTCGAGGGTCGCGGTCACGGCCACGGAGTCGGGCTTAACCAGTGGGGCGCCCACGCCATGGCCGAGCAGGGCAAGACCTACCGCGAGATCCTGTCTTTCTACTACACGGATGCCCAAATACAGATGCTGGGCGAACTGTCCTCGTCCCCGTCCCTGGCCGAAGACCCGTCCACCGAGGTCTCTGATTCCACGTCCACCCGCATCGGGTGGTAAGCCCCGAGCGTGGCCCGCCGCTCACGGCGGGTGTCTAACATCGGCCCGGCCTGAAGCGACCCATGCCTCAATGTCCCACTTATACCGTTCTGACCTCCTCGTGTCGGCGCAAGAATGAACCGGGGTCGGAAGACGGGGGATAGAAAATTCCCTGCCAAGCTCATAACATTCAACGTCTCAACGTTTGGCACCCTGAACGTGCCTCAGAGGGGTAGGTCCTGCTGATTCTGCCGACATTTTCCACTGAAATCCGTATCTTGCATCAAGACGCATCACTGCCCATGAGCCGAAGCGGCCTGTTAGCGACGTGCTCTTCCCTCGGCACGGGTTTCTTGGAAATGCTTCTCGTCGCGGCCTTGTACAGTGGATGTTGGGTCGCCCCCGCCGCGGGCCAGTCCCCCCCCGACACCTCGATCGCCATGGAGGTCGAAATGGCCCCCGTGGAAGTGACCGCCACCCCGTTCCGGGTGGCCGACGAAGCAGCCTCCTTCTCCGCCTCGGTCCGCACCCGGACCGCCCAAGACCTGAACAGTTCGCCGTCGCTGTCGCTGGAGCAAATCACGGCGGACCTGCCGGGATTGTCCGTGCAGAGCCGAACCCACTTTGCCCTCGGCGACCGGATTACGATTCGGGGCTTTGGCTGGCGCGCCCAGTTCGGCGTGCGCGGCATTCAGATGGTCCTGGACGGCGTGCCGCTCACCATGGCAGATGGCCAGTCCATCGTGCATGTCATCGACCCGTCGTTCGTCCGCTCCCTGGAGGTCATTCGCGGCCCAGCGTCTACGTTTTGGGGCAACGCAAGCGGGGGCGTGCTCGCCCTGTCGACGCGTCCTCCAGAGACCACCGGCCCCACCGCCCGGCTGAAACAAACCGTCGGGTCGTACGGCCTCTCGAAAACAGACGCGCAGGTGACGCCGGACCTCGGCCCGCACGAGTTGAGCGTGTACTCGTCGTACCTCTCGCAGGACGGCTTTCGGCAACACAGCGACACCCGTCTTCTCCGCTCCGGCTTCACCAGCGACTTCACGCTGGGCGACGACCGCGGCGTGCGAGTGATCGGCGCCCTCCAGCACATGCCGCGCGCCGACTCGCCCGGCTCTCTCCAGCAGGACCCCGCTCAGGAGGATCCCGAGCAGGCCCGGGAGCCAATTCTGGATTTCGACGTGGGCAAAGAGGTGCAACAGGGCCAGCTCGGGGCCACCTACTACGATGACGTGGGGCCTGGGACCCTGAACGCCACGGCGTACGGCGTCCTCCGCGACCTGGAGAATCCGATCCCGTTCAGTGTTATCGACCTCAACCGCAAGGCCGGGGGCGTTCGCCTGACACTCGAAGAACAGACCTCCACGCTTCAGTGGGGCGTGGGGGTGGAGGGCAAACTGCAGCACGACGACCGGAAAGAATTCACCAGCGACGGCGGCACGCCGGACAGTTTGATCATCGACCAGCTGGAGACCGTCGACAATGCTGCTGTGTTCGGGCGCCTCAGCATTCCCTTTGGGCGCCTGCAGCTCGACGCCGGCCTTCGCTACGACCGGCTCCAGTTCGAGGCCGACGATCGCCTCGGCGCCGACGACGGCACGCAAACCTTCCGCGCGCTCAGCCCTTCGGTCGGGGTCTCCTACGACCTGGGAACAGCCCGCCTGTTCGCCAACCTGAGCACGGGCTTGGAATCCCCCACGACGACTGAGCTCAGCAACCGCCCCGACGGACAGGGCGGGTTCAATGACCTGAACGCCGAGGACATTTTTTCGGTCGAGGGAGGCATCACGGGTACGTGGAGTGCCCAGCGGCTGTCGTACGACGCCGCGGTGTTTTACCAGGACATTGACGATGTCCTGGTGCCGTTTCAGCAACAGGCGTTTGGCCCCACGTACTATCGGAACCAGGGGGAGGCCCGGCACCGCGGCGCTGAAGGAGCTGTTCAGTGGCAGCCCGTGTCTCTTCTCTCCTTGCAGGCAAGCTACACGTACGTCGATGCAGCCTTTACGGCGGGGACCATTGAGGGCCCGGATGCATCGACGAGCCTCGACGGCAACGAGCTTCCGGGCGTCCCCTCCCATCGGCTCGGCGCGACGATGGAACTGCGCACAGATCCCCTGCGATCGACCGTCAAGGTCCAGAACGTCGGTGAGCAGTACGGGAACAGCGAGAATACGGCGACGAACGACGCCTACACCACAGTCGACCTGCGGCTGAGCCTCAGTGGGCTCTCTCTAACCGACGCGGCCCGCGTAACCCCCTTCTTGGCACTCAATAACGCATTCGACGCCCGCTACAACGACGTCGTGGTCAATGCCTTCGGCGGACGGTTCTACGAGCCGGCAGCGGGACGCCACTGGCGCTTCGGCGCCTCCCTCCAGCTCAACTAACGCCCCCCCTCAATCCACAATTTTCGGTGGCATTTTAAGTCTGTGAGTTGGGACCCAGAAGCCGTGCGGTCCTC
>CAYULG010000206.1:0-4886 GCA_964445365.1 uncultured Salinivenus sp. | reverse complement strand
CGGGCCCGTACGGCACGTACTCGGGCCGGTCGTCGCCCAGGTGCTCGTCGATGGCGGCTTCCGCCTCGTCCCAGCGGCCCTCTTCGCGCAAGTGCTGCTCCACCTGCTGGTCGATGGCCGCGTTGAAGAACATCGCCATCAGCATCGGCGCCGGGCCGTTGATCGTCATCGACACGCTGGTCTTCGGGTCGCAGAGGTCGAAGCCCGAAAAGAGCTTCTTCATGTCGTCGAGCGTGCAGATTGAGACGCCGGCATTGCCCACCTTGCCGTACACGTCGGGCTGCTCGGCGGGGTCGTGGCCGTAGAGGGTGACCGAGTCGAAGGCGGTCGACAGGCGGTTGGCCTCGTCCCCCTGCGACACCAGGTGGAAGCGGCGGTTCGTACGCTCCGGCGAGCCCTCGCCCGCGAACTGTCGCGTCGGCATCTCGCCCTCCAGTTTGAAGGGAAAGACGCCCGCCGTGTAGGGGAAGTAGCCGGGCAGGTTCTCAGTGAGGGCAAACTCCAAACGCTCGCCCGGGTCTTCGGTCTTCGGCAGGGCCACACGCGGAATTTTGGTGCCGCTGAGGCTCTCGCGGTAGAGCGGCACGGTGAAGTCACGACCCCGAACCGTGTAGGTGAACTCCTCTTGCTGGTAATCCTCGGCAACGTCGTCCCAGTTTTCCAGGATGTCCTTGGAGTGCTTGTCGAGCTTGTCCCACCAGTGCTGCCGCATCTCCTCAAGGCGGCCGGTGAGTTGCTCTTTGTCCTCCGGGGCCCAGTCGGTCACCTGTTCGCGGGCCCCCTGGGCCTCGCCCCACTTGCGGGCGTACTCGACCTGTTGCTCCACCCAGTCGCGGTACTCCTCACAGGTCTCCACGATCTCGCCCAGGTAGCGCTCCCGCTCGGGCGGAATGATGGACACTTCCGCGGGGTCCGGCTCAGGCACTTCTCCCTCGTACGTCTGCGTCTCGCGGTTGAGGTCGTGCTCCTCGTTGAGACGGTCGAGCAGGGCCTTGTAGAGGCGCGTAACGCCGGGATCGCCGAAGTGCGCCGCCATCGTCGGATAGACCGGCATGTCCTCCGGGTCCTCGTCGAAGCGCACGCGGTTGCGCTGCACCTGCTTGCGTACGTCGCGCAGGGCATCCTCCGAGCCGCGCTTTTCGAACTTGTTGATCGCCACGAAATCGGCCAGGTCGAGCATGCCGATCTTCTCCAACTGCGTCGGCGCGCCGAAGTCGTGAGTCATCACGTAGAGCGTGAGGTCGGTGAGGTCCACGATCTCGGTGTCACTCTGGCCAATGCCCGCCGTCTCCACGACGATGAGATCGTAGTCGGCGGCCTGACACACGCCGATCGCCTCCTGCAGGGCCTGGGACGTGGTGCGGTTGGCCTCCCGCGTGGCGAAGGAACGCATGTATACGCGGTTCGAGCCCGGCCCGTAGATGGCATTCATGCGAATCCGATCGCCGAGCAAGGCCCCGCCGGTGCGGCGCCGGGTGGGATCCACCGACAACACCGCAACCTCCAGATCGTCAAAGTCATTGATGAAGTGCCGCACGATTTCATCGGTGAGCGTCGACTTTCCGGCCCCACCGGTTCCGGTTATCCCGAGCGTCGGGACGTGAGATCCATCAATCTGCAACGCTCCGTCATCCAGCGATTCGGGATGCCCGTCGCCCCGCGGCTCCCCGTCGGTCGCGGCCGGCCCGGCCTCATCGACCTCTTCCCCGACGGCCCCAACCACGACGGCCGCGCGCTCGGGATCGGGGGCTTCCACGCGGGACAGCTGGCGGGCGACGACACGAGAGTCTCGATCCGGCACGTCGTCGGGGACCCGAAAGTCGGCGTCCACCACCGGAAAGTCGCACTCCTCGACCATATCGTTAATCATGCCCTGCAGCCCCATCTCCATCCCCTCGTCGGGCGAGTAGATGTGCGCGATGCCGTACGCCTCCAGTTCCTTCTTCTCCTCCGGCACGATGACGCCACCCCCTCCCCCATAGACCCGGATGTGACCGGCCCCGCGCTCCTCCAACAGGTCGTGCATGTACTTAAAGTACTCCATGTGCCCGCCCTGATAGCTGGAGACCGCGATGCCCTGCGCGTCCTCCTGAATGGCCGTACCCACGATCTGCTTCACCGACCGGTTATGGCCCAGGTGAATGACCTCCGCCCCGGTGGCCTGCAGGATGCGGCGCATGATATTAATGGCCGCGTCGTGCCCGTCGAACAGGCTCGTGGCCGTGACGAAGCGGACGGGATGGGTGGGCTCATAGCGTTCGACATCCATAGGGGAATTGATACCAGTGAGTGAGAATACGGGAGGCGTCCGGGGGTCGTGGCACCATCGATGTTCCCCCTCCTCCGAACAGCCCAGGGCCACCGGGAACCGATGCCGCTACCTGTATTCGACGAAAGCGCTTCCATCCGTCCGTACGCGCGGGCTGCGGGTACGTTGCATTGGCTTTGCTCTGCAGTACTTTACGTGTCGAGAATCTCGGAAAGCTTAAACGAGCCCACAACCAAGGAGTCGAATCGCTGCGAACATACCTACAGTGCCCCGATACTGAGCAATCGACACTCGACTGCCCAGTGCTTCCCCATTTCATGCATCTGCTCTACTACTAGAACAGTAATGGTCGCTATGTTCTAGCCGCGCGACGAATACGACCGGCACCTCTGTCATACCCACCACATCCACTGGCTCAGTCGGGGGTGGAAGCGATGATCTGGAAAACCTCGTACTGGTCTGCCCGAACCACCACGAGACAATTCACAAATGCGAGGCCCAGTTCGACTTCCGAAGCGGTGAATATGACTTCGATGTTCGCGTCGAGCAACTTGCGTTGAACTAACACCTCCCTTTCTGGAATGCGTAATTATCGACGGCACCATCACAGCCAATCTCCCCTGCCGCGTCTCCTTCCGGCTCGCATCCAACGTCGATAGCCGCAGGGTGCTGGACCAGGGTGGGACCAACACCTGTTGGGCAGTGGCGATATGCTCCTGCGTCACGAAAGCGAGACGACGCGGCTACTGGGCCTCTACGTAGGCAACGATGACCTGCGAACCGCTCTTCAGGGCATCATGGATTGAGACCAGAGAGCGTTGTCCTACCCATCGGGAAGAGCCGCATGGATCGGCTCGTCGCTGGCCGTGCGATAGATACGAAAGTCGGCGTCGGTCGTGACAAGAGCACATTCCGGGCGGACCTCCGCCATCCGCACGAGGCAGGCGTCGGCAAAAGACATGGGCTGGTCGACGTACGTTCGCAGGAGGTCGTGGATGCGGGACCGATTATCGACGTAGGAGAAGGTCGTGTCGAAGATGTCGCGCTCAAGTATAGACACCAGACGCTCCGGCCCCGTGGGCACGGGCTCAAGCAGATGGAAGGCTTCCGACAAGACGGACTCGCAGGTGTAGAGGGGCGGGGCCGTCTGGGCGAATTGCTTCTTCGCCCAATCGTGGTTACCGATCCGTGAATAAATTTCTGAAGACGATTCCGGCTTCTGACTTGACACTGTCACCCGCTGTCGAGGAAAGCAATTAACCTATTTTCTCACGGATCGGTATGATCGCGTTTGTGCAAGAGGACAGCGATAAGTCCCGTGTCGGCGAGAACGTCAGTCTCTTCCATAGCCCTCCATGTGCTCGGGATTGGTCGACAGATCGGTCGGAGCATCGGAATCCGGCTCAACGCCCACCAGATCAGCAATCTGCTCCAGGGCCGAACCGGGCTGGGCCTCCCCATCCCCGTTCTCTGTCAGTTCGCGCTCGACCGCCTCCAGCACGGCTGCCTTCTGCGTGAGTCCCTTGCGCTCGGCCAGCCGCTCCATCTTCTCCTTCTGGGACGGGGTGACGCGCATCCCAAACCACTCGGTTGCTTTTTCAGACATGGGGAAATCAGAAAATCAGTTCGGGAAACAAATCGGTGCTCCAACCCCTGCCCTCCCCTAATGTTGCAACGCAGACGGACGACGTTGCAACATCCAATTCCGTCGGTTCGGTGGGGAACCGTCGGAACCCGTGCATCCGTTTTCCCCACGATTCGCGCTTTCCCTGAAGACGTTCCTCCCCGACATGAAACTCGTCGTCCCCGGCGGAAACGGGTTCATCGGCTCCGAAATCTGCCGGATCGCCGTGCAGAATGGGCACGAGGTCGCGGCCTTCGGGCGCACGGGCCGCCCCGCACTTACGCCTGCCCGGCATCCCTGGACGGGCGAGGTCGAATGGCGGGCCGCCGACGTGTTCGAGCCCGATACCTGGCGCGACCTGCTGGCGGGTGCGGACGCCGTGGTCCACTCGATCGCCACCATTCAGGAAAAGCCGCGGCGGAACGTGACCTTCGATCGGGTAAACGCGGAGTCCACTCTCCTCGTCGCCGAGGAAGCGGTGGACGCCGACGTCAGTGGGTTCGTCTACCTGTCGGTTCGAAACAAGCCTCCGTTCGTCGCCCATAAATTTCTGAGCGCCAAACGACGGGCGGAGCGCGAACTAGCCCGCCGGTGTCCGGCCCTGCGAACGGTCACCCTCCGTCCCAACCTCGTGTACGGCCCGCACCGGACGGGCTCCTCGACCATTGCCGCGGTGCTGAATCACCTCCCGCCCGCCGCGGCGGGCGGTTACACGACCCGGGACGGCCGCCCCCTCCCCGTCGAACTGGTGGGCGCCACGGCCGTCCAGGCCGCCACCACGCCCACCCTGGAGGGGACGCTCACGGTGCCGGAGATCGAGGACATCGGTCGCACAAGCGGCCTCGTAGCCCTGGACGAGTTGTCCACCCCGACGCTCACGCCCCTGCTCGCTGGGTTGGGCAGTGCCGTCCTCGGCGGCTGGCTTCTGAAGCGCTGGGGGTCATGATCCTCAGCGCCCACGGTCCCTCCCGTTCACGGAATTGTCCGTCCGGT
>CAYULG010000205.1:0-4910 GCA_964445365.1 uncultured Salinivenus sp. | reverse complement strand
ACGAGCTCATGCAGCCGGAGACGAAGGAGGGCGTGCTGGAGGTGATGCTCAACTTCAAGCCCGACGCGCCCGACATCCAGGTGCCCTCCGCCTCCCTCCCGGACCAGACCGCCGACCCGGACGCCGTGGACACCAAAAAGCCCGACGTGCCCGACGACCTGCCCACGCCCGGCGGCGACGGAGCCAGCGGAAAGGTGGGGACGAAGAAGGCCGAACTTCCGGCCTCGATGGCCTAGCCCACGACAACAGCATCGTTGCCTCGGACAATCAGGGGAACGGACGTCTCACTTCCCGCCTCGAGTCGTGGGGCCGCCTGCACATTCCATCGGTCCGTGCCGGGGCAGTGGAACTGTTTATTCCAACGATAGCGCTGGAAGGGGGGGGATAATTCCAGCCCCCTGGAGTGTCGACAGCGTCGTCATCCTGCACTCTACGATGTCTTGCTCCTGAAGCTTGCGCTTCATCTCGCCGTCGGGAATCGTCTCGAGCTGCACGTCCTCGGTGACCAGCGTGGCCGTCCACTCATCCACCGGCTGATAAAACCAGTTCGGCACGTCGTAATCGGACAGTATTCCCGCCCGCCGGAGGTATTCGAGCTTCACGAGCGAAGCGGCTCGGCGGGTTCCTTTTCTTAGATGGGTTCGGAAGCGGGTTCGGGCGTTTTCTTTTCCCCAACTCATCCACATGAGGACCAAGCATGTATGGATGAGATACAGTCGCCCGCGTCGCTCAACCGGGGTTGTCGCCTCTTCCCCAAAGGTGGCGACCCCCTTCCGATAATAATAGAAAGCCTCGTCGGGGAGCCGGCGCAGCCAACCAGCGGGCGTCCCGTCTCGATGGGGCGTACATTGCGC
Organism: uncultured Salinivenus sp.; assembly: GCA_964445365.1. Classification (GTDB taxonomy): domain Bacteria; phylum Bacteroidota; class Rhodothermia; order Rhodothermales; family Salinibacteraceae; genus Salinibacter. The sequence goes on along the minus strand of CAYULG010000205.1, from coordinate 4,056 downwards.
GACGAGCTTCGCAAACTCCGCCGCGTAGACATCAAGCTCCCTCGACGATGCCGCATTGAAGTGTTGTGAAGAGGCCTGAGCCGCTGGCGCGTTCGTCATTGCAAATTATGTATTAATGTAGGAAGAATTACAGATTTACCCCCCGGCCCGGAAGTGTGAACGGCCACGACCAGTGTCAGAGAGGACTCCCGAATCATGACCGGTTGGTCAGGAACGGGTGTTCCAAAAGGAAGTGGGTTAGAAAAGCGCTTTTTAAAGCGGTTAGTTGAAAAAACTATACCGGTAGGGACGTGATCGTTTGCTTATTGACATATACGTAACATTCCGGCCAGTGAAAAGCGGGAATCCGCGTTTTACCATAAGATGTATCTTGGGGACAGAGAAGCGAAGTCGACTTCAGTCAGTCTGCTTTCTGTTCCAGTTCTCAATTCTGGCAACATTTCTGCATGATAACCAACACGCTCCGCGTAGCGTATCGATCGGGGCGTTCATCCCTCTCTTAATCATCTCAAAACCAAAACAGGATCATGGCTACTGAAACCCAGGACATCGAGACATCACTCGACGAACTCATGGACATCTCCGGGGCTATCGGGGCCGCCATCGTCGACTACGAAAACGGCATGACGCTCGGAACCATCGGCGGCCGCGATCTCGACATGGAGCTGGCCGGGGCCGGCAACACGGAGGTGGTGCGCGCCAAGAAGAACGTTGCCCACGACCTCGGACTCAATGGTGATATTGAGGACATCCTGATCTCCCTCGAAGACCAGTTCCACCTCATCCGACTGTGCGATAACCACGAGGATGTGTTCATCTACATGGCGATTGATCGAAGCGAAGGGAATCTTGGACTGGCCCGGCGCTCCATCGACAAGGTGGACCAGAGTCTGGAACTGTCCTAAGCGTCCTTCCTTCTGCGGGGACGTTCCCTGTATCGCCGGCCTGGAGACTGTTTTGATTTTTGGATTTTGCCTCATCACTGGAGCCCCCTGGGTCGCTGTGAGGCGCACGAAGCACCTGAGGGGGCAGAATGGTCGGGATCGACCGGCCTCGGAAATCCGAGGTTCCCTCTGTGGTCGCGCAGCGTTCATGACGCCGAGGGGTACAATCGAGCAGTCTCCTAGAGCATGGCGCTCTCCGGCGGGTACGGGGGCTCGCATTCGCTGAGGTTCGCTTTGCGGGCCCCCGTATCCCCCTTTTCATGGTCTCCGCGTGATCGCTGTACGCACATCCCTCTCGTCACCGAAGGCCCCCGAGTATGATTCAGACCATTCCGATCATCAACAACAAAGGCGGCGTGGGTAAGACCACGACGACCGTGAACCTGGCCGCCGGCCTTGGGCGCACCGGCGACCGCGTGCTGGTCGTTGACCTCGACAGTCAAGGATCCGCCTCGTTTGCGCTCGGGGTGGAGAGAGAGAACCTGGATCCCTCCACGGCGGCTCTTCTCTTTGGGGAAGAGTCTCCTTCTCAGGTGGTTCGCACCACCAATACGGAAAATGTCGACGTGCTTACGGGCTCCCTGCGCCTGGCCGACGCCGACACCAAACTCTCGGGGGTAGACGGACGAGAGAAGCGACTGGCCCACGGCTTGTCCGCGATCGAAGACCGGTACGATACCATTCTCATTGACTGTGCCCCTTCCACCTCCCTGCTCACAATCAATGCACTGGTGGCGGCGGACGCATTCATCATCCCTGTTGCGCCCTCGTATCTCTCCCTCGAAGGACTTGTGAGCCTGGGGAAGGTGGTCAAGAACGTGCGCCGAAATCTCGGAGAAGCGGCCCCGGTCCTCGGGGTCCTGCTCACCATGGTCCAGCGGGACGATCGGGAGACGAAGGCCATCATCAAGCAGGTACGCCAGCATTACGGCGGGAAAGTCTTCGATACAGAGATCCGTCACGATCCGGCACTCGAGGAAGCACCCACCCGCGGCCAGTCGATCTTCGACTACGCCCCCGACTCCCAGGGCGCAGAGGCGTACCAGTCGGTCGTCCACGAAGTGGCCGAACGAATGGAACGGTATGGATCAGTGTACGAAACGATTCGGGAGAAAAAGTCGGATCGGACGTAGTTCGTTCTCGGTATTCAAACGGAAGCGGCCAGCACGGTCTCCACGATCGAAATTCCTGAAACGGTATGAGCGACCATAATTTCTTCGACGATGTCTTTGATAACCCCGAAGACGACCCTCTTCTCGGGGACGACCCGTCGCCTCCGGAGGAGGGTTCGTCCGAGTCCGCCGACGATCTCGGCGCCCCCTCCTGGATGGATGCTGAGAACACCCAGGACGCCCAGGAGGACCAAGCGGAGGACACCTCCCGGAAAAAGGAAATTGTCGTGGATCCGCGCGCCGGTCACAGGCAGGACCTCAACGAAATTAACCGGGCGGTTCGGCAGGGATGGGAAGTGGTCCGACTTTCCCTTCGGGACCCAAGTGAGGCCGCCAGCGCTGATCGAGCCTCTCGTCAGTTTGTCGCCATTCTAAAACAGGACGGGCCGCAGTCGCTGTTCGACTTTTAGCCCACTGCGTGGCGGTTCGGGAGATGGCCGGGTCCCTTCTGTTTTGCGGTAGGTTTGGTTTAACCCCGTTCTGGGGACGAATCATTTCTTGAGGCTGCCCGGGCCGGCTGGAGGCGACTTTTCGTCAGGGAGCACGAGGCCCGTGATGGGATGGGCACCTTCTTCGTTGTGGTCTGTATGAACGGTGTCTCTTTGCTTGCCACTGTGCGTCTCGTTGGCTTAACTACGACGTACCCCTCTTTCGAACCGATCGCCCCCTTCCGCCATGAGCGACGACACGCCCCGCTACTGGACCCCCGAATTCGTCGAAGCCTTCGTCGAGTCCATCAACAGCGACGAGGAGTTTCAGGACAAGGCCGGCTCCTTCTCCGAAACCGTGGAGCTGCGCTGCTTCGACACGCCCGAAGGCGAGGATGTCTCCGCCACCTACACGTTCGAGGACGGGGAAATTGTGGACGTAGACCTGTGGATTGACGACGCTCCCTCCGACCAGATGCGCGACGAGCCGGTCGACAAGAGCGAGGTGATGGTCCGCGCCACGGCGCCGTACGACGTATGGGTACAGATGGACAAGGGCGAGATGGGCTCCGCCGAGGCGCTCGCGTCCCCCGACTACGAGATCGAAGGCGCCATGATGAGCATCATGTCGAACATGGGCGTCTTTCGCGGCATGAACAAGGTGGCCGCCCACGTCGAAAAAAACTACTAAGCCCGTTTCGCGTCCAAGTTGTTTGCTCCCGAGGGAGCAACAGCTACCCGAGGAAAAGATTTTGCTTTTTCATAACGCCCCAACGTTTAACGTTTTACGTTGGAACGTTTAGTCGAGGCGTCGCTCCTCCGGGGGAGAGCAACCTCTCAGCATCCCGACCGCTATCGGAGCGGATTCCGCCCAACGAAGGCCCAATCCCAAAAACGTTCAACGTGCAACGTTCTAACGTTCAACGCCATGAGCGACGACCAAAAGCCCAAGATTAACGTCACGCGCGGCAAGAAGGAGCGGTCGAACGAGAAGACGTCGTCCGGCAAGACGTCCGCCGGAAGCGACCTGCCGGGGGCGATGGAGGTGGCGTCGGGCCTGGCGCGCAGTGCCCGCAACCTGTGGCTGGCCGGGCTGGGGGCCCTGTCGGTGGCCGAGGAGGCGGGCACGCAGGTCTTCGACGCGCTCGTCGAGGAGGGCAAGTCCTGGGAGCAGGAACGGCGCGAGACGACCGAGCGGACGGCCCAGCAGGTGCAGCAGCTTGCAGAGGACGGCACGGATGCAGTGGAGGCTGTCGAGGCGCGGGTGCGCGAGGAGGTGAACGACGCGCTCCAGCGGCTCGGCGTCCCGCACCGCGACGACATTGACGAGCTGCGCGATCAGGTCAACGATCTGGCCGAACAGATGGACGATCTGGCGGATGCCGTCTCCGAAAAACAGGCGACGGACGACGCGTAGGGCCTATTCGTCGTCCGTGGACGACACGTCGTCGGCCAATCGGTCGAACTCGGCCTCGAAGCCCTCTATGATCGTGTCGGGGTCGGGGACGAGGT
>CAYULG010000204.1:0-4928 GCA_964445365.1 uncultured Salinivenus sp. | reverse complement strand
CCCGGGTTTGCGAGCGGTCTCACGCATCGGCAATTACGCCTCATCGGTCATTTCGGCCTGGCCGTCCGTCAGGGCAAACTGGCGCCGACGGTCGGCAAACTCGTGGAGCCGAGCCTCCACCCGACCATTGATTGTATCGTCCGGGAAGGCCCCCTGTTCGTCGCGCGTGCCAGCTTCAATGCCGGTCAACAGCTCAATGCCCTGGTCGACCGTCTCCACGGGGTAGATGTGGAAGTCGCCCGCGTCGACGGCATCCACCACGTCCGGACGCAGCATGAGATTGTCAGTGTTGCTGGCCGGGATGAGGACGCCCTGGTCGCCGGTGAGGCCGCGGGTCTCGCAGACGTCGAAGAAGCCCTCGATTTTTTCGTTGACCCCCCCGATGGGCTGCACGACGCCGCGCTGGTTCACCGATCCGGTGACGGCCAGGGTCTGCTTCAGCGGCACCTCCGCGAGGGCGGACAGAAGCGCGTACAGCTCGGCCGACGAGGCGCTGTCCCCGTCGATGCCGCCGTACGACTGCTCAAACACGAGACGGGCCGAAAGGGACAGGGGATACTTCTGCGCGAACCGGCCCTCCAGGAAGCCCGACAGGATGAGCACGCCCTTTGAGTGGAGGGGACCGCCGAGGGCCGCCTCGCGCTCGATGTCCACGATCTCGCCCTCCCCGAGGCGCACCCGGGCGGTGATGCGGTTGGGCTTGCCGAAGCTGAAGCCGCCCACCTCCAGGTACGACAGGCCATTGATCTGGCCGACCGTTTCCCCCTCGGCATCGATGTACACCTTGTCGCGCTCGATGGACTCCTGTACGCGCTCCCGTAGACGGTCGGCGCGGTAGATCTGTGCGTCGATGGCCTGCTGGACGTGGTCGTTCGTGACCGTGTCGGCCCCGTCGTCCTGGGCCCAGTGGTCGGCCTCCACCAGCAGGTCCCGGATCTGCTCGACGTGCGCGCTGAGCTTCTCGGTGTCGCTCACCAGACGGATGCTGTGCTCGAATACCCGCGCCACGGCCGAGCGATCGAAGGGATGGAGGTCGTTCTTTGCGACGGTGGTGGCGATGAGGTCGGCGTAGGCGGCCTCCTGCTCCTCGCCCCGATCAATCTCGCCGTCGAAGTCGGCCATCACCTTGAACAGGCGGTCCATGTCCGGGTCGAGGGCGTCGAGGAGGTAGTAGAGCAGCCGCTCGCCCACCACCACGAGCTTCACGTCGAGCGGCACCGCTTCCGGCTCCAGGGTGAGGGTGCGGATGAGGCCGAGCGCCTGACCGGGCGACTCGATCTGGATCTCGCCGTTCTGGAGCGCGCGCTTCAGTCCCTCCCAGGCGTAGGGCTGCGTGAGCAGCTGGCGCGCCTCCACGATCAGGTAGCCGCCGTTGGCCTTATGGAGCGCCCCGGGGCGAATCAGATTGAAGTCGGTGACCAGCGCGCCCATCTGGGCGATCTGCTCCACCTGGCCCACGAGGTTCTGGTAGTTCGGATTGTCCTCGTAGACGACCGGGGCGCCCTCCGTGTCCTCGTGGTCGACGATGAGGTTGACGCGGTAGCGGCGCCAAAAGGCCCCGTCCGGCGCGGACGCCTGCTGCCCACCGCCCTGCTGGCCCTGCTGCTGCATCATCTGGGGCGGGCCCTGCTGCTGCGGATTTTGGCCCTGCTGGGCCGCCTGGACGAAGAAATCGACGTTCTCGATGAGGTCGGCGCGCACACTGTCCAAAAAGTCCAGCACCTCGTCGAAGTCCGCATATTTGCTCCGCAGCTCGTCGACGAGGTCGTCGACGACGAGTGCCGCCATTTCCTCGTTCAGCTCTTCGATGCGCTGACGCGCCTCGCGCTGATGCTCGGGCACCTTCTGGAGGATGTCCTGAAGCTCTTCCTGGTACCCCTCGATCTTTTCCTCCACCGCGTCGCGCTCCTCCTCCGGCATCGATTCGACCTCCTCCGGCGGCACCACCTCGCCGTCCCGGATGGGGGTAAAGACGAAGCCCTGCGGGGTCCGAATCAGGGCGATGTTGTCCTCGCGGGCCCGCGCCTGCAGGTCTTCGAGCGCCGCCTCCTGTCCCTCCCGCACCTCTTCCTGAATCATCTCGCGGCGCGACTGATACTCTTCGCTCTCGAACGTGCCGGGGAGGGCCGTCTGGAGGTCCTCAATGAGGGCGTCCACGTCCTCTTTCAAGTCGCAGCCCCGGCCCGCCGGGAGGTGAAGGGCGCGCGGCTCGCGCTCGTCCTCGAAGTTGTTGACGTAGCACAGGTCCGGAGGAGTATCCTCCCCGGCGGCCTCCTCCTCCAGGAGGTGCTGCACCAATTCGCGACGACCGGTGCCCGTAGGCCCGAGGGCAAACACGTTGTATCCCTCGGCGTCGATGCTCATGCCGAAGTTGAGCGCCTCGACGGCCCGGTCCTGGCCGACCACTTCCGTCTCGGCCGACAGGTCGTCGGTGGTCTCGAAGTCAAAGTCGGACGGGTCGAAGCGCTGGCGGAGGGCGTCCGAGGGGAGGGCGTCAATCATGTGGGCGGGGGGCGTGCGTCGGTTCGGGGGAGATGTGCAGGCGATAGCCTGGGCGCGTCAGAGAAGGGCAACAATCTGGTCAAGTATAACAATAGGCAGTTTGCCGTTCGGGGTTCGCCGTCGGGACCGCCCTCACACAAATTTGGGAATGGATCTGCGTCGGGGGCGCAGGAGGGCGGAGGGAGCAAAGGGTGAGAGGCCCGGTGCAATCTCAAGCAATCCCTTTTGCAACAGAGTCATCTTGAGCGGAGCAAAGTGGAGTCGAAAGATCTCTCCGAATGCGGCGGAAACGCTGGATTTCAAAGAGGGTATTCGGTCGCCTGTCGGCTCCCTCAGAATAACGAGTCTTCACGATCCGCAACAGACCTCTTGAACGTGCACCGGTCCATTCCGGATGAATCGCTGGGGCACAGTTCGACACGCGGTGCCGCCTCGTGGCCGTCGTGTGGAGAAGAAGCACTGTGCCTGTTGCGCAGCCGAGCCTACGGCGCCGCAGTCGTCGGGACGGCGTCGGGGGCGAGGAGGGGACGCACGGCCTCCAGCCGCCCGTCGTTGGGGGCGGGGGTCAGGTCGAGCAGGGCGGCCATGGCCTCGTACAGGTGGACGAGCGACAGCCGGTCGACCGTTGTGCCGTTCTTGAATCCGGGCCCGTGGGCGACGAGCAAGGTGTGCATGTTCTCGTAGCGCGGATCGTAGCCGTGGGCGCCCCCGCCCTCCCAGTCCGGATTGTCGTCCATCCAGGCCTGGGTGCGGAGGGTCCACGTGTCGTCGGCGAGCGCCAGGACGGCGGGGATGCGGCGGTGGCCCTCGAAGTGGAGCGTGTCCGGCAACTCGCCCCGATGGTAGGCCGACAGGTGGGGCGCCGCGTCCAGCGCCGATACGAGCGCTTCGGCCGACGCGCCGTCCTGCGGCTCCATCATGGCGACGGGATTCGTGTCGATGAGCCGCACGTCGTCGAGGTCGATGTAGTCGTCGAGGACGACGGTGCGCTCGCGGGCCGTGGGCGTCATGCCGTGGTCGGACGTCACGACGAGGTTGACGTCGTCCTCGATCCCGCGCGCCTCCAGGCCGTCGAGGAGCCGCCGCAGGAAGCGGTCCACCTCCTGCAGGGCCACCGCCACCGAATCGGAGGTGGGACCGTGGTAGTGCCCCTTCGTGTCGACACGGCTGAAGTACAGCGAGAGGAAGTCGGGTCGGGCCTCGGGCGGACGGTCGAGCCACGCCAGGGCCTGGTCGACCCGCGTGGTACCGGGCACGCTGCCGTCGTACGTGAACCACTCGGTGGGCCGGACGCCCTGGACAGGGGCTTCCGAGCCGGGCCAGAAATACGTCGCCGCCGTGAGGCCCTGCGTCTCAGCCGTCACCCAGATCGGCTCGCCGCCCCACCAGTTCGGGTTCTCGACCGCCGCCCGGTCGCTGAGGCTGAACGTCGCGTCCATCTTCGGGTCGTACATGTTGTTGGCGATGATCCCGTGGTTGGAGGGATGCAGGCCCGTGACGATGGAGTAGTGGTTGGGAAACGTCTTGCTCGGGAAGACGGGGACGAGGCGCTCGACGTGCGCGCCGTCCTCTGCCAGCCGAGAGAGCGTGGGGGCACCGTGCCGATCGAGGTAGTCCCACCGGAGGCCGTCAATTGAGATCAGAAGGAGCGGCGCGTCGGGGTCGGGGGGCGACGCATCAGGTACGTCGGAGGACGAGCACCCGACGCCGAACACGAGCAGGAGAACGACGACGGGGGCGAAGCGGCGGACGGACATCATAGGGAAGAAACGTAGTCGAAAGGAGTCGGGACAAACGTTTGCGGGTGGGGCCGTCCTCAGAGATCAGGGGCCGCCCGGCAGTATTCCTCTGTCGAGTGGACGGCGTGAACGACGGCACGTCCGGCCGAGTTGGGCGCGGCGGTGTCGTCCCGGGCGGGACGCAGGACGAATTCGCTGGGGCCGATCTCGTCGGTCGTGGGGTTCCAGTCGTAGGTGTATCCGAGGCCGGTGAAGGGATAGCCGTCTGGGCCGTAGGAGGTTCGCTTAAGATCTCGAAACCATGCCCGGTGGCCGTCGCTCACCTGGACATATCGGCGTGGGGCGGGAAACTCCAGTTCGCACTCCCGGTCCGTCACCTCGGGATCGGGGCACGGGCGCACGAGATCTTGCGGGCGCACCCAGAGCTCGACGAACCGGTCGCGCACTGCGTCGGGGGGGAGGCCGAGGCGCTGGGCGAGGCGGAGGCGGAGCCGATCACCAGTCCGGTCGAGGCCTTGGCAGAACTGCCGGATTGCAGGGACGGCGGTTACCCACACATCATCGCGGGCCGTTACGGAGGCTCCGGCCTCAACATCCGGCAGCGTCGTGGAGTCCACCCAGGTCACCATCCGCACCTGCCGGATCGAGTCGGCCACGGTGCGCCACGCGAGGGTGTCGTTGTGGGGC
>CAYULG010000203.1:0-4939 GCA_964445365.1 uncultured Salinivenus sp. | reverse complement strand
TTTGAACCGGGGAGCCAGTGGAGCTACTCGAATTCGGGCTACTTCCTGCTCGGCGTGATCGCGCAGGAGGTGACGGGGCAGCACTACGCCAGGGCCCTGCGCGAGAAGGTGTTGGCGCCGCTGGACCTTGACGGCCCCATCGGGTATGCCTTCGGCGAAGAGGTGATCGAGCGGGAGGCGGCCGGTTACCGGCAGACCGTGTGGGGCTACCGCCGGGCCGAGCCCATCGAGTCCTCCGTCCCCGTCGCCGCCGGCATGCTCTACGCGACGCCGACCGGGCTGCACCGCTGGACCCGCGCGCTCCACACAGGGAAGGTGCTTCCGGACTCGCTCTACGACGCGATGACCACCGCCCACGCCGAGAATGGCTACGGCTACGGCCTCGTCAACAGAACCGATACCATTGCGGGCCAACCCGTGACCCTCACTCAGCACGGGGGTGGGATCAATGGCTTTTCGTCTGCGCTAAGCTACGCCAAGCCGGGCAACTATACGATTGTCGTTCTGGACAACACAATGAGCCGGTCGACGGGACGGATGCTGACAGGCCTACAGCGCCTCCTGTACGGTGAATCGGCCCCGGCTCCTCAGCCGTCGGTGGCGCGGGCGCTCTGGGACGTGCTTCAGAACCAGCCCGTGGCCGACGCTACGGCCCGCTACCGCACCCTGGAGCAGGAGCAACCCGACGCCTACGAGTACGGCGCCGACGAACTCGTTCGGCTCGGGGACGCCCTCCGCGAGAAGGACCGGCCCGAGCAGGCGGTCGGGATCTACGAGTTCACACTCTCGCTGGACTCGACGCTCGCGGCCGCCCACGCCGGACTCGGGCTCGCCCAAAAAACGCTGGGCAATCGGAGTGCCGCCAAGACGAACTTGAGAGCGGCCCTCGACCAGAACCCGGCTCACGAAGCGGCGAAGCGAGCCCTGCGGGAGCTGGGCGTGACGGTGGAGTCGAAGACGGGCGACGTGTCCGCCGAGACGCTGGAGCGCTACACCGGCGTCTATGCCGCCAGGCCGCGGCCCAGTTTCAAGATGACGGTCACTCGACAGGGGGATCAGCTCTACACCCAGGCCACGGGGCAGCGGAAGATCAAGGTGAATCCAGTTTCAAAAACGCGGTTTGCCGCGCAAGTGGTCGACGCCCAGATCGAATTCACCGTTTCCGACGACGGGTCCGTCCCCAAACTGACGCTCTACCAGCGAGGGCGGGAAATCGTCTTCGAACGCACCGACGAACAGAATCAGTAGCCTCTTTCGTTCTTCCGCACCAATATCACCGAAGTCTAATGCTGAATCGCACGATCGGCTTTGTTTTCGGGCTGTGTTTCGCAGTCGGTCTCACTTCGCTGTACGCCCAACCCCACCAGCGAACCGTGCGCGATACTGTGGCCCTCAGTTCGGGCAGCGTGTCTGTCGAGAATGAGGGGGGGAGCATCACCGTCTCAACCTGGTCTCGTGACGCGGTGGCGTACGAGGCACGCATCGAGTCCGAGCAGGACGAGGCGTTCGTCGAGAACACTGTCATTGACGCAGAGACGCTCACCCAGGACCTCGAACTGGAGAGCAACTTTGACGACCTGGAGGCCCGGTGGTCATTCGGACCGGAGATCTATGGCTACGGGGTGTCCCATCCGGCTGTGCACTACACCCTTACCGTGCCGGAGTCGGCTGAAGTGTCGGTCGCGGGCAAAGACGCCGAGATCGATGTCACTGGCCTCCGTGCCCCCCTTCAGGTCGAAACGGACGAAGGGCCAGTTCGGGTGGCAAACCAACAGGGGGCGACCCGCATCGACGTGGATGACGGTTCGGTGACGGTCACAGACGTGCGGGGGGACCTGGAGATCGACATGGACGAAGGAACTGCCACGGTGAACGAACTGCGGGGACGGTTCCTTCTGGGCATGGAAGAGGGGCAGGCCGACGTGACCGTCGATTCGCTGGAGGGCGCTCAGATCGATACAGAAGAGGCGCGTGTCACCCTGTCGGTGCCGGCGGGTGACGGGTTTGATCTCTCCACAGACCTTGGCGACGACGCCGAGCTCACGGGCAACTTCGAATTTGCGTCGCTCCAGGACGAGGAGGAAAACTACCACGGTGCGCTTCGCGACGGCGGCCCGCTCCTGCGGTTGGCCTCGCGCGAGGGCACCATCATGCTGCGATCGCGGTAGCGGGCAGGAAGATGGGACCTTCGGCGGGGGGATACTGGTGCAAGTCGTGTCCCTGTACTCCCAGAAGTGCCCTCCCTTCTTTGTCTTCATGTCCGACTATCGCCTCGGCTTTGACAGCCTGCGCCAGGAACTCCACGAGCCCGACCTTCCTGTTAAGGGCTCTCTGCCGGATTGGCTGTCGGGTACCCTCATCCGCAACGGGCCCGCGCAGTTCGAAGTGGGCGACCAGGACTACGACCATTGGTTCGACGGGCACGCGATGCTGCACGCGTTTCGGATGGGGGACGGGGCAGTGGAATACCGCAATCGCTTCCTGGAGACGCAGAGCCGAACGGAGGCGCTGGAGCAGGGCGAGATCGTGCGCTCCGAGTTCGCCACGGACCCGTGCATGTCGATCTTCGGGCGGGTGATGAGCGTCTTCAACCCCAAGCCCACGGACAACGCCAGCATCAACGTCACGCAGATCGACGACGCCTACGTGGCGCTTACGGCGACGCCCCTTCCGGTTGCTTTTGATCCGGAGACGCTGGAGACGGCGGGCGTGATGGACTACGAGGACGACGTGGACGCCCCGATGGCGACGGCCCATCCGCTCCGGGAGCCGGAGACGGGGCGCACCATCACCTATCTGACCGAGTTTGGTCGACAGAGCAGGTACCACGTCGCCGGGCTTGCCCCGAACAGTCGCTCGCGGGACGTGCTGGCTACGATCAACGTGGATCGGCCCCGCTACATGCACAGCTTCGGCATGACGAAGCGCTACGTGATCCTGGCCGAGTGGCCGATCGTGGTTGACCCACTGGATCTGCTACTGCGGGGCAAGCCCTTCATCGAGAACTTCGAGTGGCAGCCCGAGCTTGGCACGCGCTTCCGAATTCTTCGCAAGAGCGACGGGGCGGAGGTCGCCACCTGCACGGCGGACCCGGCCTTTGCCTTTCATCACGTCAACGCCTTCGAGCGGGACGACGAGGTGGTGTGCGATGTCGTCACCTATCCGGACGCCTCCATCATCGACGATCTCTACCTCGACCGCCTTCGCAGCGACGAACCGACGCCGGGCACCGGCGACCTCCGCCGCTACCGCCTCCCGCTGAGCGGCGGCTCGGCGTCCTCTACGGTGCAAAGCGGCGAGAGCCTGGAGCTGCCGCGCCTCCACGAGAAGGCGGCCCGAGCACAATCCTACCAGTACGTTTACGGGGTCGGGACGAGCGAGGATGGCGATTTCACCGACCAACTCGTGAAGATCGATGCCCAGACCGGCCGTGCCCAGGTCTGGCGCGAGGACGGCACCTATCCGGGCGAGCCGGTCTTCGTCCCCCGTCCGGACGGGACGGCGGAGGACGACGGCCTAGTGTTGTCCGTCGTGCTCGACCCGGCGGATGAGCAGTCGTTTTTGCTCGTCCTCGACGCCGACTCGTTCCAGGAGCGGGCGCGGGCCGCGGTGCCCCACCCCATCCCGTTTGGCTTCCACGGGCAGTTTTTCGGTGGCGAAGGCGAGACGTGAAGAAACGTTTCGGGTTCGTTGAACAGGCGACGAGCCGTGCCGAGTTGGTTACGATGTCGCCGAACCACGCGCTCGAAACGGTGGGTTTCGTCACGTGCCGTAACCAATTCCGCAACTGTGCCGTCTCTCCGTGGTCCCTGATTTTCTGTTGCCCGAATGGGTGCCGAATGCGCATCCTCTCATCGTCCACTTTCCCATTGCGCTTATTTTTGTCGCCGTTGCCGCCGATGCCTTGGCCCTCTGGCTCGGGGAGCGCTGGGCGACGGGGCAGGAGGTGGCGACGGGACTTTATGCAGCAACGGGGCTGAGCGCAGTCGCGAGTTACTACAGTGGGACCTGGGCGATCGACACGGTGTCCATCGCAACGCCTGGGGCCGCCGAAACGCTGTCGACTCACTCCTTCTGGGCGTGGTATACGATGCTGTGCACGGGCGGGTATGCGCTCGTGCGAGCGGCCGGGCTGTTTGTCTCCAGGGTCCGGACGAATCAGACCGTCCACGTTGTCCTCTTCGTCGTTGGGCTCGGCACCCTTTTCCCGCTCTACATGACAGGAGAGAACGGCGGTGCGATGGTCTACAAGCGCGGCGTGGGCGTGTCGCGCGTTCAAGAGGTGCCGGCACCGGTAGATGCATCACCGGATTCCACGACGCTGGACACCGTTCAGTCCTCGCAACCGATGCCCACCTCGGAGGGGCCGTAGCAGACTCCGGTCCCCGCTCGTCTACTTAGAAGGCGGCCAAGTCACGGGCGGCGTCGAGGATGCCCTCGTCGCTTGGGAGCACGGCCCGCTCCAGCGAGTGGGCGAAGGGGATGTGGGTGAACTCGCCAGCGACGCGGCGGATGGGGGCGTCGAGGTATTCGAAGGCGTCGTCGCCAATCTGCGCACAAATCTCGGCGCCGAACCCAACGAACTCGTGGTCCTCGTAGACGACGAGCGCTCGGTTTGTCTTCTGAATCGATTTGAGGATCGTCTCCGAGTCGAGGGGAACGATCGTGCGGAGATCAACGACTTCGACGTCCACGCCCTCCTTCTCCAATTCCTTCGCCGCGTTGAGCGACTTCTGCGTCATCATGCCGTAGGTGACGATGGTCATGTCCGATCCCTCGCGGGCGATGCGCGCCTCGCCGAACGGCAGCGTGTAGTTCTCCGGCGGAGTAGGCGTGCGGGCGGAGGCCGCGCGGTAGAGGGCCTTGTGCTCCAGGAAGAGCACCGGGTCCTCCGAGCGGATGGCCGTGGCCAGGAGGCCCTTCGCATCGGCGGCGGTGG